>VGYW01000261.1 GCA_016872875.1 Planctomycetota bacterium | reverse complement strand
GGCGCAATGACGCGAGGCCTCGAGAGAGATGAGCCCGCATCGGACCGACACTCCTGCCGACCTCGAAAAGCCCCGCTCTGCGGGAGCCCAGGGGATCCGTCGTGAAAAAAACTTGACTTTCCACATGGCGGCTTCGCTCAGGGCAGGCCCCGCCCGCCGCACCCGACACTACACATCGTCCCAGATCGGCGCCCGCCGCGACAGCCTCGACGCCACGAACCACTGGCTCCAGAACATCGTGGTCGGGGGCCTGACGCCCGACGGGTGCGACGGCACGAACCCCCTCTCGCACCTGCTCCTGGAGGCCTACCGCCGCAACGAGATGACCAATCCGCTGCTGACCGTGCGGCTCCACCGCGCGACGCCCGAGCCGCTCATCCGCCACGCCTGCGAGGTGCTGAAGGACGGCGGCGGCATGCCGGCGCTCTTCAACGACGAGGCACTCGTCCCCGCCCTCGAACGCCTCGGCATCCCGACCCCCGACGCCCGCGACTACACGAACGACGGCTGCTGGGAGGTGATCATCCCAGGCCGCACGAACTTCGTCTTCCAGCGCCTCAGCCTGATGCTGTGCCTCCTCTGGGCCCTCGGTCGCGAGCGCTCGGAGACGGCGCCCGAGACCGGCGACCCCCGCTCCTTCGCCTCCTTCGAGGACGTGTGGCGGGCGTTCCTCGCCCAGGCGGACGCGATGGTGGGGCGGGTCGTCCGCAACGTCGTCGCCACGCTCAACGACCGCAGCACAATCGCCCCCGTGCCGCTCCTGAGCGCCCTGATGGACGGGGCGATTGAGTCGCGGCGCGACATGACGGCCGGCGGCTCCCGCTTCCGCACCTTCGGCATGCTCGCCGAGAGCGCCGCCCACGCCATTGACTCCCTGGTGGCCATCAAGCACGCCATCTTCGAGCAGAAGGCGGCCACGATGTCCGAGCTGCGCGACGCCCTGTCCGTCAACTTCGATGGGCACGAGGCCCTGCGGAAGAAGCTGCTCGACGCGCCCAAGTACGGCAACGACGACGAGCGTGCCGACGCCGTCGGCCGCGAGGTGATGGCCGCCTACGCCGAGGCCGTGGCCCGCCACGCCGAGGCCCACCGCGCCGCCGTGCTCTTCCCAGCGGGCGTGGGCACCTTCTCCTGGTACATCGGCATCGGCGAGGGGCTGGGCGCATCGCCCGACGGGCGCCTCGCCGGTGAGCCCGTCTCGTCGAACTTCTCTCCTGCCCTTGGGCGCGACCTCGATGGCCTGCCCAGCGCCATCCTCTCTTACGCCAAGATGGGCCACGAGCGGCTCCCTGCCGGCGGCCCGCTCGACCTGCGCCTCGCCCGCCGACTCGTCGAGGGCGACGAGGGCACGGCGCGCATGGCCGCACTCGTCCGCAGCTTCGTCGAGACCGGCGGCTCGATGATGACCCTCACCGTGGCCGACACGGAGGAGCTTCGCACCGCCCAGCGCGAGCCCGGCCGCTACCGCTCGCTGCGCGTCCGCATGGGCGGCTGGTGCGCCTACTTCACCATGCTCAGCCGCGAGCAGCAGGAGCACCATATCCGGCGGCAAGGTGGGACGTGAGAAAGAAAGAAGAGAAGTCGGATTACGAGGACGAGGGACGAGGACGAGGACGATTGAGGAAGCCTGAGACCACTGGGCTTGTCTTCGACGTGGACACCTTTGCGGTCCACGACGGCCCGGGCATTCGCCTGGCGGTCTATCTCAAGGGCTGCCCGCTCGCCTGCCGCTGGTGCCACAGCCCCGAATCCATCCGCCCCGAGCCCGAGGTCATTTTCCTCCGCGACCGCTGCGTCCTCTGTGGCCGCTGCGGCGCCATCTGCCCACAGGGCGTCCACTCGCCGGACGGCGGATTGTGGGCGGCGTGTCCTCACGCCGCGACGCGGGATGGGGACATCCCGCCCACAACGGGGACCTCCCGCCGACGATTCGACCGCGCGAAGTGCTTGGTGTGCGCCCGCTGCGTCGAAGCCTGCCCGTGCGGGGCGTTGGCGGTCAAAGGCGTCCGCGTGTCCGCCGAGGCCATCGTGGCCAAGGCCGTGCGCCTCAAGCCCTTCTTCGACCACTCAGGCGGCGGAGTGACCCTGACAGGGGGCGAGGTGACTGGGCAGGCGGACTTCGCGGAAGCCATCCTCGCCGGCTGCCAGGAGAGCGGCATCCACACGGCGATCGAGACCTGCGGCGCGTGCCACTGGCCGACCCTCGAGCGCCTCGCCGCTCACTCCGACCTCGTGCTCTACGACCTGAAGCTGATTGACGACGCGGAGCACCGCCGCTGGACTGGCGCCCCCAACCGGCAGATTCTGGCCAACGCCGCAAGGCTGGCCCGCCTGCCACGATTCTCGCCCAATGTGGGCGGGGCCTCTGCGCCCCGCGGGGCAGGGACGCCCCGCCCACACCAGGGACGCCATCCCCGCGTCGTCGTCCGCGTGCCACTGATCCCAGGCATCACCGACACGGAGGCGAACCTCCGCGGCCTGTTCGCCTTCGCGCGCGACGCCGGCCTCCGCCGCGTCGAGCTTCTCCCCTTCAATCCGTCCTCTGCCGCCAAGCACGAGTGGCTCGGCCTGCCCTTCGCTATCCAGGGCCAAGCCCAGCCTGCCGCTCGCCTCGCGGAAATTCTCCGCCTCGCCCGCCAGGCCGGCCTCGAAGCCACGGTTCCTTGACTACACTGTCCGGCCAATGGTGGGCTGGATCGCAGTCCCGAAGGGACGGTAGTGGGTTGCCGGCGGCTTGAGCCGCCGGATGCGGGGCCAACCCTGTGACCAGTCCCAAAGGGACGGCAGAAGCACCCTCTGGCTCGGGCCAGGCCATCCCTTCTGCCGTCCCTTCGGGACTGACCGGTTCTGCGCGCCCTGTCCGGCGGCTGAAGCCGCCGGCAACCCACTACGCTCCCTGCGGGAGCAAGACGCCGCCGCAGTCGCGATTCTGCTTGTCATTCGCGGGGCAGCATGCTGAGGATGGGCGGTTCCCCTGACGGGTCGCGTAACGTTCCTCCACGCCAAGTCGTCTCTTTACCTAAGGGGCGAGTGTCCCTATGTACCGACCTGAGTGAGCATGAAGGGGTCGAGCGATGCGCAACGCGACCGAATGGCTGCGGCTAATGTGGGCGGTTCCCGCGCTGTGGGCCGTCGCAGCCGGCGCGCAGGAACCTGTGGCCAAGGAGGAAGGGGCCAAGGCCGGGAAGCCGCAAGCCACCTGTCCCGTGATGGGCGGCAAGATTGACAGGAAGCTCTACGCCGACCACCAGGGCAAACGGGTCTACTTCTGCTGCGGCGGCTGCGAGGGGACGTTCAAGAAGGACCCCGCCAAGTTCGTGCGGCAGCTCGAGAGCCAGGGCGTCACCCTCGACAAGCTCCAGACCACCTGCCCCGTCATGGGCGGCAAGATCGACAGGAAGCTCTACGCCGACCACCAGGGCAAACGGGTCTACTTCTGCTGCGGCGGCTGCGACGAGAAGTTCAAGGCCAGCCCCGACAAGTTCCTCAAGCAGCTTGCGGCGGACGGAGTTGCCCTTGAAGACGCCCCTTCCGCCAAGCCGAAGGCGGCGGCCCAAGGCCACAACCACGGCGGCAGCACCCAGGGTAGCGGGTGTGGCGGGTGCCGCGAGTGACCGCCCGCCGGGATTGCCTCTCCGGCGTCATGTGCCCTGTCTCGCACGCCCAAACGAGTTTGGGCGCGGCACCCGTGGCTCCCACAGGCAGAACGGGGGGTGCCACGGACAAACTCGTTTGTCCGTGCTCGTCGCCGCGGCCCCCCAATAGTCCAGGTCGCGACGGCCGGCGCAGGCCCGCGTTCGCAAGGAGAAACCACATGGGCTGGCTCAACCAGTGCTTCAGAGAGGACCAAGCCGGCGGAAGTGTGCCGCCCCCGACTCCTGCCGGGGCGTCACGGGTTCTCCAGTCTGGCGCGCCGGACGCGCCGCCCAGACCCGCGGAGGGCGAGGAGATCACTCCCCCACGCTATCATCAGGAGGCATGCCCAGCGCCTGATACAGCGCCCGCCGCCCTGCCTTGTCGTCCTTGAGCACGCCGAGGGCGAGCTCGGCCACCTGGCGCGCAACCTTGCGTGGCACCACGATCACCCCGTCGCCGTCCGCCACCACCACGTCGCCCGGGTTCACCACCACGCCGCCGACGACCACCGGGATGTCCTTCCCGGCGAACTGTAGCCGCCCCTGGACCATGCTCTGCGACACGAAGGCCGACCAGAAGGGGATCTTCTGGAGGATGATCTCGTCGGTGTCGCGGACGCCGCCGTTGGTGACGTAGCCGCGCGCTCCGCTCTTGACGCCGCCGAGGGTGTTGTTCGAGCCCATCAGCCCGGCGTCCACCCCGCTCTGGTCGATCACGCAGAAGTCGCCGGGCTCGATCTCCGCCATCCAGGGATACGGGCAGACCTCCCTGTAATACCACGAGGTCCACTTCGCGTATCCCTCCACCGGCATCGCGGGCAGGGTGCCCTCGAAGGGGAGGTAGCGGGCGGATCGCGGGCGACATCGAGCCGGTCCGGTGCAGCATCAGCGCATCCATCCCGTCGCGCACGTCCGCCACCCGAAGCCCTTCGTACAACCGCAGCACTTCCTCCCGTTCTGCGCTCTCACCGCCCATGCCGGTACTCCTTCATGATGGCTCCTTGGGCAACCCTTCTTCCGGAGTTGGCCAACTCCGGAACAAGCCGGCTCACCACGCGCCCGACCTTGGCGAGCGTCCCTGCCAATGGCCGGCGTGCGCGCTGGTCCCGGAGTTGGCCAACTCCGGAACAAGCCGGCGCAGCACGCGCCCGCCTTGGCGAGCGTCCCTGCCAATGGCCGGCGTGCGCGCTGGTCCCGGAGTTGGCCAACTCCGGAACAAGCCGGCGCAGCACACGCCCGACCTTGGCGAGCGTCCCTGCCAATGGCCGGCGTACGGCGCTGGTCCCGGAGTTGGCCGACTCCGGAACAAGCCGGCTCAGCACGCGCCCGCCTTGGCGAGCATCCCGCTCAATAGCTGCCAGGGTCCGCTGGTCCCGGAGTTGGCCAACTCCGGAACAAGCCGGCGCAGCACGCGCCCGACCTTGGCGAGCGTCCCTGCCAATGGCCGGCCTGCGGCGCTGGTCCCGGAGTTGGCCGACTCCGGGACCAACCGGCGTGCCGCGAGTTGACGCGCCCACGGCGAAATGCCATCATCATGCCGTGGCCTGGCCATCGCCGCAAGCCCCGGAGCACGTGGGATGAAGAGGGCCGACGCGCTGCTCGCTGCCGCTATCCTCGTGGGAGCCGCCGCGCTCGTCTTCGCCCGACTGGGCAGGTACGCCTTCTGGAACGACGAGGCGTACACGGCGCTTCTGGCGAAGAGCGTGTGGCGGACGGGCGACACGCACGCGGTTGTGGGGCACAACATCATTGCATTCAAGGGGGGCGCGGCGCTGGAGGGCCTCAAGCACCGCTTCGACCCGCCCCTGGCCTACTACGTGGCCGCACCGTTCCTCGGGCCTCTGGGCGACCACGCGCTGGCCGGGCGGCTGCCCTTCGCGCTCTGCGGCCTCGCCACCATCGCGCTCATGGTGCGTTGGGCGTGGCGCGGCAGGACGATTGCGGATTGCGGGCTGAAATCCGAAATCCGAAATCCGAAATCCGAAATGGCTCGCGCAAGGGACTCCTGGTGCGTTTTTCCGGTCCTCGCCATCGCCATCCTGGGCAACGTGTCGCTCATGCTCTACTCGCGCCAGTGCCGCTACTACGCGCTGGCGATGCTCTGCTCGACGGCGCTGGCGTATCTCTATCTGAAGGGACGCGGGGCAGAGCCTGGCCCGAGGGCTTCCGAGGGCACGCCCCGCCTACAACCCGGACGCGGGGCAGAGACGCCCCGCCCACAAGCAGAGACGCCCCGCCTACTCGCGATGGCCACCTTGTCGGTGTGCCTGCTGGCGACGAACTACATCAACTACGCGGCGTTCTACGCCTGTGCGGTTCTGGACTACCTCGTTTGGGGGCGCAGGCGGCGCCGCCTCACTTGGCGGGATGCGCTCGTGCTGTTCGGCCCGCAGCTCATCCCGGGCGCGCTGATCGTCTCCGTGTGGAACCCGCTGGGCAAGGCGGTGGTGCCGCAGGAGAGCGCCACCTGGCTTACCGACAAGCTCACGCTTCTCTGGTGGAACCTGCGCGACCTGAGCCGCTGCGAGTTCGGGGTAGGCCTGCTGCTGCCCGCAGCGCCGCTGCTCTACTTGGCCACGCGGGATTCGTGGCTCCTGCGAGGGTTCGGGGCGCTCCTCGTCTATGTGGCCGCGGCGACGATGCTCTCGCCTCAGCCCGTCAGTGGCCCTTTCTCGCCGTTCGTGGCCGACGTGCGCTACCTCGTGCCCCTCATCCCGCTGTGCATCGCGCTGGAGGTGCTCTGCGTGAATGCGCTCACAAGACGCGCGACAGCACTCGCCCTGCCGCTTGCGCTCGTGGCCTTCGGCACCAACCTGCTCCAGGTCGGCCCGCTCCTGGGCGACCCCGTGCGCTCGACGCTCGCCGAGTACGTCGGCGAGTTGGCCCGCCCGCGGACGACCGCCTACGGCGCCGCGGCGGCATGGGTCAACGCGAACGTCACCGAGGGCGAGAGCGTGTTGGTGTCGCCCGTGGACGTCGCCTCGTCCCTCATGTTCCACGCGCCGAGAGCCGTCTACGCCTGGCAGCTAAGCGACCCGCCCGGGGAGCAGTTCCGCGGCCTGCCCGACATCCATTTCAGGGGCCGCGTGCCGCCCGACTGCATCGTGGCCTTTGGGCGGGCCGCCCTGCCTCCGGAGGCCGCCCTCCGCGACTGGCAGAGGAAGGGCTGGCGCTACCGCATGGCCGGCACGCTCCACGCCCACTGGCGCCCCGGCCCGGCCACCGACGGCACCCGCCCCGAGCTCTTCTGGCACGCCTTCCGCCCAGACGCCAGCCTCGGCCCCAGCACGGAGGCCATCTACGTCCTCCGCCGCGTGCGGTGAAACGCAAGACCGCATTTCTAACCACAGAGGGCACGGAGACCACAGAGACAAGCCACAGAGAAGATGGTGCCCGCCGCCGCGCGAGGCCGCATCCGGAAGGTGGGGTAGGGCTATGGAGCCCGGATCGCGGCAGCCAGTGGTTGCAGACACGCCCAAACAAGTTTGGGCGTGCGGTCGCCGGCGCCGACTCTGTAACGATGCTACAGTCTCAGAATTGAAGCCTACATAGCTCACCACGATTCTCGCTCAAACCGCCCCGCGCTATCGGTCTGCGAGACGTAGCGGCAAGCGTCCCGCTTGCCGACCGTGACCTGTCCGTGCAGTTCCACAAGCGAGACGCTTGTGGCTACGTTGAGCGAGTGGGTCTGCTGCGGAAAGGCGAACGCTCTTCATACCGGCGCGCCCTCGGAGCGGATGGCCTCGCGCAGGAGCGAATGCTGCTCGGGGCAGCGCTCCCACTCGCCGCGACCGACGACGATGAGCATGGGCAGGCGCTCGGAGATGAGGAGCTTGAGGCGTTCCATGGCCGCCTTCTCAGCCGCGCCCACGGGGGTTCTCTTGTCCCGATGGGGAGACGCGTCACCGCACTCCATAGCCCCCCAGGCTGAGGTGGGCGCCTTGGCGAGCCTATGGCCCGGCGGGCCGGGGGCGGTTGCGCGGGCTGGGGGGTGGGGTATGATTGGGGCGAGGGGGGATGAGGAGAGAAGCAATGCGGGCGATGGCGGCCGCGGCTCTTGTGGGCATCTCACTTGCGGGGCAGGCCTGGGCGCAGGGCTGGGACACTAGCCGCACGCGGACGTATCCCTTCAACGTGCCGACTCCGCTGGTGGACGACCGGTCGGCGTTCGTGTCCGTGCCGGCGAGCGTGGGCTTCTACTCGGGGATGCTGGCCGGGCTGGTGCCTGGGCTGGCGCTCGGCCTCCCGCTCGCGCTCGGCGAGCGCGCGGCCACGGGCGAGGTGAGCCAGTCCACGGCCAACGTGATCACCGCGCCAGCCGTCTACACCGGCGTGGCCATGCACTACGCCGCAGGCACGCCCTTTTACCTGACCAAGCTGGTGTTCTGGGACCTGCCGAGGGGGCTGCTGAGGAGGATGTGACGGATGCCCCCTCTTCGATCGTCCTCGTCCTCGTCCCTCGTCCTCGTCCTCGACTCCCCTCCTTAACGCGACCTATGGCCGCAACCAGAGGGCCGGAATGTTGAATGATGAATGATGAATGCTGAATGTCGAATACTGAATGCCGAATTGAGAAGATCAGAGGCGGCTCGTGGCCAGGTTCGGCATTCGACATTCAGCATTCAGCGTTCGACATTCAACATTCCAAGGCCAAGGGGATCGAGGACGAGGACGAGGGACGAGGACGATCAAGACATTACCCATCATCCCTCGGCTCGGAGGGGAGTTTGCCTTCGTCGGCGAAGCTGTAGTAGCGCCCCTCGCCCACGATGACGTGGTCGAGGAGGCTGATGCTGAGGACCTTGCCGGTCTCGTGGAGCTTGCGGGTGATCTCGATGTCGCGCGGGCTGGGAGCAGGGTCGCCGGTGGGGTGGTTGTGGACGCAGATGATTGCGGCGGCGGTGTGGCGGACGGCCTCGTGGAAGACCTCGCGGGGGTGTGCGAGGCTGGCGGTCAGGCTGCCCACGGACACCTCGGCGGGCTCGCGCACCAGGCGGTTCCTGGCGTCGAGGAGGAGCACCAGGAAGGTCTCCTTCTTCTGGTCGCGGAGGCGGGGGGAGCAGAGGTCGTAGACGGCCTGGCTGGTGGCGATGGGGCGGCCCGGCTCGGCCGCCTGCTCAGCCATGCGGCGGCCGATCTCGAGGGCGGCCTTCACCTGGGCGGCCTTGGCGGGGCCTACCCCCTTGATGCTGGATAGCTCGGCGGCGCTCTTGCTGGCGAGAGCGCGGAAGTTGCCGAACTGCGCGAGGAGGCCCTGCGCCAGGCCCACGGCGGTGCGCTCCATGGTGCCGGTGCGCAGGATGATGGCGAGGAGGTCGGAGTCGGAGAGCGCGCTCTCGCCCGAGGCCAGGAGGCGTTCGCGCGGTCGCTGGTCCTCGGGGAGCTCCCGCATGCGCGGCGTGCGCTGGTGGAACTTGCACTCGGCGGCCAGCGGGCACTGGTGACAGTGCGGCTCGTCGCTGCACACGACGGCGCGGATGCCGTCGGCGGGCTCGCAGTAGAGCTGGAGCACGCGGCGCACCGTGGCCACGCGCTCGCCGGCGGCCTCGGCCATGCGCCGCACGCACTCGTAGAGGTTGGCCACGGAGCGGCTGCGCGGGATGAGGCCGATGCGCCCCAGGAGGCGGCGGAGGGCGGGGGCGTCCTCGAACTGCGTGGCGTCCGGGTAGTCGGCCTGGGCCTCGCCGCACGCGCCCACGAGCTCCTCCAGCGGAGCCGTGGCCAGCTCACGGAGCTTCTGCTCCACGGAGCGATAGGTCTTCCTGAGCTCCATTGCGCGAACACCTCGGTTGAGGGCCGGAGGGTATCATACAGGAAACGCGCGCCGGATCAAGGGCCTCCTGAATCGTCCTCGTCGTCGTCCTCGTCGTCGTCGTCGAGTCGGTTTCTTTCTTTCATCGGCAGAGGATTCGACGACGAGGACGACGACGACAACGACGACGATTGGGGCCATTGACACCCGGCCCGCGCCGCGGCTATAATCCGGGCCGCCGCTGGAGTCGCGCATGGCCGCCCCGCAGTCATCCCAGACCCTCACCGCCCTCCACGGCATCGTGGAGCGGGTGGTGTACGCCGCACCCGACGGCACGTACACGGTCGTGCGCGTGCGGGCGGAGGGGGAGCGCGACGTCGTGACCGCCCGCGGGAAGCTCCTCGAGCTCAAGGAGGGCGAGATGCTCCGCCTGGAGGGGCGCTGGACGGTTCACAGGACCTATGGCCGCCAGTTCGAGGTCGAGCACTACGAGGTCGTCACGCCTACCAGCGCGCGCGGGATCGAGCGCTACCTCGGCTCGGGGCTCGTCCACGGCATCGGGCCGGAGCTTGCGAAACGCCTCGTCCGCCGCTTCGGGGACCAGACCCTCGCGGTGATCGAGCGGGAGCCCGGGCGGCTCCTCGAGGTGGACGGCATCGGGCCGAAACGCCGCCAGCAGATCGTGGATGCCTACGCCGCGCAGAAGGGCCTCCGCGAGGCGATGGTGTTCCTCCACGAATACGGCGTGTCGCCCGGCATCGGCGGACGCATCTACAAGACGTACGGCGGCTCGACGATCAGCCTGGTGCGGGACAACCCCTACCGCCTGGCCTCGGACGTTGACGGCGTGGGCTTCCTGACGGCGGACCGCATCGCGCGGAGCATGGGCATCGCGCGCGAGTCGCCGCTGCGCGCCGCCGCGGGAATCGTCTATGTCCTCAAGGAGCTGGGCGACGAGGGCCACGTCTGCTGCCCCCAGGAGCAGCTCGCCGCCGCCGCAAGCCGCACGCTCGAGCTCCCCATCGAGCAGGTGGAGGCGGCCATCGAGGCCCAGGTGGCGGCCGGCGAGCTGGTGCGCGATGATGCCTTCCCCTCGCGCCCCGTCTATCTCCCCGCCCTGCACGCGGCGGAGGTTGGCGTGGCCGAGGCCCTGCGCGCGCTGGCGACGCATCGGGCCGCGTTCCCCCCGATTGACCCCGAGCGCGCCCTGGGCTGGGTGGAGACGAAGGTCGGCCTTCAGCTCTCCGACGGCCAGAAGGACGCGGTGCGCAAGGCCGTGGCGCACAAGCTCACGGTCATCACCGGCGGCCCGGGGGTGGGCAAGACCACGGTGCTCCGCTGCCTGGTGGAGGTCTTCCGCGCGCGCAAGCTGCGGGTCGCGCTCTGCGCCCCCACCGGCCGCGCGGCCAAACGCCTGGCCGAGACCGCCCGCGCCGACGCCAGCACCATTCACCGCCTCCTCAAGTACCAGCCCCGCTCCCGCGAGTTCGAGGTCAACGAGCGCAACCCCCTCCAGGCCGACGTGGCGATCGTGGACGAGGCCTCGATGCTCGACATCCTCCTGACCTACCACCTCGCTCGCGCGCTGGCGCCCCAGGCCCTGCTCATCCTCGTGGGCGACGTAGACCAGCTCCCCTCCGTTGGGCCTGGGAGCGTGCTGCGCGACGCCATCGCCTCCGGGGTGCCCGCGGTCGCGCGCCTCAGCGAAATCTTCCGCCAGGCCGCCGCCAGCCTCATCGTGGCAAACGCCCACCGCATCAACTCCGGCGAGATGCCGCTCCTGAAGGACCCCGGCGATGCGGCCGAGCGCGACTTCTTCTTCCTCGAGCGCGACGACCCCGAGCAGGCGGCCGAAACCGTGCTCGAGCTGTGCGCCCGCAGGCTCCCGAGCAAGTACGGCCTCGACCCGATCGGCGACATCCAGGTGCTCGCCCCCATGCACAAGGGCAGCGTGGGCGCCCACGCCCTCAACGAACGGCTTCAGGAGCGCCTGAACCCCGCGGGCCGCGAGCACAGTCTCGCCGGGCGCCGCTTCCGCGTGGGCGACAAGGTCATGCAGGTCCGCAACAACTACGACAAAGAGGTCTACAACGGCGACCTGGGCCGCGTGGTGGACATCGTGCCGGAGGCCGGCCAGATGATCGTGCGGATGGACCAGCGCGAGCTGGCCTACGGCCCAGAAGAGCTCGCCGAGCTAGTCCCCGCCTACGCCATATCGATCCACAAGAGCCAGGGGTGCGAGTACCCGGCCGTCGTCGTGCCCCTGCTCACCCAGCACTACGTGATGCTCCAGAGGAACCTCCTCTACACGGCGGTCACGCGGGGGAAGCGCCTCGTCGTCCTCGTGGGCACGAAGCGCGCTGTGGCCATCGCCGTCCGCAACGACCGCATCCGCGCGCGCCACGCGCTCCTCCGCGAGCGCCTGGCCCCAAACGAAAGGTGAGACACCGCCATGCCAGACAGCGCACCCCGGCCCGCCGACTACGTGATGAAGCT
>VGYW01000260.1 GCA_016872875.1 Planctomycetota bacterium | reverse complement strand
CAACGCCTTCAGACGCCGTGCATCCATGGTCGTTCTCTCCGGGGCTCTCTGGCCTGAAAACAGTCCCCCCGGAGTACTTAATCGGGGAAATCCTCGAAAACTTTAGGCCTTTTTTAGCGTTGTAGTGTTAGTTCCTGTTGCGGAAAGTGGAAGGGGGCTCCTGCCCCAGTCACAGGCCGGAGGCCTGTGCCACCAAGCCCCTTGTCTCAGCGGTGGCACAGGCGTCCCGCCTGTGATCGCACTTTCCGCAACAGAGACTACTTAGCGACGATGACCATGAAGGAACGCCTGCTATCGGCCCTCAGATCGCGGCCCGTGGACCACGTGCCCCTGGTGCCCCGCTTCTGGGCCGCGCCCCGGCATGTCCAAGCCGCCTGGACGAATGAGCGGGAGCGGCTGGAGTTCTTTGCCCGACACGGCTGGGACGCGACGGTGGACCTGTGGTGTTCCGTGCGTCCCGCCGCCTCCGTGCGAGGTGAAGTATTCCACGAGCAGGACGCCAGCGGCCCCGCCATCCGCCAAGTGTGGCACACGCCCGCGGGAGACATCACCGAGCGGCTGCGGGCGACCGACGACTGGCCCGAGGCCCAGGCGGCGACGAGGCCCTTGGGATTCCTCCACGACTTCCGCCCTCCGCGCTATCTCGAAGTGCCGTTCAAGAGCGAGAGCGACCTTGCCGCGCTCTCCTACCTCTTCCCCGCCCATCTCGCTCCGGAGGAGAAGGATGCCATCGCGCGGTCCTACCGCGACGCGCGGGCGTTGGCCGACGAGTTCCGCGTCCCTGTCTTCGCCGACGTGCGTCCCGGCCTCGACTGGCTGGTCTGGCTCTTCCCGGCCCAGGAGGCGGTGGTGCGGACGCTGGACACTCCTGGGCTGATTCGGCAGCTCCTGGGCCATATCGGGGAAGCCTATCGGCGCCGGCTAGAGGTGCTCCTTGAGCTTGGCGTGGACGCCATCATCCGCAGCGGCTGGTACGAATCGGCAAGCCTCTGGAGCCCAGGGCTCTTCCGCGAGTACGTCGTCCCCGAACTGGAATGGGAGATAGGGGCCGTCAAGGCGGCTGGAGCCGCCTTCGTCTACTTGATGGACTCCGGCGTCGGGCCGCTCCTGCCCGACCTGGCTCGGTTGGACTTCGACTGCCTGGCCGGCGTGGACCCAGCGACCGCGGGTGGGGTTGACCTGGCGGAGGTCCGGCGCCGGCTGCCTGGGAAGGCCCTCTGGGGCGGGATCAGTGGGCCGCTGCACCTGGGCCGAGGCACGCCCCGCGGAGTCGAGCGCGCCGTCGAGCGCGCGTTTGCGGCCTGCGGACAGACCGGCTTCATCCTCGGCCCCGTCGTCGGCTTCCGCCACGACTGGCCGTGGGAGAACCTTGAGGCGTGCGAGCGGGCCTGGCGGCGCCTCAGCGGACCTCGATGGTGAACTTCTGTGTGGCGGCGCCGATCCGCTTCGGGGTGGTGGAGAGGACCTTTTCCCTGCCCCAGACGAGGGCCTTTTCGTCGAGGAGCCGCACCTGGCGGTCAATGGTGGCGGTGACTACCACCTCGGCCTTGCCCGCGGCGTCGGGGGTGCCGGAGAGGAGGCCGCTGGCCTCGTCAATCCTGAGCCAGGCCGGGCCTTGCGCGAGGGCGAACTTGGGCTTCTCGATGTCGAAGTAACCGCTCACCTGGTTCTCGCCCTGCATCCGTGAGGTGAGGTCGCCCAGCGAGCGGTTGGCACCCACCTTGTACTTGTAGGGCTCGCCCACCTTGGCCGTCACCGGTGGCTTGGTGTAGATGATGGGCCGGGGTGCTGTGGCATAGTCGGAAGGGCCGCTGCGCTTGCCCGCTTCGTCCACGGCGACCACACGGTAGTAGGTCTTGTTGCCAGCGGGGGGGGCGTCGGGACCCATGACCACGAGCTGGGCATCGGTGGCTTCGGCGATGAAGTTGGGGGGGGCCCAGGGGTTCCAGTCCTTCATCTCGTCCTTGGCTGAGGCCCCGAGGCTGAGCTGGCGGGGCTTGTCCATGACGGTGAAGCCCTTCTCGTCGCTGCCGTAGACGCGGTACTTGGTGGGCTTGCGCCCCACGGGGTTCGGCTTCCACGTTAGCATCCCGGCTCCCTTCGCCTCGTCCCAATCGAGCTTCACGTCGAGCGGATAGGCGGCTCCCCGTGCCGTGAAGCTGAAGGTCTTGCTCCACGGCCCCCAGAGCCCCTTGGCGTCCATCGCCCGCACGCGCCAGAAGTACTTCGTGTCGGGCGTCAGCAGCCCGGCCTCGCTCAGCGTGTACTGCGGCTTGACATCGGAGAACACGAAGCCGTGGCCCGTCCACTTCCTCGTGGCGTCCAGGGTGCGCGAGGCGAGCTTGTAGAAGCTCATCGAGAGGGGGAAGCGCACGTCGGGCCGCCTCGACAGTTCGAACTGGTAGTCGCTCATCGCGTCGCCATCGGGGTCCGCGGGAAGCGTCCACTTGAACACGATGTCGGTGCCATCCGACTCGCCGCCATCGGGCGGGTAGACGGCCTCTGGCGCGGCGGGGGGCCTGGTGGCGGAGCGCTCGACCCATTCGTGGGTGATGCGGACCTCTCGCGTGCCTTTCGTCTCGTCGCTGTAGGTGAAGCTGTTCTCGCCCACCGCCATCTCGGGAAGTGCCAGGGGGGCCATCTGAAGGTCGGCGATGACCGCGACCTTCTTCAGCGATGCCCCGCCAGCCAGCTCGCACTTCACCTGGAAGCTGTAGCAAGGCGGCCCCGTGGTGGGGAAGAACCTGTCCAGGCTGCCCGCGGGCACCTCTTGCCAGGGCTTGCCGTCCTTGCGCAGGGAGAAGCGGGCGCGTTCGCCCTCCGCCTCGATTCGCCCGCCGACGAAGGGATACGGGCTTCGCATCGCCCAAACGATCGAGCCGGCCTTCCCTTCCTCGGCGGCCAGGCCGCCAGGCCCAGACTTGATGTTCTCAGCCGTCGTGGCCCCCTGCCGCCACGTCTCTTTCGACAGGTCGGGGCGGTACTCCCACAGGCCGTTGTATATCGTGTTCGGGTAGGTGGGCATCGTGTAGAGGGCTCCCTGATGCTTCAGGGGCTTCCACTGCCCCCAGCGCCACACGAGGGCCTCGCCTGGGCGCAGGACCATGTTCATCGTGGTGTCCGCCCTTCCCGAGCGGTCGCCTGCGATGTCGCTCTCGGTGAAGTAGAGCGGCGCGGTGCCCTGGCCGTCCCATTGCGTGTCCACCAGCAGGATTCCGTTTGAGTGCGTGCGCTTGACGAGGTCGTGGTCGCGGGCGATCTGGACGTCGCTGGCCACGGTCTCGTTGTCGCGCAGGAGGTAGATGGAATGCAGGTCGCCGTCGAGGAAGTGCCACGCGCCGCCGTAGAAGACCTGGGAGATGCAGTGGCCGAGGGCGCGGGCGGGCGCCACCTTGAATCCCGCCTGCTTCCAAAGGGTGGCGAGGCAGATGGAGTCGTTGCCGCACGTGTTGAAGCCATAGACGTTGAGGACTCTGACCACGTCGCACAGCTCGTTGTTCTCCCCGGATGAGTGGTGGCGGTGGCGAATCTGCTGGAACCATATCGCCTGCGCCTTCTCGGCGTCGGTCATGTCGGGGGTGATGGCCGACCGCACGATCTCCGCGACGTTCCGGAAGTTGTTGCTCCCGTTCGACAGCCAGGGGTTCACCACGCCGGTCTCGCCCACGTTCTCCATCCGCACGGAGCGGTTCGACTCCCAGGTCTGGAAGAACGCCCCCTCCGAGTTCATCCCCACGCCCATCGGCGTGCGGCAGCTCCGCCCGTCCATCGTCCCGCCCTGAACGACCTTGTACTTCTGCGTTCCCTCGGTTATCTTCTGGACGTGTGACTTCGGTGCGTCGGTCGGGTCCGCGGCCATCCCCCAAGGGAAGACGAACTTCGATGGGACAGGCACTGGTGTTGGCCGCGGCGTGGTTGCGCCCTCACCCTTTTCCGAGCCGGGCAAGGGCTGGTACTCTCGGGCGACCGACGAGACGCGCACCTCGTCGAGCAGCCCGTTGAGGTTGGGGGCGGGCGACTGCCAGGTGTGTCCTCCCAGCCGCAGCATGGGCAGGCCGCCGCCGAGCACCCCGTCGGTGATGCCTTCCGGGGTCTCCGCCAGGTCCAGCCGCCCGTCCACGTAGATGGCCACCTTCTTCTTCGCCTGGTCCCACGTGATCGCCAGATGCGTCCACCGGCCCACGGGCACAGCCCTGTCCCCCTTCACGTGTCGCCAGGCCCCGTCAATCCAGAAGGAGGCGGTCACTGAGTTGGCGAGGCGGATCATGTACTGGTTGTCCCGGCAGACCACGTCGCCGAAAGGCCGGCCGCGGAGCTTCACCCAGGCCTCGGCGGTGAGCGCCTTCAGACCGTCCATCTTCGCCAGGCCGGTCACGTCGGCCCAGCCCTTCTCCCCGTCGCAGCTCAGCGCCTGTCCGAACTTCCCTTCGGCGACCGTCGGCTCCTTCGCCTTCGCCGGCTTCCCGCCCGCCACGGAGTCCTTCACCTCGCCGCTGGCCGCGTCGTCGAGGTGGAAGAGGCAGATGGTCTCCTTGTCCGCCTCGAACGGTTTGCTCAGGTCCACCCCCGCCGCTCTCGGCACTCCCGGAACCGCGAGCCAACAAACCGTCCAAACACCCACAAGCTTCGTTCGCATGGAATCATCTCCTCACGCCACCCCCCGCCTCCGGCGCAGACTCCACTCGCGCCAGTGTACCATACCTGCCACGCCCGTCAAGGGGCTTGTATTTCCGGCCGTGCGTGCTACACTGGCTCCGAGAGCGTTGGGCCAAAGCACGGCAGCTCGACGGGGCCGGGAGGAGGAATCCGAGATGAGGAGCAGAAGGCATTCTCTTGTCTGCTGGCTGACTACTGCACCGGTGCTCTTGGCCTATAGCCAAGAGATCCCGGTCGAGCGGCTCAACTCGTCCTACCGCGTCGCTAAGGGCGGCACGTCAGGCTTCTTCGTCACGGGACAGAAGGCCGACCTCATGTTGTCGGGCATCGGCTTCAACAACACGGGCGGCCCGCTGCTGTTCAATCATCCCGGCGGCGTCGCGACCGACGGCACCCGCCTCCTGCTGGCCGACCGCAACAACAACCGCATCCTCATCTGGTCGCGCCTGCCCGAAGCCAATACGCCGCCCGACCTCGTCCTCGGCCAGAAGGACTTCACCTCGAATGACCCTGGGACGGGCCTCGATCAGCTCAACTGGCCCGTCTCGGTCGCCACGGACGGCCGCCGCGTGGTCGTGGCCGACACATATAACGATCGCATCCTGGTCTGGAACAGCTTCCCAACGCGCAGCGGCCAAGCGGCAGACTTTGCGCTGGGCGGCCGCCCGAAACGCCCGGAGCGGCCCGGGCTGCCCCCTCCGCGCTCGCTCACCCCCTGGCCCTGGGCGGTCTGGACCGACGGCCAGAAACTCATCGTGACCAGCACCGGCTCCGGCTCCGTGCTGATCTGGAACCAGTTCCCGCCCGCGGGCGACGCGCCGCCCGCCCTGGTCCTGCGCGCCGGGGGCGACTTCGGCACCCCGCGCACCATCGCCTGCGACGGCCGCCACCTGATGATCGGCGACCACAATGCCTTCCGCAAGAACGCCGGGAACTTCTTCTGGAAATCGTTCCCCACCCGCGACGACCAGCCGTACGATTTCCACGTCGCCAGCCCCACACGCGACCCCCACGGCGAGGTGCTCTGGAGCCCCGTCTTCACCCCCGACGGCCGGTTCATCGCACTCGGCGCGTTGCTCTACGTCTGGAAGTCCTTCCCTGGCGATGATCGCGATGGGCCTGACCTGGCCGTGGGCGTCCGGCCCGGTCCGCAACAGGAGCGGCTGCCACGGCCTGGGTATCGGTTTGAGGCCGGCGACGCTTCCAGCCTCTGCCTGGCGGGCCGGCGCCTCTACGCCTGCCAGAGCAACGGCAACAAGCTCGTGGCCTTCAACACCGTGCCAACCGCGCCGGACGTGCGCCCCGACTTCGCCATCGGCAGCCCCGACCCCGACACCAACACCCTGCGCACCCACAGGTTCATCACCAACCCTGTCCCTGCCTCCGATGGGGTGTCGCTGTTCGTCTCCTCCGACTTCGACCGCACGCTGAGCGTCTGGAAGAGGCTGCCCGACGAGAGCGGCGCGCATCCCGATTTCGTCTATCATCTGCCCGAAGGCCCGTGGGCCAACGCCCTGCACGGCGGCACCCTTGTCCTCGCGGGCCGCCGCACCGTCTACGTCTGGCGCAAGCCGCCACGCAACGGCGAGCAGCCCGACCGCGTGGTGCGCGGCCGGCTCGGCGGCGTGGAACTCCGCGAACTCAAGGGCGTGGCGCTCGACGACCGGCGCTTCTACCTCGCCGACACCCAGGCCGACCGCATCTACGTCTGGGAGGGCATCCCCGACGACGGCACGCCCCCGAAGCTCTCCCTCCCGGTGCGACGTCCCGAGCGGCTCTCGAGCGATGGCCGCTACCTCGCCGCGACGACCCTCGACCGGCCCGGCGGCGGCCTGATGCTCTACGCGCTGGAGAACCTCACGGCCCAGACTCAACCCGTGGACATCAACACGCGCCACCTATTCAACCTGCCCAGCGGCGTGCTCGTGTCGGGCGGCGCGCTCTACGTAGCCGACACCCCCTGGAGCCGCGTCGTGGTGTGGCGCCGCGTCGAGGACGCGCTGGCGGGCCGCCCGCCCGACGTGCTCCTCGGCGCCCGCGACCTCGGCGAGCGCGTGCCCGAGATCGGCCAGGACAAGCTCTTCTGGCCCGGCGCCGCCTCCTTCGATGGCCGCTACCTCTGGGTCGGCGAGTTCAAGTTCTCCGGCCGCGTCCTCCGCTTCAGCCCATCGCCATCGCTCCCAGGCTCCTAGCCCGCATTCCTCATCTCCGGCCAGGGACGTGGGCATGGAGGAACTCTCCCAGGAGGCCGAGGGCCTCGGGCACGTTCTTCCGCCCGAAGCCCACCCGGAAGTAGTTTCCCTCGAAGTCGTAGACTTGTCCAGGCAGCAGCATGACCCCCTTACGCTCCGCCAGCTCGCGGCAGAAGTCCTCGACACCCTGATCGAGGAGAAGCCTGGCAAGGGCGACGGTTCCGGCCCTGGGCGGGCTCCAAGCCAACGCGGTCGCGTGGTCCTGGACGAAGCGCTCCCACAGGCGCAGGTTCTGGCCGATGATCGCGAGGTTGCGCTCGATCAGGGCTGCCCTCACGCGGAGCCCCATCAGAGCCAGCACCTCGCTCGGCGCGCTGCTACAGATGGTCGTGTAGTCCCTGAACGCCCGCATCCGTTCCATGAGCGAGGGATTCCGGGCCGCCAGCCAGCCGATACGCAACCCTGCCAAGGCGAACGACTTGGACATGCCGGAGAGCGAAACAGCGTTGTCGTACACATCGCACGCCGCGGGCAGCCTGTCCGCCGCGTCGTACTCGAGAAGCCGGTACATCTCATCAGACAGAACGTAGGTTCCGCGGTCCCGCGCAAAGGCCAGGAGCTTCTCGAAGGCGGCACGGCCAATGAGCGAACCCGTTGGGTTGTGAGGGAAGTTGATGATGATCAGCTTCGTGCTCGGCCTCACGAGGCGTTCCAGAGCATCCACGTCGAATCGCCAGCCGTCCGCCTCGGCAGGACTCCACTTGCTCACCTCACAGCTCAGGCTGGTCGCAACCTCGTAGAGCGACTGGTAGGAGGGAAACGGGCAGACGACGTGGTCGCCCGGTTCGAGCAGGCAATTGAGCGCGATGAAGATGCCCTCCTCCGGGGCCACCACGAGCACGTTTTCGGGCCGGATGGTGGTGTAGAGCCCGGCGATCTCCTTACGAAGCGCCGGCAGGCCTTGGGATTCGGTGTAGCCCAGTCGGAGGCGCTGCCAGAGGCCGAGCGTCTCCTGGTCCGCGAGGGCGAGAAGCTCGGCGAGGCTCAGCGGCTCGCAGTCCGAACAGCTCAGGAGGTGCGGCGTCGAGAACTCGTACCTGGCGAAGTAGCGTTCGAGGCGAAAGGGCCGGATTCTCAACGCCTCATCTCCTCGGCTCTGCCCCCTGCGCGCGGGCAGCCCACGTCAGGCTGTCAATGGTCTTGCCCTCGGGCGTGACGGCTCGAAAGGCGCAAGCGTCGCCGGAAACCTCCAGCAGGCAGTAGTGCAGATCGGTGGTGAAGACCTTGGAGTAGGGGTTGTTGTCCTCCTTCTCGTTCCGTCTGCCTGCCGGCGCGCCGGCTCGGCCCGATATGATGTGGGACAGCCCGCCGGGCAGGTCGGAGCGTTCGTAGAGGTGTTCGTGGGAGGCGAAGAGGGCCGTGGCGCGGCATTCGGCCAGCAGCGGCAGCACCACCTGGCGGGCGAAGCGCGAGCCTGAGTGCTCGGGGAGACGCGTCTTGGGGTCAATCGTGGTGCTCCTGCCGCTCGACCAGGCGGGGTAGTGGGTGAAGAAGAAGATGAACTTGGCCTTCGAGGTATCCACGTTACGCTCAAACCACTTGGGGAAGTCCACGTCGCGGTTCCGCGACCAGGCCGTGTCGTAGGTGATGAGCAGCACCGGCCCGACCTGCTGGACCCAGTTCTTCGCCTTCCCGTCCCCGCCGGGCGTGTGGAAGAGGAGGGGGTAGACGGGGGCGTTCTCCTCGTGGTTGCCCATGACGGGGTAGAAGGGCACCGTTGCCAGGAGCTCCGCGGCCGGGGCGTGGAACTCGTCGTCCCAGAGCCAGTCGTAGCGCCCGCAGGCGGTCATGTCGCCATTGAAGACCACGAGGTCGGGGTCGGCCTTGAGCGCGGCGGCGGCCACGGCGGCCCAGTCGCGGGGGCGGCTGCGGCAGTCGCCCATGAACACCATGCGCAGGGGCTTGCCAGCCGCGGGCGCGAGCTTGGCCGGCCAGGCCTTCCCATCGAGGCGATAGGTCCACTTGGTCTTGGGGTCCAGGCCCTCCACGCGGAAGCGATGGAAGAGGCCCGGCTCGGAGGTCAGCCGGACCGTCTTGCCGGCACCTTCCGCCGCGAGGGCGACGGGCACGGGGAGGTTGGTGCGGCAGGTGACGCTGAAGGAGGTCTCGGTGACGGCGCCCAGGATCGGCCCCGTGTGCATTCTGAGGTCCGATGGCTGAAGACCGGCGAGGCGGACCTCCAGCGCGACGGTGGCGGGGTCAGGGAGGGGGTCGTCCTCCTTCTTCGGGCGATTGTCGAAGCCTATCCGCGCGGCGAGCTCGTTCTTGCCCTTGCGGAAGGCCGCGGGCGGGATGGCGGGAACGGTCTTGTAGACCATCCCCTTGAGCGGGACGGGCAGCGGCTGGCCGTTGAGGTCGAAGGCCACCCTCTGCTCCGGCGGCACGTTCTGGGCCAGCTCGAGCGCCGCGTAGCCGGACACGTCGGGCAGGTCGAAGCTCGTCCTGGCGAGGATGGCGGCGACCTTTCCGCCCGGCACCACGGGCGGCGCGGCGCCCCACGTGGCCCCGTCGTCGGTGCTGTACTCCCACTTGGCCCCCGCCATCAGGTCGGCGGCGCGGGCCGAGCTCAGGCCCCAAGCCAGTGCCGCAATGGCCGCCCATCTGCTGACTACTCGCAACCGTACCTCCTTACTTCAGGGTGGCCGGCTTGTATCCGGCCTTCTTCTGGATCTCCGCCAGTTCCTCCCAGAGCGGCTTCAGGTGGGCGGCTTTCAGTTCCTCGCCCGCGCGGACCTTCACCTTCAGGGGGCAGGCCGCCGCGCCCTCGTAGAGCGCCTTGCCGTCGAGCACGACACTGACCGGCTTGGCCATATCCACGAGTTTCGAGGTGAGATAGAGGTCGAGCGCCGCCACGTGCTCGTTCGCTTGGACCTCGATGCGATTGCCCTCCTTGACCTTCACGGTGAAGACGGCTTCGCGCAGGGCGTAAGGCTTGACCATGGCACCGGGGAAACCCGATGGGGGCGGCGCATCGGGCGGGGTGGAAGGCTTGTCGAGGAAACCGGCGGTCAGATGCGCATCAACCCAGAAGGCCCGGGCGTAGCGGGGATGGACGACGACGTGTGTGACCGCCTTCGGGAAGGGCTCGAAGGCGTGCTTCTCGAAGAACCGGGTCAGGAGCGAGAGGTCCTTCTTGAACGGCGCCTCGGGCGAGTGGCCGCCGGGGTAGGTGGCCCACTCGACCGGGCAGCCCGCCGCCTTCATCAGCTCGTGGACCCGCCCGCCCGTCCGCACGAACGAATCGCGGTCGCCGTGCAGCAGCAGCGTCGGGGTGTTGCGGACGTACTTCACGTAGAAGACCTTCGGCTCGGACCGCAGGTCGTTGCACACTGGGGCGATGGCCGCGAAGAGATGCGGGTAGTGCCAGCTCTGCTCCAGCAGCTCGTGGCCGCCGCGCGAGAAGCCCGTGCCATAGATGCGGTTGATGTCCACGTTGTACTTTGCGACAAGCTCCTTGAGCGAGCCGTGTATCTTGGCCGAGCACTCAACCCCCGTGCCGCCCGCGTGGACCAGGAAGTACGGGCTTTTCGCCGTCAGAGCGGGATCAGGGTTGTCCTGAAGCGACACGATGACGTGCCAGGCCTTCTCGGGCGTGTAGCCCTCCGGGACGCTCAGGAGCCCGGCCGAGGCGCTCAACCACGCCGCCAACGCAAACGCGATGGCGACCGCTCTTGCCATGACACTATCCCCTTCAGTGTTACCTTGCCCTCATGCGCCGCGGTGGCCGCCGCCGAAGCGGACGGCGAACTTGATCACCCGCGCCGGCTCCCGCTCGATGAGGCGGAAGACCTCCGGCCCCTCCTCGAGGGGCACGATGGGATCGATCAGGCCGGGGGCTGTGAGGCGGCCCTTGCGCATCATGGCCACGATGCAGTCGTAGGCCCGCCGTTCGTCCCAGCGCGGGTAGTCGCGCGGCGGGTGGCCCCAGCCGCAGCCGTGGGGCACGATCGTCGTCAGGCGATTGTGGTGGAAGCCCCGGCCCAGCCAGAGGCCGTGGGCCTCGCCCTGGTAGAAGCCCGCCGCGCACACGGTGCCCCCGACCCGCGCGCAGCGCGCCGCCGTGTTCAGGGCGGGATACGTGCCCGCCAGCTCGATGGCCACGTCCACGCCCGGGCCGCCCAACTGCTCGTGAACCTTCACGGCCGGGTCGCCCTCCGCCGGGTCGAAGGCCGCGTCGGCCCCGTTCCGCAATGCCCACTCCCGGCGTCTGGGCAACGGGTCAATGGCAAAGACGCTCTCCGCCCCGCTGAGGGCCGCCATCTTCACGGCGAGCAGGCCGAGCGCCCCCAGGCCGACCACGGCCACGCTGTCGCCGAAGCGCACCTGGGATTCGCGGACGCAATGGAACGCCACGTAGGCCGGCTCGATGCAGAGGGCGAGGCAGGGGTCAATGTCGCCTAGCTCCCAGAGCCGGTCCTCGTGGCAGGCATTGGTCTCGCGGATGTCCATCAGCCCCAGGACGCGGTCGCCGGCCTTCCAGCGGGTGGCCTCGGGGCCGACCTCAACCACCGTGCCGACGCCGCTGGTGCCCGTGCCGTGCGGGGCGTGAGGCGCGGCGGGCGGCGGGGCGGCGTCCTCAACGAACAGCCGCATCTTATGGTCGAACCGCTGGCCCCGGAAGTTCGCGGCGTCGAAGCCGGCCAGCGTGGTCCCGTGCTTGCCCGACGCCCACTCGGTCTTCACCCGCACCTGATGGGCCTGGAGGGGCGACTCATCGTAGTCGAGCACTTCCACCTTGTGAGGCCCCGTGATCGCCAGTCGTCGTGGCATCGCCCTTCTCCTCTATCTCCCCATCTCGATCCGGACAGCCCGCCTTCCGCGACCCGTAGCGCCTACCGCACATTTCCCGCCTGCCCGCGAAGTCCCGCAGGGACGGGAGGATTTTGCCGGCGGCGTAAGCCGCCGGATCGCGGGCAAGAGACCAGCCAGCCCCGAAGGGGCGGCACCTCAGGGTGTCCCTTCCGCCCCGCTGGGGCTGCGCGC
>VGYW01000259.1 GCA_016872875.1 Planctomycetota bacterium | reverse complement strand
CCACCTGGTGGAACGGCGGCGACATCGGGCGTCCAGCCCTCCAGCTCTACGCCCCGCGCGAGCGGCCCATCGAGGACGGGCCCGCGATGCCCGAGCCCCCAGGCTGGGTCACGGGCTACTCCACCACCAACTTCGCCTACCGCGTGAACCTGTCGGCCCGCGCGTGCGTGGGCACGCACTACCTCGGCGAGGCCGTGCCCAGCGTGGCGCCCGACCTCGCGCCCAACTGCCTCGCCCTCTACCTCGGCTGCCGAGGCGTCGAGACCCCAGGGACCGTCTGGTGCGAGCCGTGCATGGCCAGCCCCGAAGAGGCACGCTTCGACTACGACCCCGCGAACTTCTACTGGGACTTCTCCCTCCGCCTGGCGCGCGAGCAGCTCCGCCTCGGCAGGGGCAAGTTCCTCCTCCAGTTCCCCGACCTCATCGAGGGCCTCGACACCCTGGCCGCCATGCGCGGCTCCGAGCCGCTCCTCCTTGACCTCATCGAGCGCCCCGAATGGGTCCGCAGTTGCCTACGCCAGATAACCGACCGCTACTTCCACTACTACGACATCCTCTATGACATGTTCCGCGACGAAGTTGGTGGCTCCGTCTTCTGGGCCTGGGCGCCGGGACGCATGGCCAAGTTCCAGTGCGACTTCTCCGCCATGATCGCCCCGGCGATGTTCCGCGACTTCATGGTCCCCGTCCTCACCGAGATGACGGAGCGGGTCTCCTACTGCATGTACCACTGGGACGGCCCTGGCGCCCTGTGCCACCACGACGCCCTGCTGTCGGTGCCCAGGCTGAAGATGCTCCAGTGGACGCCTGGCGACGGCCACGAGCCGGCCTGGCACCGCCGCTGGTGGCCTTATCTCCACAAGACCATCGAGTCCGGCCGCAAGGTCTTCCTCTGGTGCGACGGCGCCGAGCACCTCCTCGACCTCCAGCGCGAGTTCGGCCAGGGCTTCAAGCAGTTCCTCATCAGCCTCGGCGCGAAGTCCCCCGCCCACGCCGACGAAATCCTCAAGCTCGCCTGCGTCTGACCGGCCGGCGGGCCTGCCGGGGATGGGGCGGACCCGATTGAGGCGTTGTGCACCAGGCCCCCCCATTCGACTGCGCCGGGCCTGCCTGGGTGCACCGGTGATTGGGCGCCACTCAGCCGTCGTGACTGTCCCTTCCGTCCTCGTTCACATGAGTTTGTGCGCGTCTGTCATTCCACACTTGTACAAGTATGGAATCATCTTCCCCCCGGGCCGGAAGCGAGAGCGGAGAAGTACTTCTGGCGCGCGGGTGATGGATGGCTCTTTCCAGCCACGGCGGCACTCCTCCGATGCCACTTGCCGGAGGCAAGGGGCGCCGAGAAATAATCTCACACTTGTACAAGTGTGGAATCGCTTCCCCGGGCCGGCAGCGGCGGGGGGAGGCACCTCCGGCGAGCGGGCAGCGGCGGGCTACTTTGGAGCCACGGCGGCACTCCCCAGGTGGCGCTTGCGGAAGGCACCGGACGCCGGGAGACGATTTCACACTTGTACAAGTGTGGAATCGCTTCCCCGGGCCGGCAGCGGCGGGGGGAGGCACCTCCGGCGAGCGGGCAGCGACTGGCCACTCTGGAGTCGTGGCGGCACTCCCCAGGTGGCGCTTGCGGAAGGCACCGGACGCCGGGAGATGATTCCACACTTGTACAAGTGTGAAATCATGTTCCGCGGTCAAGAAGGGAGAGCATCCGGGTGCCTCCGGCGTGCACGATGACCTTAGGCCGTGGGCCGGGAGGGAACCTCCCCAGCAGCGTCGTAGCACGCTCTTTTGAGGCCACGCGGGCCTGCTATCGCACCCGGATGGGACGCGCTGCTTGTGTCGAACGCCTCACGCGCATATCATGTGGGATCAGGAATGGAAAGGATGGCCCGGCATGAGCAACTCGCGCGGGGAAGACATCGGGAATCGCTTCTGGCTATGGTCCCACGAGGAGGGCGCTCAGAACGCCGGGTGGGGGCTGCCGCGGCCGACCCGCATCACGCCCACCGAGGCGGCACACTACATGGGCATCCCGAACGTCATCATGGTGGTCTACGGCGGCAAGCCGCAGCCGCCCTTCGACCAGCACGCCCTCGCCATGAGCTCGCTGAAGCGGGTCGTCTGGTCAATCGTGGGCGACTCCTCGTCGAAGCGGAACGATGAGGCGACCGACCTCGGCGAGGTGCTGCGCCTGGCCGCCAGGTTCCCCAACATCGCCGGGGCGATGATGGACGACTTCTTCCACGAGCCCGACGCCGAGGGACGGGTCGCCCGCTGGAGCGTGGCCGACCTGGCGGGCTTCCGCGAGCGCCTCCGCGCCGGCCCGCGGCCGCTCGACCTCTGGGTCGTCCTCTACGCCCATCAGCTCAACCTGCCCGTCGGGGACCACCTTCGCCAGTGCGACATTGCGACGCTGTGGACGTGGAAGGCGGCCGACCTCGCGAACCTGGAGGCGAGCTTCACACATTTCGAGGCCGTGTCGTTCGGCGTGCGCAAGGTCCTCGGCTGCTATATGTGGGACTACGGCACCCGCCAGCCCATGCCTCTCGACCTCTTCCAGCACCAGTACCGCCTGGGTGTCCAGTGGCTTCGGCAGGGCCGAATCGAGGGGATGATCTTCCTGGCAAGTTGCCTCTGCGACCTGGAGCTGGAGTCCGTTGAGTGGCTTAGGGGCGAGATTGCGAAGCGGAGCTGAACGGCCCCGGGTAGTCAGCGCTCAGGCAAGTGCGTTGAGGGCTTTGTCTCCACCATGTCTACACAGCGCATGGCCCCCAATCCTGGTGAGCCCTGTGAGTTCCGAAGCTCCGAACGGAGCGTACTATATCAGCCCAGGGCGAAGCCCTGGGAACGGGAGACCACCCCGGTGCAGCCCTGTAGGGGCGTACTGACCGCCACGGGGAGACGGTGTCGTCCGTGCCTCATAGTACGCCCCTTCAGGGCTGGCCCGCGGGTGGCCCCGCTGCCCAGGGCTTCGCCCTGGGCTGATATAGTACGCCCCTGTCGGGGCTCCCGAGCAAGTTACCAGAACTGGGGGCCATGCTCCCATGCTACTCTCCTTTCATGGCGAGTGCTCAGACGGCTCCCGAGCAAGTTACCAGAACTGGGGGCCATGCTCGCCTACACGGGCTTGATCGCCGCCGCCACGCTGATAGAATCATGGTTGGGTTTCGATGGCTTACCTTGTTCCTGTTGCGGAAAGTGGCAGGGGCTGCTGCCTCAATCACAGGCCAGAGGCCTGTGCCACCAGGCCCCTTGTCTCAGCGGTGGCACAGGCGTCCCGCCTGTGACCGGACTTTCCGCAACGGAAACTACCTTGGCATGGAGGCACGCGATGAGCCGGGCAACCGCCGCCCCCGACTGGGCGAACCAGCACGTTCTCCAGCGCAACCGAGTTGACGCCCACGCGACGCTGGTGCCGTTCCCCGACGAGGCGACGGCGCGGCTGGGCGAGCCGGGCCTCTCGCCCTGGGCAAAGCTCCTCAGTGGCACCTGGCAGTTCCACTACGCCGCCTCGCCCGCCGCGGCGCCCGAGGGCTTCGAGCGGCCTGACTTCGATGCCGCGGGCTGGGACTCCCTGCCCGTGCCGGGCAACTGGCAACTCCACGGCTATGGCAAGCCCGTCTACTCCAACGTGCGGTATCCCTTCCCCGTTGACCCGCCGCACGTGCCGGACGCGAATCCGACGGGCTGCTACCGGCGCACGTTCACGCTGCCCGAGGCCTGGGCTGGGATGCAGGTGTTTCTGCACTTCGGGGGCGTGAACTCCGCCTTTCACGTCTGGCTCAACGGCGAGCCGGTGGGCTACAGCCAGGGGGCACACCTCCCGTCCGAGTTCGACGTCACGCCCCTTGTTCGCCCAGGCGAGAACACCCTCGCCGTCCGGGTCTACCAGTGGTCCGATGGCGCTTACCTCGAGGACCAGGATTTCTGGCGGCTCAGCGGCATCTTCCGCGACGTCTGGCTCTTCGCCACCCCGAGCGTCCACATGTTCGACGTGCGGGTCCGCACGCCGCTCGAGAACGACTACAGCGACGCGCGGCTCGACGTCGCAGTGTCGCTCCGGAACTACGGCCGGAAGGACGTCCGCGGCTATGGCGTCTTCGCAAAGCTCCTCGACGCCGACGGCGCGGTCGTGCTCGAGCAGCCAGTTATGCAGAAGGTCATCATCGGCGCGGGGCGCGAGGTCGCAGTCGAAACCGCCGCCGCGGTCCCAAGCCCCCGCAAGTGGAACCCCGAGGAGCCTTGCCTCTACGAGCTTCTCCTTAGCCTGCGCGATGCCAAGGGCAAGACCGTTGAGGTCGAGCGCCTCCACGTCGGCTTCCGGCAGGTCGAGGTCAAGGGCCAGCGCATCCTCGTCAACGGCGCGCCCATCAAGATCCGCGGCGTGAACCGCCACGACATGAGCCCCGACGCCGGCCACGCGGTCTCCATCGGCCTGATGGAGCTCGACGTCCGGTTGATGAAGCAGCACAACGTGAACGCCATCCGCACCTCGCACTACCCGCCCGACCCGCGGCTGCTCGACCTCTGCGACCGCTACGGCCTCTTCGTGATTGACGAGGCCGACCTCGAAACCCACGGCATGGCGCCCTGGGGACGCCTCTCGCAGGACCCCGAATGGGAGGCGGCCTACCTCGACCGCGCCGTTCGCATGGTCGAGCGCGACAAGAACCATCCCTGCGTCATCATGTGGTCGCTTGGCAACGAATCGGGCTACGGGCGGAACCACGACGCGATGGCCCGCTGGATGCGCCAGGCCGACCCCACCCGCCTCATTCACTACGAGGGCGCCGACTGCGTCCAGCGCGCCGAGAAGAACCCCCATCCCCTCGCCCGCGACCTCTTCGACGTCGAGAGCGAGATGTACCCCCACGTTGACCGCCTGATCGAGAAGGGCAAAGTGGCGGACGACCCGCGCCCCTTCTTCCTATGCGAATACGCCCACGCGATGGGCCAGGGGCCGGGCAACCTCAAGGAATACTGGGAGGCCATCCGCGCCTACCCGCGCCTCGTCGGCGGCTGCATCTGGGAGTGGGCCGACCACAGCATCCGCCGCCGCACGCCCGACGGCAAGGAGTGGTTCGCCTACGGCGGCGACTTCGGGGACGAGCCGAACGACGGGAACTTCTGCATTGACGGGTTGGTCTTCCCCGACCGCGTGCCCCACTCGGGCCTCATCGAGTACAAGGCCGTCATCCAGCCTGTCCACGTCGAGCCGCTCGATCTCAAGGCCGGGCGAATCCGCATCGCCAACCGCAACGACTTCGCCTCGCTCGAATGCCTCGAAGGCCACTGGGCCATCCTCGAAGAAGGCCGTGCGATCGCCCAGGGCACGCTGCCCGAGCTCGACATTCCGGCTCACGAGTCCAAGGAGTTCGCCGTGCCTGCGCGCGGGACACTCCTGAACCTGAGCTTCGTGCTGAAGGAGGAGACGCTCTGGGCGCCCAGGGGCCACGAGGTCGCCTTCGCCCAGTTCCAGCTCCCCGCCGAGGCGCCGTCGCCCCCCGCCATTCGCGCGGGCTCGATGCCCCCATTGTTCGTGACGGAGTCCAGGGACGAGATCGAGGTCGCGGGCGACGAGTTCCGCATCGCCTTCGACCGCCATAGCGGGCAGATGGCGGCCTGGGAGTGGAACGGCCTTTCGCTCCTCGCCCGCGGGCCGAAGGTGCAGCTCTGGCGCGCGCCCACCGACAACGATAGGCACGTGGCCAACGAATGGCGGGCCGCAGGCTATGACCGCCTCGTGCCACGCATCACCCGCTTCGAACCCGGCCACAGGCAAGATGCCTGTGCCACCAATGCTCGCCTGCGGGTTGAGTGCATCCTCGGCGCATGGGCCGTCGTGCCCCCCTTCCGTTGCGAGCAAACCTACTCGATCTATGGCAGCGGCGACGTGATCATCGAGACAGCCCTCGAGCCGTTGAAGGATGGCCTGCCGCCGCTGCCGCGCTTCGGCCTCGAGCTCCACCTGCCAGAGGGCTTCGAGCAGTTCGCCTGGTTCGGCCTCGGCCCCCACGAGTGCTACGCGGACCGCAAGGAGAGCGGGCGCCTGGGGGTCTACTGCGGCACGGTGAGCGCGCAACATGTGCCCTACGTCAGGCCGCAGGAGAATGGGAACAAGGCCGACTGTCGTTGGGCCGCCGTCACCACCATTCGCGGCGCCGGCCTCCTCGCCGTCGGCATGCCACTCATCAACGCGAACGTGCAGCACAACACGCCGGAGGACATGACGAGGGCCACTCACACCTGCGACCTCGTGCCGCGTCCCGAGACCGTGCTGCACCTCGACCACGCGCACAACGGCCTGGGCAGCAACAGTTGCGGCCCGCGCGAGCTGGAGGAGTACCGCCTCTTCGCCCGGCCCATGCGCTTCGCCGTGCGGCTGAGGCCCTTCGCCTGGGACGCCGCCTCGCCGATGAGGCTGAGCAAGCAGGCACCGGAGGCACTGGACAAGTGAGGGATCTGTTCCGTGTCCCTTAGGTCCCTGTGGTCCCTGTGGTCCCTGTGGTCCCTTCCCCCTATGGCGCGGAAGGGACCACAGGGACCCCAGGGACCTAAGGGCCGCAAGAGGAGAGCGATCAGGACCATGTTGCGGCGTGTCACAACCCTGTCCTTTGCTGCACTATTGCTCAGTTTGGCGGCGCGCGCCGGCGAGAGCGAGCTCGACAAGGCTCGCGACGCCATCCTCGCGGGCAAATATGCAGACGGCCTGAAGGCCCTCGATGCGCTCCTGGCCAAGCCCGACCCCAAGGCCGAGGCCGATGCCCGCGGCCTGCGAATCAGGGCCTTCCTTGAGACCGGGCGCTACAAGGAGGCCGTGGCCGAGGGCGAGGCCATCGCCAAGGCCGCACCCGATAGTCCCGACGCCCTCTGCTGGCAGGCAACTGCGCTCATGGAGGCCGGCCGCTACGACGAGGCGGCCAAGCCGCTTGCCCGCGCCATCGAACGCGACAAGGAGCACCTCAAGGCTCGCGTCCTCTCCCTCGAGCTGGCCGACCTCACGGGCAAACGCGACGCCTTCGACGCCCAGGTGAGCCACTTCTTCGCGCTCTACAACCAGAACAAGGCGAAGAGCGCGGAGGCCCTCGCCGCCGTCGCACGCGCCGTCCGCAAGGAGGACCCAAAGGGTGCCTGGGACGCCTATCAGGAGGCGATGGGCCTCGACCCGAAGTCCACCGACATCCTGGCCGCCGCAGGCTACCACTGCCTCGACAAGTATGCCTGGCCCCTCGCCCGCAAGTGCTTCGAGGGCGCCCTGAAGGTCAATCCCAACCTGGCCGTCGCCCACCTCGGCCTCGGCATCATCCAACTGGCCAACGGCAACCACACCGGCGCACAGCAAGGCGTGGACGCCGCCCTCAAGACCAACCCGAACCTGCCCCTCGCCCACCTCGTGAGGGCCACGATGCTGGCGGTGGACGAGAAGCACGCCGAGAGCCTGGCCGAGGTGAAGGCGGCGCTGGCCGTGAACCCCAGCCATCCCTACGCCCTCGCCTTCCTCGCCGCGCATTACGAGGCCGTGGGCGACGCCGCGGAACGCGACAAGGCCATCGCGCAGGTGCTCAAGATCAACCCCAAGTACGCCGAGCTCTACACCACGCTCGCCCAGGCCAGCGAACGCCTCCGCCGAACCCCCGCCGCCGTCGAGTGGGCACGCAAGGCCATCGCGCTCGACCCCGACCACTGGCACGGCTACTTCCTCGCCGGGATGAACCTCCTCCGCGCCGGCGAGGAGGCCGAAGGCTATCGCCTCCTCGACAAAGCCTTCGAGCTCAACAAGTTCAACGTCTGGGCCTACAACACCCTCACCGTCCTGGACCGCGACCTCAAGAAGAAAGAGTTCGCCTACTACGAGACCCCCCACTTCTACGTGAAGCTCGACAAGACCGAGGAGAGAATCCTCTGGCCCTACCTCGAATCGCTCCTCGAGCCGATGTACGAATCGCTCGCCCGCAAGTACGCCGTCACACCCGTCGGCCCAAAGCAATACGGCGAGCGGACGCTGGTGCTCCTCTTCCCCAAACACGAGGAGTTCTCGGCGAGGACGATGGGCCTGCCCGGCCTGAGCGCCCTGGGCGCCTGCCTCGGTCAGGTCATCACCATGCCCTCCCCGCGCCTGAGCCGCCTCAACCCCGCCAACGCCTTCAACTGGCGCCACGTCCTCATCCACGAGTTCGCTCACGTCCTCACCCTCCAGAAGACCCGCTACAACATCCCCCGCTGGCTCACCGAGGGCCTCAGCGTCCTGGAAGAGGGCGACACGCGGGTGAACTGGGACGGCATGCTCGCCCACGCCCTGGCGAACAACCAGCTCCTGCCCATCGAGGACCTGAACACTGGCTTCACCCGCCCGAAGTTCCCCACCCAGGTGCCGCTGTGCTACTACCACGCCTTCCTCATCTGCCGCTACCTTCAGGAGACCTGCGGCCCCGAGGTCTTCGGCAAGATGCTCGACCTGTACCGCGACGGCAAGAAGACCGAGGAGGTGCTGCCCAAAGTCACCGGCAAGACCCTCAAACAGTTGAACGACGAGACCCTCGCCTACGTCCGCCGCTGGGCCGACCAGATAAAGTCCCCAAAGCCCCCGCCCGACAAGGAGGCACTCAAGAAGCTCGAAGAGGAGCTCAAGAAAGACGAGAAGAACGCCGACCTATGGGCCAACGTCGCCTCAGGCCGCCTGGCCGCCGGCCGCGCCGACGACGCCCGCAAGGCCGCGGCGAAGGCCATCGAGCTGAGCCCCAAGCTCGCCCGCGCACACGCCATCCTCGGCCTGGTGGCCCTCAACCACGACAAGAAGCCCGACGAGGCCAGGAAGCACCTCCAGGCCGCCAAACAGGCCGACCCCGCCTACTTCTTCGCCCCATTCCACCTCGCCAACATCGCCGAGAAGGAGGGGCGGACCGACGAGGCCATCGCCGAGCTCGAGGCCGCCCGCAGAATCTACCCCCGCTTCTTCCAGGGCGGCGCCACGCTTCAGGAGCGCCTGGCCGACCTCTACGTCAAGGCGGGCAAGCCCAAGCAAGCCATCGAGGTCCTCCGCGAGGGCACTCGGCTCGTCGCCTCCAACCCCCGCACCCTCGTCAAACTCGCCGAGCTCCTCGCCGGCGAGGGCCGCCACGCCGAGTCCGCCGCAGCCTACCTCGACGCCATCTTCGTAGACCCCTACGACCCGCAGATACACCTTGCCGCCGCGAAGCAGCACGAGGCCGCCGACGCCGTAGACTCCGCCATCCGCGAATACGCCGTCGCCGCGGCCATCGAGCCGACCCATCTGGCCGCCCTCATAGCCCGAGCCCAGGCCTGGGCCGTCGCCGGCAGGGCCGCCCTCGCCCGCAAGGCCCTCGAAGCTATCCGCACCCTCGATCCCCAAAACCCCGAGCTCCCCAAGCTCGAGAGAATGCTCCCGAAGTAGCCAGGCCGTAGGGACGGGCGGCGCGCCGGGGCCGCGGGGGACAAGGGAATGGGGACAAGGGAATAAAACCGAAGAGGGAGAAGGCCTATAAGGAAGGCAGGAATGCAGGAAAAGAGATGAGGGGCCGGGGAGGACCACGACCGCGTCGCTTGTGGCTACCTCTCAACTCCATTCTCTCGCACTCTTGGCATGTTCGGTGTTGATTATTCCCTTGTCCCTCCTGCCCCTTGACTTCCTCCTTTCCTGCCTTCCTGCATTCCTTATAGCCGGTTCTTCTCTTCTCCTTCCTGCTTTCCCTGTAGCGCCATCTCCCTCATCCGCCGCACGGCCCCGGCACGTGTGATATGCCTGCGCTGGCCTACTCCAGCACGGAGATCGAAGCTAGAGTCAGCTCCTGTCGGATGCGGAAACCCTTCATGCCTGCTAGACGGTATCCTCGAGACCCAGGCGTGCGACGAAAGGCGTCCTCGATGTTCACCGTCAACCGTCCCCAGGCGCCTGAGACCGGCTCGGCAGAGACAGCGATAACGGCCTCGGGTAGCGTGCCCTCATGAGCAATCTTGGTCTCATTGCCCCCGACATCAATCTCCAGGTAACCATCCTCCGGCTCGGTGTGGCCGGGCCGCACGAGCATGACCCACACATAGAGTCGGGAGTTCCGGGTGCCAAACTGCCCGACGCACTGGACCGTTCTGCCTTGCTTTGCCTTGTCGTCTACCGTGTAGTTCATCACGAACTCTTCGTTTGCTGCCAGCGCAATCGCGCGGCCAACTGCGGGATCGCTAGAGTGGCTTACGCTCACGTTCGGCTTCTTATGTCGGGGCACCAGCACCTCCCAGCCATGCTCCCAAGGCGGGCCGTCGTGGTCGAAAAGGACGTCTTGGACTGGCCGTGACCCTATCTCGCAGATTCTGTCCGTGGCTGGGGAGGGTGCCTTCGGAACCCCTCCGCAGGCTTCCAAGAGCTTCGCGTACTCCTGCTCGCGTTTTCCGGCAGGAAATCCGGGAGCAGGAGAATCGAGGACGAGGACGACGACGAGGACGAGGACGATTGCAGATTGTCTACTGTCCACTGTCCTCCTTGGCTGCGGCTTGCCGCGATGGGCGAATCCGTGTGAGTCTGTGGACTGAGTGGGGTGTAAGTGTATGATGCGCAAGGACATGTGGCGATGGGGCGCCATAGTGGGTCAAGTATGTGTGGCGCGGGTTGACCCACTATGGCGGGAAGGCCCCGGAAGGCTCCGGATCGCCAAAATACCCAGTCTGGCTCAAGTGTGTCGGGAGCGCAGTTGATACAGAATGGAGGGGCTTTTCTCTGCACTCAGCTTCAGGTTCTGCGGGGCAAACCTGTGTGTTTGCACACAGGCGCGCCCTGCCGTGCGCGCGCGCGTGTGTGTGTGGCAGACCGGGCGCCAGCACGGGCGAACGACAGACGGCCTTGCGGGCGATGGTGTTTTGCTCTATGCTGATAAAGGGGGCGGCAATGTAGAGGAGCGCGCGATGCGGACCACAAGGATAGCTCTACTCTCGCTCGCGGCGGCGGTGCTTGTCCCGCTGGCGGCGTGCAGCGGGACGAAGGAGGCGGGGAGGGAACAGAAGGGAAGCCCGATGGGAAAAGTGGCCAAGTCCGACGAGGAGTGGCGCAAGCAGCTCACGCCCGAACAATACGAGGTGCTGCGCCAGAAGGGCACCGAGCGGGCCTTCACGGGGAAGTACTGGAACCACAAGGGCAAAGGGGTCTACCGCTGCGCGGGGTGCGGGGCCGAGCTGTTCGTGTCGGAGGACAAGTTCGACTCCGGCTGCGGCTGGCCCAGCTACACCCGCCCCGTGGCCGAGGAGCGGCTCGCCAAGAGCGCCGACACCAGCCACGGCATGGTGCGGACCGAGGTGACGTGTTCCCGGTGCGGGGGGCACCTGGGCCACGTGTTCGACGACGGCCCGAAGCCGACCGGCCTCCGCTACTGCATCAACTCCGCCGCGCTGGAGTTCGAGGAGAAGAAGGACAAGTAGGCCGCAAGCATATGAATGCCAGGCACTTACGGCGATCCATGAAAACGCTCTAGGATGCCCGTAGAGCCACGATCTCGAGGGCGCGCGACCCAGGAGACCTATGGCCCCTCGCGGGCGGCCCCTGCTCGCCAGAAGCGCAGTTCAGCCAAGCACTTGTGGCTCTTGGCTGTTGGGGCTTGTGAAAAAAGGATCGAGGCTGTAATCGCGTTTAATCGCGTCCGGGCCGGCGGCTGCCCACCTCTCCCCTGGGGAGAGGTCGCCCGCCCGAGGCGGGCGGGTGAGGGTGCTTCCTGCCTCGTCCGCGGCAAGCCAAGCACCCTCACCCCAGCCCTCTCCCCGAGGGAGAGGGGGAAGCCAAGCACCCTCACCCCAGCCCTCTCCCCGAGGGAGAGGGGGAAGCCAAGCACCCTCACCCCAGCCCTCTCCCCGAGGGAGAGGGGGAAGCCAAGCACCCTCACCCCAGCCCTCTCCCCGAGGG
>VGYW01000258.1 GCA_016872875.1 Planctomycetota bacterium | reverse complement strand
CACCAGAATTCTGGTATCCTTGATCTTCACTCGAAATGCCCTTTCCTGAGGGAAGAAGCGTTTTCCGTCAAACATATTCTACCCACAGGGATCGGGCATTTCGAGCCATTTTTCGCGGGTTCCGCAAAAAAACACGCTTGAGTTGGGCCTAGTTTGTGTTGCGGAAAGTGCGGTCACAGGCGGGACGCCTGTGCCACCGCTGAGACAAGGGGCTTGGTGGCACAGGCCTCTGGCCCGTGACTGGGGCAGCAGCCCCTTCCACTTTCCGCAACAGAAACTACCTAGGATGGCTGGCTGAGGTCGTGTGCCACGGCCCGTCCGAGCCCCTCGGGGTCGCAGGCCGGGCCGGTGCGGTCGGCGCGGCGGGCGGATGAGCCGTCGGGGGGCAGGAGCACGGCGCGCAGGCGAAGGATGCCGCCCTCCGACCCAATCGTCCTCGTCCTCGTCCTCGTCCTCGTCCCTCGTCCTCGTCCTCGATCTTCCTCTTGCGCCTCGGCCAACTCCGCATAGGCCCCCAGCGGCATGGAGCAGCCGCCCCCCAGGGCGTCGAGGAGGGCGCGCTCGGCGGCCGTGGCCGCGGTCGCCGCCGCGTCGGAGACCGCCAGAGCGAGCGCCGCCGCCTCGCTCCCGGCCCGGGCCTCGATGGCGAGCGCCCCCTGCCCCGGCGCCGGCAGCATCAGCTCGAAAGGCAGGGCCTCGATCAGCAAGTCAGACGACAGAGGACAGATGACAGCCGACAGGCGGACCAGTCCCGCGAGGGCCAGGACGATGGCGTCGGCCTGGCCCTCGGCCAGCTTCCGCAGGCGCGTGTCGAGGTTGCCCCGCATCGGCACGGCGGCGAGGTCGGGGCGGGCGAGGCGCAGTTGCGCCGCGCGCCGCGGGCTGCTGGTCCCGATGCGCGCCCCGTGGGGGAGCAGGGCCAAGGGACCTCCCAGACGCGGGACGCGGCCATCAGACGACAGACTACAGATGGCAGATGACAGCAAATCCGCCCCTCGCTCCTCTTCCATGTTCCCTCTGTCGTCTGTCGTCTGCCGTCTGTCCTCTGTCCTCTGTCCTCCGTCCTCTGCCGTCTGCCGTCTGCCGTCTGCCGTCTGTCCTCTGTCGTCTGTCCTCTGTCCTCTGACGATCAGGGCGTCATTGGCCGGGGCGCGCGCGGGCACGGCGGCCACAACCAACCCGTCGGGAAGCTGGGTGGGCAAGTCCTTCAAGCTGTGGACCGCGAGGTCAACGTCGCCCCGCAGGAGGGCCTCCTCGAGCTCCTTGGTGAAGAGGCCCTTGCCGCCGATCTGGGGGAGGGGCTGGGTGCGCTGGCGGTCGCCCGAGGTGGTGATGTGGACGAGTTCGCAGGTTAGCCCGGGGTGTGCGGCCACGAGCGCGTCGGCCACCCACTGGGTCTGGGTGAGCGCCAGCTTGCTCGCGCGCGTGCCGATGCGGAGGGGGGAGTGAGGAGTGAGGAGTGAGGAGTGAGGAGTGGAGAGTGAAGGATGCGGAGTGCGGAGAGGTGGCTTCATGGGGAAGGCACCGGCTTGTTCCCAGGGTCCTGCTTGTCCCACGTCCTGCTTGCATGATAGGGCAGTGGCTTGCGCGTGTCAAGCCGTGCCCCGGCCCGTGCATGCAACGACCCGCGGCGTGGGGGGACACGCGGCGGGTCGTGGGGGCGGCCCGGGGGATGGCTCAGTTCGTGCGCTCGAGCTCCTTGAGGTCGGTGACGCCGGACTCGATCTTGCGGATGATGCGGGCGCGGCCCTGGACGTCGGTGCGGACGAGGTGCCAGAAGATGGGCTGTAGCTCGCCGTCCCTGAAGCGCCCCGCGTTCTCCAGGAGCACCCGCTGCTGCGGGAGCTCAAGGACGTTGAGCGCGCGCCGCATGCAGTCCACGATGTACTCCCCGGTCGCCGGGGCGTAGCGGTTCTTGATTTCCTTTTCGACCTGGCACCGAAGAAGGTTCATTTTTGCCCTCAGTGTTCGGAGCTTCCGCTTGATGAACCTGACGCCGTATATGCTGATGCCGAGTTCCGCGGCGGTCTGGCGCTCGGGCGCGCCCAGGTGCGCCGCCACGTGGTCCAAGCGGCACTTGTAGAGGGGCTGGACCAGCCCCCGGCGACGCAGTTGGCCGAAGTCCAGCCGCACGGTTTCCGCCGACACCCCGAGCGCCTCGGCGATCTGCTGCTTGGTCTGCGCGCCATAGTGCTCGAGGATGTAGCCGTGCCGCGCGCGGCGGCGCTGGGCGCCGTCGCGGGTCGGCAGGCCGGGCTTCCGGCCGTCGTAGAGGCCGCCCTGGCGCAACTGGGAGCGTATCTCGACGACCTGTTTGCGGGAGATGCCGAGCTTGCGCCCGATATCGTCGTCGGGCAGCCGCGGCCCGCTCGCAATGTAGGCCCGCCTGACCTCGAGGCGCTTCCTGCGGATGCCGCAGGAGAACAGCTCTCGGAAACGCGCCTCCACCTCCTCTGGCGTCAGCCCCGCGCGCGCCGCCATGTCCTCATAGGTCTCGAAGAGGAAATGGCGTCTCATCACCGCGTCGAGTGCCGACGCCGCCTCGTGGCCCGGCTGGACCACACGCTCGAGTTGCGTCGCCATGGCTCACCCCCGGATTGTCGGCTCTCCACTCCTTGCCCGGCTCATGTGGGCCGGAAGCCGCAAACGGTGTGCCGTTTCTCCGGAAGGCGAGCGAATCGTCCTGTGAACCTAAGTGTTTGCGGATAACTCCTTTATGTTGAAGGGGTCGGACTTCCCCGGAAACCGGGGCCTTACGACGCCTTTCGCCTGCGCAACGTTTAGTTGCACCTCATTCCGGGCCTGCACATAAGTGCTTGTGTTCTCGACACTTACCACCCAGGACAGGCCATTCACAGAGCGCCACGAATCGTGGCGCCCGACCAGGCCGGCGCGCTCCCTGAAGCAACTCGGCCGCGGCTGACCGCGCGGGTGGCCCCCTGTCCGCGGTTGAGTGCCTGCGATGGCGCAGCCTCATGCCCAACCCAGCCATCGCCCCGCGGACCAGCAGGCCGGCCGGGCGCCCGCCTCCTCACGCCGCCTCGCCGTCTCCGTTCACTATTGTACCAGGCAGGATCCGTTTGTCAAGAGTTTTCCGCGCACTTCAGGCTACGGCCCTCCCCGGCCGCCCGAGGAATCCGCACTCCTCACGCCTGTCTCCCTTCTCGTCCGCCTGTGCACCAAACGGTTCAGCCCGGCCGGCTGCTGTTCTTGTTCGCTCAGCGCTGTCAAGCACTTACGGCGCGCTGTCGGCCCGGCCCGCAATTTGCACTAACGTATTTTAATCTATGGGTCACGCCAGGCGCCAAGGAGAAAGCGCATGCCAGAAGCCAGGGCGTTGGATGCCGAAGCGTGGCAACACGCCTGCCCCCAATGCGGCTACCAGAACGGCTTCCACCTGAGCCTGAAGCGCCTCGCGTCCGACAGGCACGGGAACGACACGGCGATCTGGCTCATCTGCCCGAGTTGTAGCTCCCTCTTCGACGCAGGGCTGAGAACCCGTCTCGCCCAGGTGCCGATCCGCCCCGCCCAGCCATCCTTCGTGAACGCTCACTCATAGGCCAGCCACGCAGTGGCGGCGCAATCCTTGCTCGCGGTCAGGCGCAGCCAGTGCGCGCTGTAGCCGGGCGGGAACTCGTGCCGCACGGTCCGCCCCGCAGGCACATGGAACTCCTGATAGGGTCGCCAGACGCCGCGGTTGAGGAAGTCCACCTCTACACTAAATGCCACTTCCGACGCGGCATCATGAGAGAGCTCGATCGACTTCTTGTCGAACCCGGTCATGAGGTAAGGGTCGGATGGCTGACCGGCCTTGACGGGTGTCTTGAGCCAGGGGCCGCCCTGGCCGCGGGGCTTTCCGAGCTGCCAGAGGTCATCGACTCCGCCGAGCCAAATGCCTGGCCCATCGGCACTTGTGAAGCAGTTGCCATCGGGCTTCGCACCGGCGAGCACACCCGACATCACGAGCAGTCCGCGCCAGGTGCAGTAATCCGCTATCCAGCGGTTGTGCGTCGCCACGGGGCGGACCCCGGCGGGATCGTCGCGCGGCACCTCGTAGAACGTGCCGTGGGCATTCAGGAGGTAGCGCTCGGTCACGACCTCGCGGATGCGGCGGAACCAGGGGGCGGCATCATACGCCTTGTCGCCCTTCGGGAGGCGAAACGTCTTGCCTTTGGCCTTGACGACCACGGAGGCGTCGTCGTGGCCGATGGTGAAGCCATAAGTATAGTCGCGGAGCTTACTTAGGAGGGCAGCCGCCTCCTCAGCGGCGGGGGACTTGTCGGCCGGACGGATGGCGGCATCCTTGTCGAGCACCAGGAGCTTCGGCCCACCCCGCCTGCCATCGCCGCCCACTGCCTCGGCCTGGAACCAGAGGCGGTCGGCGTGGGGGATGAGCGCGCCATCGGTGTGCGGCGCCTTGTCTCCAATCGCCATCAGGCTCTGGAAGCGTTTGGTATCATAGGACTTGTGGCCGGGCGTGGAGTAGTGAAAGTACGCGCTCGCCACGCATTCCCTGTCAGACGTCACCCGGACCCACACGGCGCGGAGATCGGCGGGGAAGTCGTGCCAACTGTAGCCCGCTGGCGGAACACGCAAGGTCTTGTAACTGCTCCACTTACCATCGCCGGCCACGTCGAGTTCGATGTCGAACGCCACTTCGGATGCGCTCCGGTGCGACAGGTGGAGCACCCGCCCCTCGAAGCCGTCAAGGAGATAGGGGTCGGAGGGCGTCCCGCCCTTCACGGCGTCGCCCACCCACGGCCCGCCCCAGCCGGCGGGCCGCCCCCACAGCCCGAGGTCGTCGAGCGAGCCGAACCAGAGGTTCGACTGCGGCTGCCCGCCGAGCGGGTTCCCCATCACGGACGTGTCGTCCGAGGCCAGCACCAGGCGCCCGTTCCAGTCGCAGAAGTCGGGCACCATGCGCAGGTGGGTGGCGATGGGGCGGAAGCCGGCGGTCTTCCCCGGGCGGAAGTCGCCAGGGAAGTGATAGAACATCGAGGGGAAGTCGAGCAGGTAGCGTCCGCCGCCGACCTCTCTGATCCTGGGCCACTCGGTGTACCAGCCGTGCTGCGGCTCGTGGGTGTAAGTGCTCTTGGGGAAGCGATATACGTGCCACGCCCCTTTGTCCAGCACCCTCAGGAGCAGCGAGCGGGTGTCCCAGCCTGTTGACCAGAGCGGGATGTCGGGGCTGAGGCCGTCGGCTGCGCCCAGGATGCCGCCCGGCCCAGTGACCTCGCAGGACAAGTCGCGCGCGACAAGATTCCAGTTCGCCGCCTTGCCGTCCCATTCGGCGAGTGCGCCGCCGCGGCCGTTGTTGGCGACGACCACCCGCCCCTGCCCGGTGTAGCCGCCCTTGCCGTGGGTGCCGGTGACGCCGCGCTCTTGGAGCTTGAAGAGCTCCTTGAACGCCATCGTCCGCACGTCCACCTCGGCGAAGCCGCCTTCCATGTCGAACACGTAGACCTTGTTGGCCGGGTCGCTCAGGTGGCGCATGATGGCGGTGACGCGGGCCTGGTACTTCGTCGCCTTGACATTCCCCTTGTCGTCAATGAAGTATGGGCCGATGGCGAGCTGGTTGGATTCGCGGTGGATGAGGCGCCCCGCGTGGGTGCCGCCGATGCTCTCCGGGCGCTGGACCAGCTCGCCACAGGTCTTGACCTGCCAGAGGCGGCCGTCCCCATAGTGAGCGGGGTAAGTGATGAACCAGAGGGACCCCGCCCAGGGCACGACGGCCCCGATGCCGCACTCGGTCTTCGCCTGCGAGAGCGCGGCGAGGCCAGGATAGATGCCGCTGATGCACAGCGGCTCGCCGCGCTCCGCCCCTGCCCCCGCCGTCCCCACAGTCGTGGCCATCAGTAGCCCCTTGAGACAGGCCGAGCTCGCGTTTCGCACCCTCATCTCCTCTGCGGATTGCCGCAGGGATTCTACCACACTTCCCCCGCCTGTCAACCCCGCCGCCCCTTCTCCCGAGAGTATGGCCCCCAATCCTGGCGGCGGCCTTGCACCTCTTCAGTCGTCCTCGTCCGTCGTCCTCGTCCCTCGTCCTCGATTCTCTTGGCCTGTCGCCGACGGAGTCGAGGACGAGGACGAGGGACGAGGACGAGGACGATAGAACCTTCCGTCGTGACTCGTGCGCGTCTTGCGCACATGTTGGCGAGGATGGATGGATGAATGGATGGGTGGATGAATGTCAGACAATCATCCATTCATCCATACATCCAATCATCCTCTTTGGTTGCGGCCACGGGCCGCCTTAAGAGAAAAGAGGCGTCTACCAGAATCGGGGGCCATACTCCTCTCCCGAGGCCACCTTGACGGGCGTGGCGTATCGGCTACAATGCTACTCGGCATCTCCACCACGGCAGCAGGAGGAACGATAGTGAGACTGGGAGCCTGTCTGTCATTGGCGGCTGCGCTGTGCGCCGCGACAGCCGTCATGGCCGGCGAGCAGCCGCCCGCCCCTTCGCGCCGCGTGCAGTTGGCGAACCACGCCCTGAACAGCCACATCCGCCTGCTCGACGGCCAGTGGCAGGGGATGATCGCGGCGTCGGACGGCAACGTCTACGTCGGCGGCGGGTCGCACAATCCCAACCTCGGCGCCGCCTTCTTCCGCTACGAGCCGCAGACCGCGACGCTGAAGCTGCTGATCGAGAACATCACCACCGTCTGCGGTGAGGACCCCGCGAAGACCCCGCCCCAGGGCAAAATCCACAGCCCCATCGTCGAGCACGAGGGCTGGCTCTACTTCGGCACCCACCTGGCCAACTACACCGAGGAGGGCCGCAAGGCATACACCGGCGGCCACCTGGTCGGCTACCAGCTCGCCACGGGCAAGTTCCGCGACTTCGGCGTCATCCATCCGAACTTCACGAACTACTGCGTCCTGGGCCTGGATGTCGCCCGCGAAACACGCGGAAAAGACGCGAAAAGCAGATCGGGGATTGAAATCCGAAATCCGAAATCCGAAATCCGAAATGGCGCCGCCATCTGGTTCTACGCCACGCCCTTCTACGAGGGCGAAGGCTCGCGCCTCTACCGCGTGGACATCGCGTCGGGGAAGAAGCAGGACGCCGGCCTGGTGGCGCCCTGGAAGAACCGCAAGGACCACGGCCCGCCGTCGTTCGCCTGCTTCGTGGACGGCCGCGGCGACTGCTGGCTCACCACCCGCTACGAGCGGGCGCTCTGCGTCGGCCGGGCGGCGGCGGGCAAGGTGGAGACCTTCCCCGACGCCCTCCCCGAAGCCGCCGTGGCGTCAGGCAGCAGGGACCCCTGGAAGGCCGCCCAGCCCCTCGACGCAGATAGAGCGCTGATCATCATGGCCGGCAAGATGTGGGTCTTCGACTCCCGCGAGGCCCCGCGCGGTGCCAAGACCTTTGCCCCAGTATGCGACGTGGACCCGCTCCAGAGGATCGAGTGCTTCGCCCTCGGCGGCGGGAGGTTCTATTGGACCTTGCGCGAGAAGTCCGATGCGCCGCTGCGGCTGATGAGTGCCGCCGTCGCAAAGCCCACCGAGCACTTCGACCACGGCGAGATCACCGACGAGGCGGGCCGCAAGCCGATGTGGGCCGGCGACCTCATCACCGACGGCAAGGGCACGGTCTACATGGTCGGCCGCTGGGAAGCCCTCGAGTCCGACATGGCGACCATCGGCATCCTGCGCCACAACCAGCGAATGGTGGTCATGTTCTCCGTGGTGGACGTCCGTGACGGCCTGCGCACGCTCTCGCGTCAGGAGTAGCCCCTGCTTCGCGCTAACGCGCGCTTGTGAGCATCGCCGCCGGAGCGTATAATGCCGGGGGCCAATCTGGAGGAGTAAGTATGGCGCAGGTCAAGGAACCACCCGCCCGTCCGGCGTCTCCGGAACAGCGGCTCGCGAGGGAGGAGGCGGCATTCCGGCGCAAACTCCCCCTGCTGCTGCGCCGGTACGCAGGCCAGTTTGTGGCTATCCGTGGCGGCCGCCTGGTCGGCCACGGCCCGGACGACCGGGCGCTTGCCCTCAGAATGTACCGCCAGTTCGGTTCCGACGTGCTTCTCATCGCGCGGGTGGAGGAGAGCCCGACCGTCTACGAGCTTGCTCGTGGGGCGCGATGTGCTCAATGAGTTCGTCCTGCTCCTGGACGGCAGGAGCCTCCGTTTCGACTTGAGAGATCAATGACCACACGACAGCGCGCGGCGGTGGCCCGTCTGTTCGCCGTGGCATGGGCCGTTGCGGGCGAGGAGGGCTTGGGCAGCATCGCCGAGCGCGCGGGGGGCCTGCTGCCCTGCGAGGAGGTGCCGGGCGACGCGGTGACGCGGAAGCGGCCCGACCCGCTGCTCGTGCCAAGGGCCGACGGCGGGGCGACGGCGCTCTTCTTCCACACGCCCGCCATCCGCAGCCCGCGGCCCATGCAGGTCGTGTTCTTCGACCTCGCCACGGGCAAGAGCCGCGTCGAGGAGTTCCCGGGCCTGAGCGACCCCTGGTCGCAGGCCTGGGGGGCAGATGGGCGGCTCTACTTCGGCCTCTGGGGGCCGGCCGCCGTCTATCGCTACAATCCCGCCACCGACCGCATCGAGCCGTTCCCGAAGATGGACTCGTGCGGCATGGTGGTCGAGGGGCGTCCGGGCGAGTTGCTCCTCGCCACCAATCGCCGCCCGGGCGGCGGCGCGGGCAGCACGCTCTACGCGGTGGACCTGAAGACGCGCGCGGTGACGCGAAGCGTCGAGTTCCCCGGCACTCTGGCGACGCCGCGCGAGTACTTCGGCCACATTGACTTCATCAAGGGGCCTGACGGCCAGGTTTACACGCTCTACGACGACCTCCTCGTGCGGATCAACCCTGAGACGCTGGGCGTGACGGCGCTCAGCAAGGTCGGCCACACCGGGCACATTGCCTTCGTTGGGCGCGACATCTACCTGGCGGGCCTGAGCCATTTCCGCCGGGTCCGTCGCGCCGGAGCACCTTGAGCACTACCGAAGTGGAGTCTCGCATGGAAAAACCTACCATCGTGATCGGGTTGTCCTTCCTTGTGGCGTTGGGCGTCGCCGTTGCCGGCGAGGCCCAGCCCAAGGCCCCGCGGCCGCCCGACGGGCCGACGGCACACTACGAGCCACGCCAGCTCCGGGGATGGACGCTTCGCGTCCACAAGGACCTGCTCGAAGAGAAGAACCAGCCGCTTCTCGACGAGTCGCTCAAGGAGCTGGACAACCACCTCTACCGGATCGAGCGCGTGGTGCCGGCCAAGGCCCTGGAGGAACTCAAGAAAGTCGTCCTCTGGCTTGAGTATGACAACCCGAAGGGCCGCCACGCCCACTACCACCCGTCGGTCGGATGGCTCAAGGCGAACGGCTACAACCCCGACAAGGCGAAGGCCGTGGAGATCGGCAGCGCGCGGAACTTCCTCAACGCCGTGCGCCACCAGCCGTGGATGGTGCTCCACGAGCTGGCACACTCCTACCACGACCGCGTCCTCGGCTTCGAGCACCCGAAAGTCAAGGAAGCCTACGACGCGGCCAAGAAGAGCGGGACGTACGACAAGGTGCTCATCTGGAACGGCCAGGTCGGCCGGCACTACGCCATGACCGACCAGAAGGAGTACTTCGCCGAGAACACCGAGGCGTTCTTCGGGACGAACGACATCTACCCATTCGTCAAGGCCGAGCTCAAGCAGCACGACCCTGCCATGCACGCCTTGCTCGCGGAGCTCTGGGGCATCGCGGAGAGGCCCGGCGGGGGGAAGTGACGAGTGTGGCCCCAATTCTGGCGCCCGCCTTCATCCTGAATCGTCGTCGTTGTCGTCGTCGTCCTCGTCGTCGAACCAGGAAGATGGAGAAGCCCGGCGACTCGACGACGACGACGAGGACGACGACGAGGACGAGAAGACAGGCAAGCGACTGATTGGCAGAATCAGGGACCATACTCGGAAGTGACACGCGGCCCCATCCCTCACACCACATCCTCATCGTGCAGGCGCGCCAACGCTTCCGGGCTCAGGCCCAGGAGTCGGACGAGCACCTCATCCGTGTGCTCGCCCAGGGCGGGCGCCGGGCCTGCGATGGCGCCGGGCGTGGCCGAGAGCTTGATCGGCACCCCCGCCATCTGCATCGGGCCGGCCACGGGGTCGAGGACCTCCTGAATCATCTCGCGGGCCGCCACCTGGGGGTCTGCGGCGAGCTGGCCAATGGAGTTGATCGGGCCGCAGGGGATGCCGAGGCGCTCGAGCTCGGCCAACCAGTCGGCGGTCGGACGCGTCCGAAGGGCGGCCTGGATGAGGGGTTCGAGGGCGGCGTGGTTCTGCGTGCGGAGGTGGTTGTCGGCGAAGCGCTCGTCGGCGAGCAGCTCGGGGCGTCCGATGGCTCGGCAGAAGGCTGCCCAGAGCTTGTCGTTGCCGATGGCGACCACGACGTAGCCGTCGGCGGTCCCGAATGCCTGGAAGGGGGTGATGCTGGGGTGGCGGGTGCCGAGTCGGCCGGGCGTCTGGCCGCTCGTGAAGTAGCGGGCGATGGCGTTCTCGAGGATGCCGAGCTGGCAGTCGAGCATCGCAACGTCCACCAGTTGCCCGGTGGCACAGGCATCTTGCCTGTGGTCCACAGGCGGGACGCCTGTGCCACGCTTGTGGAGGGCGGCGAGGATTCCGATGGCGGTGCACAGGGCGGCCGCGATGTCGCCAATGGAGACGCCGACCCTGACGGGCGGCCCGCCCTCCTCGCCGGTGAGGCTCATGATGCCGCCCATCGCCTGGATGACGGCGTCGTAGGCGGGGCGATGGGCATAGGGGCCTGTCTGGCCGAAGCCTGAGCAGGCGGCGTAGATGAGGCGCGGGTTCCGCTCGCGGAGCTGCTCGTAGCCGAGGCCGAGGCGCGCCATGACGCCGGGGCGGAAGTTCTCGATCACCACGTCGGCCTTCTCGGCCAGACGCAGGAAGATGTCGCGGCCCGCGGGCTTCTGGAGGTCGAGGGTGATGCCTTTCTTCCCGCGGTTGACGCTTGCGAAGTAGGCGCTCACGCCGTTGCGGAAGGGGCCGAAGGCGCGCGCGTCGTCCCCCTGGCCTGGCCGCTCGACCTTGATCACCTCGGCCCCCAGGTCGGCCAGCACCATGCCCGCGAAAGGCCCGGCCAGGACGCGGGTGACGTCGAGCACGAGCAGATCCGTCAGCGGCCCTTGGCGCGCCATTCAGTGCACTCCAGAGTCGGGGTCACGTCCGTCGTTCGCATCGCGCCCCAGCCGCCTCAACGTGTCGAGGGGGCTGCGGACCGCCTTGCGCAGCTTCGCGTGGGCGGAGGTGAGGACGTATTGCACGGCGGCGGAGGGCGTGTGCGCGCCCGGCTCGTGGAGGAGGAAGAGCCAGGGGAGCCAGGCCAGCCGCAGCAGGCCGGAGATGATGAAGAGGACGCCGTGGTACGTGACCGTGTAGCCGAGGAGGGTCGCGTGCCAGTCCTCGCCCAGCCAACTGACCACGGCGCCGCCGAGGAGGCCGCTGAGGGCGGCCGCCACTGCGATGGCCACGCTGTTCACCGCCAGGTAGGCGCTCCCCTGGCGGCGGCCGCCGTGCGACGCGCTCATCCGCAACATCAGGGTGAAGCTCGCGGCATCCAGGCCGGTCCACGCCACCACGGAGAGCAGCACGCCGACGTAGCCCGCCCACAGGCTGGCCGGCGTGACCAGAATCCACGACACGGAGCCGTGCAGCACGCCGAGGGAACAGATGATCAGCACGGGCTTGCAGCCCAGGCGGTCCACCAGCCGCCCCCACGCCCCGATCACCAGCAGCGAGACCACCGTGGGCACCACGAGGGCCAGCAGGTTGGTCGTCTGGCTGTCCTTCCCCAGCACGTCGGTGAGGTAGAGGTAGACGTATTGGCCGAGGTAGCCCAGGCTGAGCACCCGCGTGGCGCTGAAGGCGAGGTAGCAACGGAAGCTCCTGTCGGCCA
>VGYW01000257.1 GCA_016872875.1 Planctomycetota bacterium | reverse complement strand
ATGGCCGCATCGCCCTCGACATGCAACGCGACGCCCAGGCCGACGGCCGAACCCAGACCATCGGCCTTCTTCACCGCGCGAGGGCCTGTTGCATGTGGAACTGACTCTGTAATGATGCTACACTCTCAACAATTCGGTCATAATCCAACTGGAACTTGAAACCGCTGTACACATATGAGCCATCCGACTCTATGTAATCCTTGGCCACTTCGTTAGCGAGATCGAGTTGGTACTTCTCTGTGATCGGTCCGCGGTTTTCTTGGACGATCAGCCTGCAGTCTCGACGTTCCCGGTCAATCGAGTCACACCATTCCAAAAGGCCTCGCTGAATCGCCGGATGAAAGCACCGCGCCTCTAAGCGTATCTCTTGGGGCGTCACTTTGCAGCCCATGATCGCTCGATGCTTGGCCCATTCCTGTGCCGACTGTGCGCGCGCCTGCTCGTTTGGATCGGATGTGGCCGGCGATCTGGCCTCCAGGTCGAGGAGGATGAAATCAAGGAGCACCTGGGGCGCCCTTTCAGGGTCCAGATCCACAAAATCCGCTAATCGCAGGACAACCGCACAGTACTGAAGGTTCACTGGCTTATTGCCGACATAGGCGTCCCGCCGATACTCAGAACCGGCCAGTGACCTTGTTTCAGCTACGTGTGATTTGCAGACGAGCGCTACTTTATCAGCGTAGTTGGTTTCTCCCAATCGAATACTGGTGCGGGACTTGCCACGGGAGCCGAACATCTCCGTCACAAACTGAGCACCACGCGCCGCGTGGTTTGAGCGGAGGAATTCGGTGTAGATTGCATCCTGGAGTTGCCTGAGTCGTGTCGGGGCAAGAGTCTTGCCATCGCTAGGCCCTATCCTGTGTCCTGCATTGCGATTCCCCCGTCCTTGTGATGGATGCTCCGGTTTCCCCGATTCGATCGCCCCCAGAGCGCGTTCCCACCTCTCATTGGACAAGGCAAAGGTGCGGTACTCTCCTGAGTTCAGCCACCCATAGAACTCGTCTTGGCTTGATGCCATTCCTATATCATGAAGGTAGGCCGCGTAAAGCAGAACCGAGATTTCGACGCTATTGAGCTTGCCCAGTGTCCACTCCGGGATTATTCGGCCCATGTTCTCGGCAACGCGGAAGGAATGCTCCGGATCATGTAGTGTGTAAAGGGGGAATGCCCTGGCAACCTGTTGCAGAATGGGCCATGCTTCGGCGACGACGCTATTCACGCAAGACGAGACCTCCGAACCGGCAAAACCTTCCTGCGCCTCTCGGGCACCTAGGATCGAGAAGAGCTTGGTCTCTGTTACCCGATGCGAGGCCATCGACCTTCTCCTAGCAATTCAGCTTGCAGAACCCCAACGATCACAGAGCATATCCTATCATCCGACCGCCCATGTCGCAAACAGCTACAGAACGAAGGTGGTTCAATCGTCTCTACTTGCTCCAAGCGTTCGGCGATGAGTTTCGCGCACATATCTGGGTGATCGCCTCCACGTCCGCCGCAAGTGCCGTCTCCACCCGCTTGACCTGCTCCTCGAAGATGACGTGGAAGGTGCGATGGAGGGAGTCGGTGGTAATGAAGGGGGGCAGACCGCTGCGGACGTAGGGGGAGAAAATCTGGCGGTAGAAGCGCGGGACGACGACGAAGCCGTTCTTCTTGAGGAGTTGGCGCGCGGCGGGCGGCCCGTCGAAGCGCTCGATCCCCACCACCTTGTCGAGGTCGGGCACGACGTCGGGCGCCCCCGCCGCCAGCGCCAGCGCGAGCGACGCAACAGCCCAGGCCAGCCAGCTTCGGCTTAACCAGTCGCGAGGCATGGCAACCCTCCTTCCAAGTCGAGTGGTTTGTAGTGCGGCCTTCAGGCCGTCTCCCAGGGCACGGGCTGAAGCCCGCACTACGAACTCGCTCATTCCCGCAGACGCTCATACAATCCACGGCCGGGTGCCAGCATAGCCCATCGCCAGGGGCATTGCAACCGCCGGGCGCACCGCTGTCTTGCTCCCAAAGGGAGCGTAGTGGGCTGCCGGCGGCTTCAGCCGCCGGACTCGGGTGGTGGAACCAGCAGTCCCGAAGGGACGGCAGAGGGGTGGGCCGGCCCCCACTGCCGCGGGCTTCTGCCGTCCCCTTGGGACTGGGCCGTGGGTGCGCCCCGATCCGGCGGCTGAAGCCGCCGGCAACCCACTGGCGTCCCTTCGGGACTGCGGAAAAGACTCGGATGCGGGAACCAGCAGTCCCGAAGGGACGGCAGAAGGAGTGCCCGCCCCCCCTGCCGCGGGCTTCTGCCGTCCCTTTGGGACTGGGCCGTGGGTGCGCCCCGATCCGGCGGCTGAAGCCGCCGGCAACCCACTGGCGTCCCTTCGGGACTGCGGAAGAGACTCGGATGCGGGAACCAGCAGTCCCGAAGGGACGGCAGAGGGGTGGGCCGGCCCCCCCTGCCGCGGGCTTCTGCCGTCCCTTTGGGACTGGGCCGTGGGTGCGCCCCGATCCGGCGGCTAAAGCCGCCGGCAACCCACTGGCGTCCCTTCGGGACTGCGGAAAAGACTCGGATGCGGGAACCAGCAGTCCCGAAGGGACGGCAGAAGGAGTGCCCGCCCCCACTGCCGCGGGCTTCTGCCGTCCCTTTGGGACTGGGCCGTGGGTGCGCCCCGATCCGGCGGCTAAAGCCGCCGGCAACCCACTGGCGTCCCTTCGGGACTGCGGAAAAGGCCTGCGCGGGTCCCATCTTCTCCTCCACTACAGGGCTGGCACTCACAGGAGCGGGGAGGCGAGGCGGGTGACGGCGCAGAAGATGCGGTCGCGCAGCCGCTTCTCATACTCGAGGGGGTCCTCGACGGGGGTGGAACGGGAGCGGTACTGGTCGAAGAGGGTGAGGAGCTGGGGGATGTCGTGCCGCGAGTAGACGAAGCACGTGACCTCGAAGGAGAGGCGGAAGCTGCGGGAGTCCATGTTCGCCGACCCCGCCGTGCACCAGTGGTCGTCCACGATCATCAGCTTGCCGTGGAGCATGCCGTCCTGGTATTCGAAGATGCGGACGCCGCCCTCGATGAGCTCGCGGTAGGCGGAGCGTCCGGCCCAGAGGCTGAGCTTGGAGTCGCTGATGACGGGGACGACGATCTCGACGTTGACGCCGGAGAGCGCGGCGCTGATGAGCGCGGAGACCATCGGCTCGGGGGGGACGAAGTATGGGGTGACGATTCTGAGGGAGCGGCGGGCGGAGCGCATGGCGAGGAGGTGTGCGAACTCGGCGGCGCTGCCGAGCGCGTTCGGCTCGCTGGGGAGCACCTGCACCACCTCGTCGCCCGCGGCCGGCGGGGGCGGACAGTAGCGGGAAACCTCAATCGGCTCGTCGGTCGTGTAGTACCAGTCCTTGAGGAACACCTGCTGGAGGTCGAGCGCGGCTGGGCCGCGGATGAACATCGAGAGGTCCTGCCAGGCGCGCTTGCCCTTGCGGCGGGTGGCGTATTCGTCGCCGACGTTGCGCCCGCCGGTGAGGGCCGCCACGCCGTCGAAGACCGCTATCTTCCTGTGCAGCCGGTAGTTAAGGTAGAACCGCTTCCGCAGCGGGCCGAGCGGGTGGAAGAAGTCCACCTTCACGCCGGCCTCGCGCAGGCGGGCGAGGCAGCTCTTGTGGAACCAGACGGCGCCCAGGGCGTCGAGGAGGAGGCGGCACTCGACCCCCTTGCGGGCCTTCTCGCAGAGGGCGGCGGTGACGGCGTTCCCCGTGGCGTCGTTGGTGTAGATGTAGAACTCGAGGTGGACGTGGTCTCTTGCGGAGCGGATGCCTGAGAGGAGCATCTGGTGGAAGCTCGGGCCGTCGGCCGTGAACTCCACGGCGTTGCCGGGCCGCGGCGGGAAGCCCTCCATGCGGTCGAGCGCCGCGGCGAGCGTGCGGAACTCCGCGTGTGCGAACTCGTCCTCCTCGGCCGCGTCGAGCGATGGCCACTCGCCGGCGCGCTCGTCCAGTGCCCTAGCCTTGCGGTGGTACTTCTCGCGCACCCGCTCGGGCCGCCGCCACGAGAGGAGGAAGAACAGCAGGACGCCGAGGAACGGGAGAAGCAGGATGGCAAGCACCCAGGCCAACGTGGCCACGGGCGCCCGCCGCTGCACGAGCACCACGGGCAGCGCCGCCACGACGAGGGCCACGGCCACGAGTTCGGCGATCCAAAGCCACACGGTCAGCGACCCTTCCTCTTGCTCCGCTCACGCCGCACCTTGGCGATCAGAGCGTTGATCTCCTCCATCGTCATCTTGTCGAGCCCTCTGGCCTTGGCGTCCGCTTGAATACGTCTCATGGCTTCGAGTGCGCGGGCACTGCGGATGGCCCGGAGGTCGTCCTCTATGCTGTCAGGGTGAGATGAGAACAGGATGGCGAACGGACGGTCACTCGCCGTGAGCACCAGGTAGCGCTCCTCAGCCAGTTGCCGCCGAACTGCCCCCATGTTTCTCTGCAAATCGCGCACGCCGACGGTTCTCACTTGCTCTTCTCCAAGGGTTTGGTGGGCTCGAAGCGCGACGCGGCGAGGAGCTGGCGGACGTGATCGGAGGCAAGCCCAACGAAGGTCAGCAGCGTGCGCCGGCCGCCGATGGGCACTGCCTCGCCCGCGGGCGTCTTCTCAGCGGCCACGGCGTTGCCGCTTCTCTTCGCGGTCATGCCGCCGAAGGCGATCGTGTGGGTAGGCATGACCAGCTTGCCCTCCACGCCTGTGTGGTGCCAGACGGATGCGACGGCGCCGCTCTCGCACTTGCCGGCGACGGCTCGCACCTCGCTCCCGCCAGCAACCTTCGGCACCGGCTCGACCGCGGCGAAGTCCACCCACACCTTCTGGTGGTAGGTTATATCGGGCGTTGCGGTGAACCAGCCGTGGGCCCTCGCGCCAAGGAGGAGGAAGTCCTTGCCTTTCTCCCGGAGCTGCTTGCGCGTGGCCTCGGGCACAATGCCCGCGAGGCGAAGCTCCTCGTATGCCCGCACGATCTCAAGGATGCCGGGGGTGAGGGGATGGCTGTCCATCTGGCCGAAGCTGGTTTGGAGCGAGATCGGCGCGTTGTGGGCGAGGCTCTTGCACATCAGGTACTCGGCCTCGTCGAGCTGGAGGCCGTCGGTGTTCTTGCCCTTGGGCCAGATGCCGAACCAGCCGAGCTCGCCAGGAATCCTGTCCTCGCCCACGCTCTGCATGTAGGCCACGGAGCGGTCTATGTGGCTCTTCACCGTCGGCCAGGTCTCCACCTTGCCGCCGGCGATGATGTGGCCATAGAGGGTGTTGAGGTAGGTGTCCACCGTGCCGCTGCGGGTGAATGAGCCGATGAGGTTGTGGGTCATGATGGTGCCCATGTGGATGAGGGGCCGCTTCTTGAACTTGGCCATCGCGGTGGCCTGGAACTTGGAGACGTAGTGGTTGAAGCGGCGGCGGTCAACGTCCTCCCCGCCGTCGAAGTAGACCATGTCGAAGCCGCAGGTGTTGAAGACCTCGGCCAGGCGGGTCGTCGTCTCGTCCAGCAGCGTCGTCTCCTGGTCAACGATATAGCCGTTGATGCAGCCGTCCACGCCGTAGTGCCGGCAGGCGGCGCCCGCCTTGTGCTCGGCCTTCTTCGTCCCCCAGGCGCCCCGCTCGCAGCCGAGGAAGGTGTCGAGCTTCCCCTCCTCACCCTTCTCGTTCCCACGCTCCGCCCCCCCTTTCTCGTCCCTACGCTCCGCGTGGGGACGCGCTGTCTTGGACGCTCCGCGTCCGATCTCTTTGTATCTGATTATCTCATCGTCAATGATCACCTCCTGGTGCTTAGCCACGCCGCCCTCCCAGAGCTTCTGCTTGGCGGCTGGGCTGCCGGGCCACTGGCTGAGGTCGCTCGACGTGCGAATCTCCGTGGCGTCCGGGCCAACGTCGGCGGCCAGCGTCGCGGTCATGTCCACCCAGAACCGCTTGTCGGGCACGGGGGTCACGTAGGCATCGGTCTTCGAGACCTTTGAGGCGAAGCAGTGCATGCCCACCAGAATCCCAGCGTCGTGCAGCTTTGCCACTGTCCGCCGCAGGCTCTCCACCCCGTCGGGGTAGCTGGCGTTGAAGGTGTAGTGTCCGACGGTTCGGCACCAGGAGCCGCTGTTCATCATGACCTGTCGGAAGCCGCTCCGCTTGCACAGGTCCACCACCTTGTCGGCCTCCTTCTCGCCAAACGACAGGAACCAGTAGCTCTGGCGGGCGAGGGGCAGGCAGCGCGAGGGCGTGACCTTCTCGTCGCTGTTCCGCGGCAGGCCGTGCGCGACGGCGAGCTTGTCCAGGATGGCGTCGAGTTCCTTTGTAGGGCAGGCGACGATTGCGGCTGCGGCCCCCTCCAGCTTCGGGCCTGGGGCGTCCTGGGTCGTAGCCGAAAGCTCCGCGAAGTCGCCGCGGCGGGTCGCAGAGCACTGCGTCTGGAGGTTCGCGGCCATCAGGCAGACCGCATAGTCGTCGCTCCACGCCCCGCCGAGCCTCGGCCCGACGTGTTCGGTGAGCCTGACACCGAGCTGCGCGAGCGTGAGGTGGCTCGGCCGCGTGCCCTCCACCCGCTCAAGCCGCAGGAGAATCCAATCTGGCTCGCCCTTGACCGCGTAGGTGAGCCTCGTGTCGCAGCCCTCGAGGGCGAGGGTGAGCTGCGACATATCGGTGGTGCTGGCCTGTTTCCAATAGGACCTATGGGACCTATAGGTCCTCTCGGCGATGCGGGCGGTGGCCAGTGGCAGGCGTTTGGCCTGGGCGCAGTAGTCCTTGCCTGTCGCCTTATCCGTCGCGCTTCGCCAAACGGCGTCCTCGCCCAGGACGAGTCGGATTCGTGGATTCTCGAAGATGGCCTCCCCCGCGCCCGCGCACCAGGAGAGGGCGAGGGGCAGGACGATGGCAGAAGTTCGGAGCACGGCCGGCCTCCTAACGGAGGTGCTTTGCGAACCAGGCCTTGGCGCGGGACCACATGACCTCGGAGAGGATGTGGCCGGCGCCCTCCTCGATGAAGTGGCTGAAGTTCTCTGGGGCGCCGGCGCGCTGGTAGGCGGCGGCGATGCGCTTGACGCCCTCGCGAGCCTCCTCGATGGGGCTGCCGCCGTCCTTCTCGCCGAGGTTCAGGTGGAGCGCGCGCGGGGCGATGAGGCCGGCTATCTCCGGCGTGTCGCCATACTGGAACCAGCCAGGGACGAAGTTGGGGAAGCAGTGGAGGATGCGGGTGCGATGGATGCCGGCGTAGGTGGGCAGGCAGCAGTTGCCCACGAGGGCCTTCAGCCGCGGCTCCCACGGGCCGACGAGCCAGGTGCAGGTCGAGCCCATCGAGTGGCCGTAGCAGCCGAGCTTGTCCTTCTTCACCTCCGGCCGCGAGCAGAGGAAGTCAACCGCCCGCCGCATGTCGAGGATGTACTTCCAGGCCAGGCACTTGCCGGCGACCACGTAGCGGAGGAACTCGAACCGCTCGAAGTTGCCGCCCTGGAGGCGTTTGCTCTGGCGCTCGCCGAAGCAGAGCGCGTCGGGGCAGAGCACCACGTAGCCCTCCTTCGCCAGGGCCACGCCCGTCTGGTGCATGGGCATGCCCGCGAGGCCGGCCGGCTCCACCTTGCCCAGGTGCCACGCGCCGTTGTGCTGGTGCCACACTGCGATTGCGGGGGCCGGGTGCGCCGCGTCAACCCCGTCGGGCACCAGGAGGTAGGCCGGCACCCGGTCGCCTGGCTCCGCCTCGTAAGTCACTGACTCGATGCGATAGCCCTCCTTCTTCATCGTCTCGCGCACGATGGGCTTGAGGTCGCACGCTTCGGGCCACGGCCCGCCGAGGCAGGCGAGCAGCTTCCTGCGCAACTCGTCATCGGTCATTCGCGTCTTCTCCTGGGCGAGTGAGGCGGGAGCGAGCAGGCCCGCTGCGCCCGCCGCCGTGAGTGCGAGGAACGCGCGGCGGGCAACTCCCCCGCCTTGGCCATCCGCTTCTCTGGACACGGCTGTTCTCCTCGCGTGGGACACTCCCTCCGCCACTATAGGGAAATCGGCCGCGAGCGCAAGCCCTTCTGCTCGAGGCGGTTGCGTTGTGTGCAAGTGTAGGGCCATTGCGCCAGGCGGGGGGCAAGGCATATAATGTCCACCACGCGGTTCCCGGGTGGTACCTCAGGACATCGAGGAGACGCCAGATGGGGAAGTCACGTCGCGGCGTGCTGGCGCTGGCCGTGGCCTGCTCGATGACGGCGGCGGCCGCGGAGCGGCAGGTGGCCATCGAGGCCGGGGCAAGGCAAGTGAAGCGGCTCGGGCGGCTCGACTTCACCATCGCCACGAGCGTGCCCGCCGAGAACCCCTACGACGCGGCGGAGGTCGAGGTGTCCCTCGAGCTCACCGCCCCCGGCGGGAGGAAGCTCGCCTATCCCGCCTTCTGGTTCCAGCCCGTCGAGCGCGAGCGGCGGCAGCACAGCGGCCGCGAAACCGAATGGCTCTACCCCAGCGGCGCGCCGGGCTGGCGGGCACGCTTCGCCCCCACCGAGGTGGGGAACTGGACGGCTATCGCCACAGTGGCCACCCGCGATGGCGCCATCCGTTCGGCACCCGTGGCCTTCGAGTGCACGCCGGCCGAAGGCAGGGGCTTCGTCCGTGTCTCCGACAAAGACCCCCGCTTCCTGGCCTTCGACGACGGCTCGGCCTTCTTCCCAGTCGGCCAGAACGTCGCGTTCGTCACCGACTCCTACAAGCAGGGCGAGATGCTCCAGCGCCTGGGCGAGAACGGGGCGAACTACGCCCGAATCTGGTGCTGCTGCGAGGACTGGGCGATGGGCATCGAGGCCCGCAAGAGCGGCTGGGCGCGCTCCTGGGGCTGGTTCCCGCCCATCGTGGCCGCGCCCGACCGCGACGGCTACCACTCCGACGACCGGTGCGTGGGCACGAGCGGAGAGACCGACGCCACCGTCGCCTTCCAGCCCACTCGCCCCCTCGCCCTCAAGCCCAACACCAAGTACCGCCTGACGGGCAAACTGCGGACCAGCACAGGAGTCGGCATCGCTGTGGAACTCGACGGCTCCCGCGAGCCGATCATCCTCAAGGGCGGCAAGGGCTGGACCCCCTTCCAGCACGACTTCGCCTCACGCGACGGCCAGTGGTGGCTCGGGCGACTCGCCTTCCGCACCATCGCCAAGTGCGCGATGTACCTCCGCGACCTCTCGCTCAAGGAGGCCGCGGGCGGCCCCGAACTCCTCTGGGAGGCCGACGCCAACCGCCCGCTCCTCGGCTGGTACAACCAGCTCGACTGCCGCATGCTCGACGCCCTCGTCGAGACCGCCGAGGCCAGCGGAGTCTACCTCCAGCTCACCATGTTCACCCGCGACCACTACATGAAGCTCCTGCGGCGGGCCAACAGCCGCGACTACGACCGCGCGCTCGCCCACGGCCGCAACCTCGTCCGCTACTTCGTCGCCAGGTGGGGCTACTCCCCCCACGTCGCCGCCTGGGAATACTCCAACGAGCAGGACCCCGGCCTCCCCACCGAGCGCCTCTACACCGAGCTTGGCGAGCTCTTCGAGCGGCTTGATCCTGCCCGCCGCATCAGGTGCAACAGCACCTGGCACTCCCCCTCGAAGGACTACAAGCACCCGAAGCTCGACACCGCCGACCTGCACTTCTACATGCGCCCCGCCGAGAAGGAGCTTTTCAAGGACGAGGTGGCGAGCGTCCTCTCCCGCGCCAAGCTCGCCCGCGACGCCGCGCCCGCCAAGCCCGTCCTCTTCAGCGAGTTCGGCCTAGCCGACGACAACTTCATGCGCTCCCCCGAGTACGACGCGGACAAGGACTACACCCACCTCCACAACGCACTCTGGGCCTCCGCGCTCTCAGGCTTCGCCAGCACCGTCATGAGCTGGTGGTGGGACGACATGCACAAGAAGAACCAGTACCACCACTACAAGCCGGTGTCGGCGTTCGTGAAGGGCATCCCCTACACGACGGCGAAGCTCCGCGCCGCCACTGCCGCGGTGGACAAGGGGCTGCGCCTCGTCGGCCTCCAGGCCGACGCCGCCGCCTACCTCTGGCTCTCCGACCCCCAGGCCACCTGGTGGAACATCCACAAGGAGGGCGTCAAGCCCGCCGAGACCAGCGGCGCCACCCTCACCATCCAGGGCCTCGCCCCGGGCAGCTACCGGGTCGAGTGGTGGCACACCTGGGAGGGCAAGCCGCTGGCCGAGAGCAAGGCCGCCGCATCCGCCCAGCCCCTCGCCCTCAAAGTCCCCCCCTTCACCCGCGACATAGCGGTCAAAGTCACCGCGGCGCGATAGAGCCCAGTCGCCCCGATTGCCCACCGTGCCCTCGCTCCATACTGTGTCAACCCCGCGCCCCTCACACTTGGCCCACTATGGCTGTTCTGGCGATCCGGACGCTTCCGGGGCGGTCCCACCATACTGGGTCAAGCCCGGACGTTGCCCAGTATGGGCATTTTGGCCAGCCGGACGCATCCGGGGCCGTTTCTCCCATAGTGGGTCAACTGCGCGCCTGATGTTTGACCCACTATGGGCGTTCCTCCTCTCCGGGCGCCTCCGCCGGCCGCCCGCGAGCCCCTCCCGAAGAGCCTGCACCGGGCCTCGCGAAGGGTCCCAACACCTTCGGGAGGCTACATAGTTCCTGTTGCGGAAAGTGGTCTAGGGCAGAGGGAATTCGCGTTGGAGGAGGGCCAGAGCGTCGGCGCGGGTGGCGAGCTCCCCCTCGAGCTGGGCGTCCTCGATGCGGGTGAGGATGGCGGTGAAGAGGGGGCCGGGGTCGTAGCCGAGGGCGATGAGGTCGTGGCCGGTGATGAGCCGGGGGGGGCGTATCTCCTCTTCGCCGAGGCTGGCGAGCTTCTCGCGGCAGAACTCGTAGTTGGTGAGGTCGCCGTGGCTGGCCAGGCAATCGGCGCGGTGGAGGGCCAGCCCCTCGGCGAAGTGGGCCGAGCGCAGGAACCGCTTGAGGGTGCTCGGCCGCATGTGGGGCACGGCCATGAAGCGCATGTGGTCGAGGACGATGGCGGCGATGGCCTCGGTCTGGCCGGCTGGGACGCGGAGGCGCTCGCAGACCGCGCGGGCGATGTGGGCGCCCGCCTTGTCGTGGAGGTCGAAGCGGATGCGGTCGGCCTCGGCCCAGGTGGGCGGCTTCCCGACGTCGTGGAGGAGGGTGGCGAAGGCGAGGACGACGCCCGGCTCCTCAAGGGCGTCGAGGGCGAGGCGGGTGTGGGTGAACACGTCGCCCTCGGGGTGGAACTGGGGCGGCTGCGCCACGCCGACCATGGCCTCGACCTCTGGGAGGACGTGGGCGAGGAGGCCGGCGTCGTGGAGGAGGCCGAGTGCGGCGCCGCGGTTGGGGCCGGTGAGGATGCGGGCGAGCTCTTCGCCGATGCGTTCGGCGCTCACGCGGCGGATTTCGGGGGCGTGGCGCCGCAGCGCGGCCTCCGTGGCGGGCTCGATGTGGTAGCCGTAGCGTGCGGCGAAGCGAACGGCGCGCAGGAGGCGGAGCGAGTCCTCGCCGAAGCGGGCGTCGGGGTCGCCGATGGCGCGGACGACGCCGTCGCGGATGTCCCGCTGGCCGCCCACGAAGTCGAGCGTTTCGCCCCTGAGTGGGTCGAAGAAGAGGCCGTTGATGGTGAAGTCGCGGCGGAGCGCGTCCTCGCGGGCGTCGGCCTCGCGCACGGCGTCGGGGCGGCGGCCGTCCGTGTAGCCCAGGTCGGCACGGAAGCGGGCGACCTGGAACTGGTCGTCGCCATCCACGACGACCACGACGCCGAACTGGGCGCCGACCGGCACGGTGCGGTCGAAGAGTGCCTGGACAGCCTCGGGGCTGGCGTCGGTGGCGATGTCGAAGTCGTGCGGCTCATCGCCCCGCACCATGTCGCGCACGCATCCGCCGGCGAAGAGCGCGTAGTGGCCCGCCTCGGCCAGGCGGCGGACGATGCGCTCGGCCTTCTGGCGGAGGGAGGCGG
>VGYW01000256.1 GCA_016872875.1 Planctomycetota bacterium | reverse complement strand
CCTATCCTCCGTGGCAGCAGGCCGATTCCACCACGTGTGCCGGTGGCTGCAAAGCGGTAAATCCTGGGGGTTTGGGGGCAAAGCCCCCAAGTCGTGAGCCGCAGAGCCGCGGCTGAAGACTGGGAGCAAACACCGAGGCACAACCTGTAGGGGCTACCCACAGAGAACCCTGAAGCGGCATAGGAGTCTTTGAGGAGGGGTCTGGGGAGGGGCTTTCTGCGAGAAAGCCCCTCCCCAGTTTCGTGTCATTTCAGCTCGACGCTCCAATAGGCTTCGTCCACGAAGTGGCGCCAGGAGCGGTAGCGGTCGTCGCGGATGGTGAGGCGGATGAGTGGGGAGCGCCTGGGCTTGTACGGCCTGCGGACCAGGCGCAGCCCGGCCTCCTCGGGGAGGCGTCCGCCCTTCCGCGCGTTGCAGGCCACGCAGCAGCAGACCAGGTTGTCCCACGTCGAGGACCCGCCGCGGGCGCGCGGCACCACGTGGTCGAGGGTGAGCTCGGGGGTTGGGAAGCGCCTGCCGCAGTACTGGCAGCGCCCCTCGTCGCGCGCGTAGATGTTGCGGCGGTTGAACTTCACCGCGCGCTCGGGCAGGCGGTCGTAGACCAGCAGGCGGATGATGCGCGGGACGAGGATTTCGAGGCGGACGGTGCGGACGTACTCGCCGTCGTCGTCGGGGAACTGGCGGCGGAGCGCCGAGAGCTGGCACCAGCTCTCGAGGTTGTGCGTCTCGAACCGGTCGTCCTCCAGGCAGACCACCTCCGCGGCGTCGCGGCACAGGAGCGAGAACGCCCGCCGCGCGCTCACCACGTGGATCGGCAGATACAGCTTGTTGAGCACCAGCACGCTGGAGTCCAGCGCGCCGGCCGCCACCGCGGACATGGCCTCTCCTCTCAACGAATGTCGCCGTATTCTAGCAAATCCAGACCGGCATTACAAGTGAGCATTGCACCCTTGCCCCCGGTTCAGGCAACCACCGATTGCCCTCTCTTCTCGTGCTCGTGCTCGTCGTCGTCGTCGTCCTCGTCGCCGTCGTCGAGTCCGATGGCTTCTCCCTCGCATGGGGTTCGACGACGAGGACGACGACAACGACGACGATTCGGAAGGCAGCCGGGCGCCAGGATTGGCGGCCAAGCGCTGACGGCCACCTGCCATATTGTCCAGATCGCATGCGCTTTTTGCCCACACGGTCAGGATTCTGGACGCCTGGGCTGTGGGCTTCGTCGTGCGGAGGGGGACGCGAGCGGCCCGAGCTCTCGACGTAAAGTGCCGCCGGGCAATGAGTTACGCAATGGGGCTGGTTTCCTCTAGCCACGTCGGCCATTCTGGCACGGACTTTGCTCTTGAGAGAGACAATGGACTGAATGTCGCAAGAGCGCTTCGCGTCTGAGAATGTAGACACCGACGTGCAGGAGGAGACTGCGATGGAAGCAATGTACCAGGACGAGATTCAGGCGCGTCCCCCGACCGTGGAGCCGATGGGCGGTTCCGAGCCTCCGCGCGCGGAGGCCCGGCTGAAGGTGGAGCTCCGGCCGCTCAGCTCCACTGGTGAGGAGTCGCTTCGCGCGGCGGCGTGCATGCAGCGGGTGGCGGTGCTCCGCAGGCGGATCGTGGCGATGATGAACTAGCCGGCCCGGGGAGGCCCTGTGCGCGCGGCCGGCTCAGCGCCCGAGCCGAACGTCGCACAGCTCGAGCTCGACCTCCTCCGTTCCCCTGTAGCCGTTGATCTTCGGGGTGAAGGCGATGTCGCAGCGGACGTCGCCGCTCGCCACGGAATCGAAGATGTCGTCGGCCATGCGGAAGCCGATGGCGCGCAGGCTCCGCTCGCCCTGCCGGGCGTAGAAGGCCACGTGCTGCCCCTGGCCCCCCATCAGCGTGGGCGTGCCCGCCACCACGACGTCCGAGCAGGCGAGCACGGGCGCGCGGTTCCCCTCGCCGTAGGGCGCCAGCCGCTCGAGCTCCTTCACCAGCCCGGCGTTGACCGCGGGCAGGGCAACCTCGGCGTCAACCTCCACCAGGCCGCAAGGCTCCCAGTCCGACAGGCTGCGCTGGGCCTGGCACTCGAAGAGCTCGCGGAATCGCTCGACGTTTTCCCGCAGGAGCCGCATGCCGGCCGCCTGGCTGTGGCCGCCGTAGCTCAGCAGAATCCCCTCGCAGGCCTCCACCGCCCCGAAGAGGTCGAAGTGGGGCACCGAGCGCGCCGAGCCGCGCGCCACCTGGCCGTCGAGGGAGAGGAGCACGGTGGGCATGTTGAACTCCTCGACGAGTTTCGCGGCCACGATGCCCACGATGCCTGCGTGCCAGCCCTCGTCGGCCAGCACGATGGCGCGCCGCGTCGCCCAGTCGTCCACCCCTTCGAGGCGCCGGCGGGCGTCGTTGAGGATCGCGGTCTGGATGCGCTGCCGCTCGCGGTTCTTCCCCTCCAGCACGCGGGCGATCTCGTCGGCGCGCTCCTGGCTCGCCGTGGTCAGGAGTTCCACGCAGAGGCCGGCCTGGGCGAGGCGTCCCGCGGCGTTGAGCCGCGGGCCGATCCCGAACGCGATGTCGCGCGGCGTGAGCGGCCTGTCCGCAACGCCCGCCCCACGGACGAGCGCCACGATGCCCGGACTCGTGGACGCCCGCAGCGCGTGAAGCCCGAAGATGGCGAAAATCCGGTTCTCGCCCACCAGCGGCACAACGTCGGCCACCGTCCCCATCGCCACCAGCCCGATGGCGTCGAGGAGGAAGCGGCGGAACTCCTCGCTCACCCGCTTGCCCGGCGTGAAGCTCTGGGCGACGGCCCATGCGAACTTGAAGGCCACCCCCACGCCCGAAAGGTCGCGGAACGGGTAGAGCGCGCCCGTGAGCTTCGGGTTCACCACCGCGGCGGCACGCGGCACCTGGTGCGGCGGCTCGTGGTGGTCGGTCACGATCACGTCAATCCCGAGCTCGCGGGCGAGCTCCACCTCCGCCGCCCCGCTCACCCCGCAGTCCACTGTGATGATCAGCTTCACACCGTCGGCCGCGGCGGCCCTCACAGCCTCGGTGTGAAGCCCGTAGCCCTCCTCAACGCGGTTCGGGATGTAGTGGGCAGGCTCGGCGCCCAGCAACTGCAGGAACTTGATGAGGAGCGACGTGGCCGTCACCCCGTCGGCATCGTAGTCGCCGTAGACCAGGATGCGTTCCTGGTTGGCGACGGCCTGCCGCAGGCGCACCACCGCCTTCTCGATGTCGGGCAGCAGGCCGGGGTCGTGCAGCCCGCCGAGGTCGGGCTCCAGGAAGTCGCGCGCCAGCTCCGCTCGCCCCAGGCCGCGGTTGCACAGCAGGTGGGCCACGATGGGCGACACCCCGAGCGCGTCCACCAACCCGTCCCGCTCCTGCTCATCGCAGTCGCGGAATACCCACTGCTTCCCCGTCAGACTCAGATGTCTTCTAGCGGCTGTTCTGCTCATTTCGGCGCCAAGCCGGACGCGTGACGCGTGACCCGTGAAGCAGAAAGCTCCGAGCCGCGAGCAACGAGCTTCGAGCCTGAAGCACAAGACTCGACGCTCTTCTGCGCAGGCTCGCGGCTCTCTTCTCACGCGTCACGCGTCACGCATCCGGCCTGCCCTTCTCCTATTCACCTGCGACGATCTTGTCCATCGCCTCGCTGATTCCGCGGAGCACGGCCTCATCGCCCCCCGCCACCTCCGCGGTCAGCCAACCGCCGTACTTGATGTCGGCCAGCGCCCGCCGCACCGCAGGCCAGTTCACGCTCCCCTGACGCAGCGGCATGAACTGCCGCGTCTTGAGGTCGAAGTCCTTCACGTGAATCCGCACGATCCGACGCCCCAGCGTGCGTATCCACTGCTGCGGAACCCCATACATCAGGATGTTCCCGACGTCGAAATACGCCTTCACCCAGGGACTCTTGAAGGCGTCCACGTATGCCTTGAACTCGATGGGGCTGAGGAGGAACCTGTTCCAGACGTTTTCGACGGCGATGGCGACGCCGAGCTTCTTGGCGGCTGGCAGCATCTTGCGGATTGCCGCGGCCGAGCGCTTCCACGCCTCCTCGTAGGTCGCCTCGTCGTTCACCACCGCGGGCACCAGCAGCACGCAATCCGTCCCCAGGTCGCGCGCGTTCTGCATCGAGGTCAGCATCCCCTTGATGCTCTTGGCCACGACGCCCTTCTTCGGGCTTGAGAGCGGGAAGCCCCAGTGGTCCGAGTTCATGATGTCAACTATGCTGATGCCCGTGTTGGCCGCGGCCTTCTTCAGCGCCCGCACGTCGGCCTTCTTCTTGAGCGTTCCGGGCTCCACCCCCTCGAAGCCCAGGCGCCTAGCCAGCGCCAACCGCGCCTCGAGCTCCATCTCCCTCGGCAGCATCCCCAGGCAGCACGCCTTCTTCATCGGTTCATCCCCTACATCTAGTGGCACCATCGCCACGGCACTGCATCATAGCGTGTGCCGCCGCGAGATGCAAGTGAAAATTCTCGATCGGTCGAATCGGTCGAATCAGTCGAATGAATCGAATCAATCGAATCGGTTGGATGGCGGCTTGACAGGTGCGCATCCTTCTGGCTCAATGGTGGCGAAGGAGGAAGGAGCACGGGGTTCCTCGCCGGCCTCGCACTCGGCTTCGTCCTGGGGATTTTGGCACTCCTCGCCTTCCAGCACCTTGCCAGGGCGCGGGGCGCCCAGACACCGCCCACAGCGCCCACCGACGCGCGCTCGGACCTCGAGCGCCTCCTGGGCGGTCCTCCGGCCGCACCGAGCCAGGACGGGCCAGCCCTCGACTCCCTCAAACAACAGCTCCGAGCCAGGATTCTCCACAACCCCGAGGTCGAGTCCCGGCTCCTCGCGGCGGAGAGGGAGCGCAGCCCCGGCGCGACCGAGCCCGAGCTCTACCGCGCAGCCATCGCCCGCCTCGACCGCGACAACCGCTGAGCGCCCTCACAGCACTTCGCAGTCACGCGTCTTGACACGCAGGGCTGGCGAGGTTAGCATTGTATGAGGCCTCGGAGCCCCTGCGCAGGGGACCCGCCAATGCACTTCGAGTTTCTGAGCGGGCATGCGAACTGGACTGACCAAATGACAAACAGGATCTCCCGATCCCCAACGTTCGTCGTCTGCATCAGCAACGAGGGCTACCCGGCTTCCCTCGAGTTGCACAAGATATACCGCGTCGTGCCCGACGCGGAGGCCGCGGCGGATGGCGACATTCGGGTTGTGGACGAGAGCGGCGAGGACTATCTCTACCCTGCCACCTGCTTCGCTGCCATCAGCGTCCCCGCCCCCGTGCGCAAGTCGCTCGTTCACGCGACTTGAAAGGCATCCGTATCACGCCAGTCCTGGGGGCGTGGTTGCACTCGGTCCCGCATGCCGTTCGTTGCAGCCTATGATCCAGACAGGGGCGAGATCGCCAGGAGGCAAGTGATGATCGGGCGCAGGACAGGTCGCCACCTAAGCGCTGCTCAGCTCCTTCTGATCGCGTTGGCCCTGGGGTGCGGCGGTGTGCCAAGGCGTTCGGAGGGGAACGGCGGGCATCCGCCGCCTTCTGTCACGCTTGAGGAGCTGGCCGAATCGCAGCTCATCATGGCCGACCCGAAAGCGACCCCAACTCAGCAGGTGGGTGCCATATCCCACGTCACCTTCCGACCATCGGGCGAAGTCGCGCTCCCGCTGAGAGCGCTTCTCGAGTCAACCGCGAAGGACGAGAAGCGCGCGCTCGCCGTGCGCCTCAATGCGGCGCAGGGGTTCTGTTTCGCCTTTCGGGAGGAAGCTGGCCCCATGCGCGTGCTGCTGCGTAAGCTCCAGGCGCAGGCTGTAGAGGACCGGGATGCACTCACCGTGTCTGTGCTTGCCGATGCGCTGCGTAATGGGTCCTATCTGAACTGGCCTTGGCTCGCCCGCGACGTCGGAGCGGAGCAAGAGAGCCGAAGCATCGCGCGGCGAGCGCTGTCTCACGAGGCAGCCGAAGTGCGCAAGGGCGGCTTGCGTCTTCTGGGGCACTGTGGCGTTGCGGCCGACGCCAACCTCGTCCGGCCTTTCCTCTCGAACCCGCTCAGAGACGAGTTCCACGCTGCCCTGGATCTGGTCTGGCACAATACTGCGATTGCCGGGGCTCTGCGGGACGTTGTCTGGCAGGTCGTCTCCAGCGAGACCGTGGTGCACACGAGCCGCGTCTGGGCCCTTCACGCGCTACAAGCGCCTTGGGGCGAGAAGGAGCTTGCCGTGGCGAGGGGCCTCTTCCGCAAGGACCCCGACGCAAACCACGTTGACATCGCGAAGAAGATCCTCCTGAGGGCAACGGCCGAGGACGCCGCCAGGTCGCTCGTCTCTGTGGGCAGCGATAGCGAACGGGCCAAGGTGGATGTTCTCGGCGCCCTCAGCTCGGCCTTGCACATGGGCTTGCGCAGCGAGACGGGCTCGTGGTATCCACCGCGCGAGCGAGAGGGCGCCCGTCCGAAGGTCCTCGCGGTTGCGCGGGTGCCGGCCCTCGCGCAGGCGCTGGGCGAATGGGCCACTGAGGCCGGGGCAGGTGGCGTGCCTTACAGACAGGGTGATGAGTGGCCGAACGCCGTCCCGACGGCCTCGGCAGAGGAGGCACTTGCCGTGATCCGTGCGCTGGATGCCGATGCCAAGGCAGCCATTGCGCCATTCATCGCCCGGGGCCTGGAGAGCAAGAACCCGCACGTCGCCCGCCGTGTATTCGAGCTCCTGGGTGAGGAGAAGCGCTACCAGATACCCCTGAGGCCCACCGTCCCCCTCCTACGCAAGCTTGAGAGAAGCCAGGACGCTCTGGTCCGCAAACGCGCCGCTGCCTTGCTCAAGCAGGCAGGGGAGCCCGCAGACGGCCAACCGCGATAGCGCGGTCGCAGCAGGTTAGTGTGACGGGTATCAGAGGATTCCGCGTGCAGGTATGCACGCCCTACCATGCTGATCCGACGGATCGGTCGGATCCGACGGATCGGACGGATCGGCCTGATCTTCGGCTGAGGCTTACCCCGAACCCCGAACCCCGAACACCTATTCCCTCTCATAGGCTGCCTGGCGGGCGTTGATGGCCAGACGGTTGGATGGGTGGATGGGTGAAAGAGGGTCAGAGCGGTTCTGCATCCATCCAGTCATCCATTCATCCAGTCATCCCCCTCCCTTCTCATAGGCGGCTTCGCGAGCATTGATCGCCTTCAGCCGCGCCAGGTCATACTTGAGCTGGCGGTCGTAGAAGACGATGCCGTTCTGCTCTTGCTCGATGTCGGTGAGCTGGGTGTAGCAGAAGCCGAAGAGGTGGGGGTTGTCGAGCAGCACGTCGGTGAGGGCCTTGTAGCGGGCGAAGAAGGCGTCGAGGGAGACGGTCTCGCCGCCGTAGCCCCAGCCTTCGCCGACGTCGCGGCCGGTCTCGATTCGGATGCCGCCGTATTCGCTGACGAGGTATGGCTGGCCGCGGTAGGCGGAACGGGGGTCTTCCTGGTTGTTGCTCCACGGGGTCTTGCTGGTGAGGGCGGGGTCGGCGAAGCGCTTGGCGAACTCCTCCGGCTTCTGGCAGTAGTCGTGGCAGTCGTAGATGTCGGTCTCGGGGTAGAGGTGGACGTAGCCGCTGGTGTCGAGGAAGGGGCGGGTGGGGTCAATGGTCTGGGTGACGGCGAGGAGGCGTTGGGCGGAGGCGTGGCATTCGTCCTTGCGGGTCTCGTTGAGGGGGCACCAGCCGACAATGGCGGGGTGGTTGCGGTCGCGGACGAGGACCGTGCGCCATTCGTGGAGGGCGTGGGCGAGGGCCTCGTGCCCCTCGCGGTTGAGGCCCCAGTCGGCGTATTCGCCCCAGACGACGTAGCCGAGGCGGTCGGCCCAGTAGAGGAAGCGCGGCTCGAAGACTTTCTGGTGGAGGCGAGCGCCGTTGAAGCCTGCGGCCATGGAGAGTTCGATGTCCTTGCGGAGCGCCTCCTCGGTGGGGGCGGTGTAGATGCCATCAGGGTAGAAGCCCTGGTCGAGGACGAGGCGCTGGAAAACCGGTTGGTCGTTGATGAGGAAGCGGCTGCCCTGGATGGCGAGCTTGCGGAGGCCGAAGTAGGAGCGGACGCTGTCCACCGGCTCGCCGTTCTTCTCGATGTCAATGGCCAGGTCGTAAAGGAAGGGCTTGCCGGGGTGCCAGGGCGTGATGTCGGATAGCTCGATGACGCCGAGGGTGGAGCGCCAGGCGGCGCCGACGGCTTCCTCGCCGATTATCTCGTCGTCAACGGTGGCGGTGAGGCGGACCTCGATTCCGTCGGTTGGGCCGGCGACATCGGCGTTGAAGAAGACGCGGCCCGTGTCGAGGTCGGGGTAGAGCGCGAGGCCGCGGAGATAGGTCTGGCCCACGGCTTCCAGCCAGACCGTCTGCCAGATGCCGGTGGTGCGGGTGTAGACGCAGCCGTAGCTCTGGGGCTTGTGGGACTGCTTGCCGGTGGCCTGGAGGCCGGACGTGGTGCGGTCAATGACGTGGAGGACGAGTTCGTTTTCGCCCGTGCGTGCGGCGGCGGTGATGTCGAAGGTGAAAGGGGAGTAGCCGCCGCGGTGCTCGCCCACGAAGGCGCCGTTCGCCCACACGCGGGCGTGCCAGTCCACCGCCCCGAAATGGAGGATGAGGCGTTTGCCCCGCTTCGTCGCCGGCACGTCGAACGTGCGGCGATACCAGACGTGTTCCATGAAGTCGGTGTGGGCGAGGCCGGAGAGCTTGCTTTCGGGGCAGAAGGGGACGACGATCTGCTGGGCCAGGTCGTGGCCGCTGGTGAGGCCGCGTGATTCACCATCGCCCTTCTCATCAATCTCGAACTGCCAGAGGCCGTTGAGGTTGAGCCATTCGGAGCGCTCGAAGTCGGGGCGCGGGTGTTCGGGCCTGGGTACATCGTTGGGTGAGGACTTCATTCGGACCTCCTGGTTTCCTCGATTGCTGATTGCTGATTTCTGCTTGCTGATTGAAATCAGAAATCAGCAATCAGAAATCAGCAATTCTCTCTCATTCCTCAACCTCGGTCTCGGCTCCGAGGAGGGTGAGGTCGGGGAGGGGGGCGGGGGTGTAGAGCTTGACGTTGTCGAAGACGCATTCGCCGCCCTGGACGAGGAGGCCGATCCTGCCGGCGTCAGCGACGCCTGCGACGCCTTCGACGACGAGCTGGTCGTTGATGTAGCACTCGAAGGCGTTGCCCTGGCATCGGACGGCCATGCGGTAGAGCTTCCCGACGTCCACAGGGAAGCTCTGGCCGCCCATGCGGAGGGGCTCGGGGCGGGTGTAGCGGAAGCGCACGCCGTCCACGACGCCGACGGGGAACCTGCTGTAGGCGGTGGCGCCGCCTGCGCACAGGAGGCTGTGGGTGGCGCTGAGGAGGCAGTAGAGGAACTGGCCGGCGTCGTTGCGCTTGCGGCCGGCCTGCTCGCGGAAGACGACGCCGAAGCGGAAGGCGCGGGCGTCGCTGGAGTTCCCGACGTCGAAGGTGAGGGTGAAGTCCTTGAGGCCTTCTTTGCTCGCGGAGCGGAGGAAGATCTGGGCGGTGTCCTGGAAGGCGGTCTTGGTGATGAGCCGGCCGTTGGCGATGCGCCAGAAGCCGCTCTCGACGTCCCAGCGGTCGAGCCTTGGGCCGTCGAAGGCCTCGGCGAGGAGCGGCCTGGCGTTGGCCCTGACCCAGAAGGCGAGCTTCTCGACGTCGGGGTGCTTGGGGTCGAGGGCGGCGGCGAGGTCGGCCAGGTCGTTCGCCCGCGCGAAGTCGGCGGCTTTGCAGGCGGCGACGGCCTGGGCGAGGAGGAACTGGAGGGAGCTTTCGGCGATGCGTGCGGTCTCGGGGCCGGCGGGCTTGAGCTTGATGGCCTCCGCGACGAGCTTCTTGGCGCCCGCCAGGTCGCCGGCGTCGAGCCGCAGCTTCGCGGCGGCGATGGCCTTTCGGAAAGCAGGCACCCCCGCGAGCGTGATGACGGCTGCGGCGTCGGAGGGGTCGCCGCCGGCGGCCCTGGCCGCGGCGAGCTCCTTGCGGGCCAGGGCCATGTCGTGGGGCTCGTCGAAGGCGGCGAAGAGGGCGATGGCCAGGTGGTCGTCGGCATTGGCGGCGCCGGCCCGCGCAAGCTCCGCGAGCTCGGCCGCGTCGAGGGAGGCCAGCTTGCGGCTGACCTCGGCGCCCTGGCCGACGGCGAGGACGAGGGAGTCGCCCTTGACGCCCGCGATCTTGCCTGTGACCCCCTTGACAGTCAGGGTCTTGCCCTTCATCGCGTCGGCGCCTGCCGCGACGAGCTTCCAGAGGCGCGGGAGTGTTTCGGTGGCCCGCGCGATGGCCTCGGCAGCCTTGCGAGTCTCGGGGTCCTTCGCCTCGGGCACCGCGGCGCGTGCCTCGGCGAGGGCGGCGTCGTAGGCGCGCTTGGCCCAGAGCGGCCTGAGCCTGGCGAGGAGCTCCTCGGCCCTGGTCGGCTCGGCCTTCACGACGCGGGGCGGCGCGAAGGCGAGGCGCCGCAGGCGGACCGAGCGGACGGCGAGCGTGTTGCGCCACGACACGATGCCCAGCGGCCTGTAGGCGTCGCACCACTGGGGCACGGCGAACTCGTGGCCGCTGCGGGCTATCGCGGCAAGTTGGTTCTGGCCCAGCCGCACCTCGATGCGCGTGGGGGTCACGCGGACGCTGATCTTGTGCCACAGGTCGTTTTGGAACGACACGTCGCGGCGGGTCTCATTGCGGCTGATGGGCAGGCCGTCCACGGCGTCGAGGCCGCTGCCTGCCTGCGAGCCGAGGACAAGCGAGCAGCCGGCGTCGCCGACCGGAAACACCAGGTAGCCAAAGGGGGACTGGCCGTCGGTGCGCATGGCCTCGACCGTGAGCTCGTAGCTCTCTTTGGGCACTTTGCCGGTCCAGACGACGCCGATGCCGCTCTTGCCGCCGTCGAGGAGCGCCTGGCCGTCGGCCAGCTTCACGCCCTCCGTCTTGCGAGGGCCGGGGCTTAGCTCGACCACCCGCCAACTGTCGAGGCTGACGCCGTCGAAGAGCGCGAGTTCCTTAGGCTCGGGCGGCTCCTGCTTCGGCTCGGGCTTGGGCTCCGGCTCGGGCTTGGGCGGCGGCTCGGCCTTAGGTTCCGCCTTCTCTGGCGCCTTGGGCTCTGGTTCGGGCTTCGGCTCGACCTTGGCCTTGGGCGCCTCCGTGGCCTTGGGGGGCTCGGGCGGTTGGAGGCTCGCGGCCACCTCCTTGCCAAGACTCGAGATGTCCTCCTTGTTTTCAGCGAAGTACTTTGTGTCGGCGAAGTCGCGCTGGAGGTCGGCCAGGAGGCCCTTGGCCTCGGCCCATTTCTTGTGGGCGGCGGCTCGGTAAGCAAGAGCCATCAGCTCGGCGGCCTTTCGCTCGCGCCCATCGGCCTCGGCAGGCTCCTGGGGCTGGGGCTGAGCAGTGGGCCGCGGGGAGCGCCAGGGGCCGAGCGCCGCGACGGCCACGCCAATGGCCGCGAGCGCCCCGGCAGCCACAAGCGCGATGACGCGCCAGGAGCGCTGGGGGGAGGAGTGTGCGATGAGGGGCGCGGTGCTGGCAGTCTTGAGGGCGGCTCGGAACTCGCCGACGCTCTGGAAGCGCTCCTCCGGCCTGGCCGCCAGAGCCTTGCTGATCACGCGGTCAACGGCGGTGGGGACAGCGGTGCCGAGTTGGCTTGCGCGCTTGAACTGGCCGATGGGCAGCTCGCCGGTGAGCATCTCGTAGAGGGTCACGCCGAGGGCGTAGATGTCGGCCCGGTGGTCCACGGAGCCGGCGTCGCGCATCTGCTCGGGGGCCATGTAGTGGGCGGTGCCCATGCGGGTCTGCGCAGTGGTCAGGCGGTGCTGGGCGGCCGGGTCGTCGCCGGCGATGCGTGAGATGCCGAAGTCGGCCAGCTTCGCGTCCCCGCCCGCCGTGATCAGGATGTTCTCGGGCTTGATGTCGCGGTGGAGCACGGCGCTGTCGTGCGCGTACTGGAGGCCGGCGG
>VGYW01000255.1 GCA_016872875.1 Planctomycetota bacterium | reverse complement strand
CCCAGAGTCGGCCAGTGTTTGCCAGAGTCGCTCACATTCGCGCCACACGGCCCCTTGCCCCTCCCCCCCCGCCTCCCCCCTTATACTCATGCCGGAGTTATCCACGGGCGGGAGGGAGGCTTGGCGAGACTCCCGCCTGCCGGTGGGTAACTTCGCTCGCGGTCAGAGGAGTTACCCACATTGGGAGCCGGTTGCTATGACGCGTTCAAGGAGGCCGAAGCAGTTGACCCAGGCTCGGCGGCGGGAGAGACATTCCCCCCAGGTCTTCGAGACCCCTGGGCAGACTTCGCCCCGCCGCCGATGCCGCACAGCCAAGTCGCCATTAGACGCCGTGCCTCGAGCACCTTCGTATAAGGCGAGCTGGCCCTCGAGTGTAAGAACGAGTGCGACCTCACCGAGGAACAGACCCGGCTGATCCTCAAGCTCCAGGCAGTCCTCAAACACTCCCACCCGGAGGCACTGGCGTGGTTTGACGACTGGGCCTCGCCGAGTGCCTGGGACTTCGCCGTGGTCTTCCCCAACGGTCGTGTGCTCAGGGAGGCCCCTGAGAAGAAGCTCTGGGGGACCAGTCCCCCAGACCCCCTGGGATTTACCGCATTGGGCCGCCGGCAGCCCTCTGGGAAGCCAGCGCGGCCACCATGCTATAGGGCTGCCGGCGGCCCGAAAGCGGAAAATCCTGGGGGTTCGGGGGCAAAGCCCCCGCATGGCTGGCCCCCGCACTTTCGACCCGAACCTCAAGGACTTGGGACGCTCCTAAAGAACTTGACGCGGCACATAAGACGTCTCCCCCGCCGCACCGTCACTGCCCAGTTTGGCCGCTCCGGCCGCACCACCCCTGACTGACGGAAGCCGGCTCCGGGACACGGGCGGCGGCAGGGGCGGGCAGCGTGGTGAAGTGGTCCCTCGCAGGCGAGCCTGTTGGAGGGGCGGAAGACCGCCCCCCCAAACCCCCGTGGGCACTTCCCAGGGGTCATTCCCGCGAGCCCCTTCGACCGCACACGTCTTCTCTGGCGGCGGTGGACGGGTTGACGGCGTGGAGCACGTTGCCCTTCTCGCAAGCCACAAGCGCGCGATGGAGGCGGCAGCAGGAAGCGGAGCGGCCAAGAGTCTCAGCCAACTTCACCTCGCCGCAAGGTCCGCCGTGCTATTTGCAGACGTGTACACGTCTGCAAATAGCAGGGCTCACCCAACTTCGCCTCGCCGCAGGGTCCGCCATCCCTACACGCACGCACCCCCTTGCCCAGCAAGCCCCGCGGCAGAGCGGGCGAAGCGGTCTCAGGCCCCGTCCACCATTCCCCGCGCGAGACCAGCAAGAGGCCCGGCCCCCGAAGCGGGGCGCTCGCCTATCCCCCGGCTCGCAAGGCCTCGTCCTTCGGCTTTGCTCAGGACGGGCTGTATTCCTTCGCACCCTACGGGAGCTGGGCCTGTCTCTTGGCGATGTGGATCTGCAAAGGCCGTTCGGACTGGGCCTACAAAGCGTAGGAGATTACACGCACCCCTCCCGCGGATTCCCGTTGACCTCCGTGCCGCCAGGGTGTAAGATGATAGTGCAGAAGCTGAAAGCTGCCGGGACACGCCCCCCCGGCGACATCGTGGTTCCCTCCCCCAATAGGAGCCCCTGCTGCGTGTCCGTGTTGCCTGGAGTCAATGTCCGATCCTCGCGGGCCGCGGCGCCTGCCACGCAAGAAAGGGTGCCTCCATGTTCAGCCGATTGGGGGGTTTGGGAAGCCTGGCGCTCCTCTTCGCCGCCGGCTGCTTCTTCGCCGCGCTCTACCAGAAGTCCCTGGTCCCCGCGTTCCTGGGCCTTCCAGGCGCCGTCTTCGCCCTCGTCCGCTTCTTTCGCACCGCCGACGCCTGACCGCCTTTCCTGGGATTGGCGTTGCCCTTCGGCCCGGCGTGGCGGGGCGGCATGGGAGGGCCGCCCCGCATCACTTGCCGAGGAAGAGCCAGACGTTTCCGCCGAGGCCGCGGCCCCCGGTGCTCGGGCACGTGTTGCCGAGCAGGAGGTCGAGCTTGCCGTCGCCGTTCCAGTCGGTGACCTCGACTCGGCAGCGGAAGCCCTTCTCGAATCCGTCGCCCTTCAGGTCCAGGGGCTTGCCCTCGGCGAGCTTCGGGCTCTGGGCCGTGCCCACGTTGCGGTAGAACTGCACCATCGGCTGCTCGCAGCCCACGAGCAGGTCCTTCTTCCCATCGCCGTCCCAGTCCACCATGTAGGGCGAGGGCCGCATGGGGAAGCTGCCGCCCGGGCACTCCAGCTTCGTCGGCGCCAGGAGCTTCGGGGCCGAAGCCGTCCCCGCGTTCTTGTAGAACACGATGGTCGAGCTGTGCCCGACCAGGAGGTCCTTCAGCCCGTCGCCGTCCCAGTCGGCCATGTGAATCTTCGAGTAGACCTCGGCCAGTGGGCTGCTCCCCTCGGTGGCCTTGTCGGCCACGACCTTGCCGTTCACCATCTTGTAGGTCGTCCGCGAGGCGCTGATGGCCTTGCCGTCCGCCTCGGCCCGCACCCCCTCGGCCAGGACGGCTTTCTCCCGCGTCCCGGTGTTCAGGAACAGCCACACGTTCCCCTGCGTGTCTCCCGCGATCAGGTCCAGCTTGCCGTCGTTGTTCCAATCCACGCCTTGTGGATACGCGCCGATGCATCACCCACAGGGGAGGCTGATCTCCTTGCTGCCCGCCTGGAGAAACGAGGAGTCCTTGAACGCCGGCGCCGCATCGGTCCCCTGGTTCAGGTACAGGCGAATCTTGCCGCCCGCAAACTGCCCCACCACCAGGTCCTTCTTCCCATCCCCGTTCCAGTCCAGCGCGCAGGGCACAAGGTGTCCCACCTCCACGTCAATGGCCTTGCCGTCTGCCTCCAGCCGCACCCCCTCCTGAAGGGCGCCCGCCAGCGCCGCCGCGCACAGCAGGCACAGCAGCCCCGCCACCCCAGAGCCAACGAAACGGGCTTTCACGGCCTCGCCTCCTTTCCCTCCCGGCCTCTGACCCGACGCAGCATTCCCTCGCGCGCGCCATTCTCGCGCGGCAAGGCCGTCTTGTCAAGAGCAAAGCGCCGCCGCCAGCCTTGCGGGGCCGCCGCGAGGCGGGTATACTCCTGGCCCTATGACCTCACGGCAACGAATCGCCCTCGCCCTCGCCCACAAGGAGCCCGACAGGGTTCCGATAGACTACTGGGCCACGCCGGAAGTCACGGCGCGGCTCCTCCGCCGCTTCCACCTCTCGACGGTCGAACAGCTCCTCCAGCGCTTGGGAGTTGATTTCCGTTACATCGAGGGGCCGGCCTACGTCGGCCCCAAGCCCGTCGTCCACCCTGACGCCAGCGTGGAGGACCACTGGGGCGTGCCGCGGGTGCGCGTCCGCATCGGCGCGGGAGAGCAGGCCACAGCCTACCAGGAGGTCGTCGAGTTCCCGCTTGCGCGGGCGGCCTCGGTGGATGAGATCAATGCCTATCCCAAGTGGCCCAGCCCCGACTGGTTCGACTATGGGTGCGTGCGGGGCCAGGCCGCCGCGGCGCGGCAGACGGGGAAGGTGGTCGTCTTCATGGGCGACAGGCTGAACCGCTGCGCGCAGCTCAAGCCCGCCATGTATCTTCGCGGCGTCGAGCAGATTCTCCTCGACCTTGCGCTTCAGCCCGAGCTCGCCCAGGCGCTCTTTGCGCGGACCGCCGCCTTCTACCTGGAATACGCCCGCCGCACGTTCGAGGCGGCGGATGGCGGGATTGACATCTTCATGATGGGCGACGACTTCGGCTCCCAAACCGGGCCACTCGTCTCGCCCGAGATGTGGCGGAGGTTCCTGCGGCCTGGGTTCCAGGCGTTCGTCGCCCTGGCCAAGGGCTTCGGCCTCAAGGTCGCACACCACACCTGCGGCTCCGTCGAGCCCCTCATCCCCGACCTCATCGAGAGCGGACTCGACCTCCTCAATCCCCTCCAGCCCGACGCTTGCGGCATGGACCACGCGCGCCTCAAGGCCCGCTTCGGTCAGCAACTCACGTTCCACGGCGGCATCTCCATCCAGCGCACCCTCCCCTTCGGCACGCCCGACGACGTGCGGGCCGAGGTCCGCGAGCGCGTCCGCACCCTCGCCCCCGGCGGCGGATACATCTTCTGCACCGCCCACAACATCCAGCCCGACACGCCGCTGGCCAACATCGAGGCCCTCTTCGACGCCTATCGCGCACTGGGCGAGTACCCGAAATCGTCGTCGTCGAATCTTGTGGGCGGGGCGTCTCTGCCCCGCGACACCCGACGACGACGAGGACGACGACGAGCACGAGAAGAGCAATGAAGACCAACGCCGCCCGAATCCTCGACGCCCTGGGCATCGCCTAGGAGACGCGCGACTACTACCCCGTCTTCGCCGCCGAGGAGATCATCCTCCACGACCGCATCGCCATCTCGGCCGGGGTCCGCGGCGCCCAGCTCCTCCTCGCCCCCGACGGCTACCTGCGAGCCACCCGCGCCACCCTCGGCCTCATCGCCCGGCCCGCCTCAGTGGCCCATGCCATAAGTCCTTGTGCCTGAATCTGTTACGTCCGGACAGCCCCGGATCGCCGATCCGGGCACACCCACCCATTGTTGCGGGCCGTAAAATGTGCCTCAACAATGGCTAGATCGCACCCGCGCGGCGTTCTAGCCATTCCTATCATTGTTGAGGCTCACGCACACACACCCCTCCCCTTGGCCCCGCCCCCGCCCCGGCCGCGGCCCGGACGCTCCATGTGTAGTCCTGGCAAACCCTTACGGAAGCGCCGCCCGCCTCCCCGCCACCCGTGCCACCCATAGTTGCGCCCCATCCGCCATCGGTGGAGCCTCAACAATGGGGCCGCTAAGTCAATCGCTTCACTCCTCGTTCGTAGTGCGGCCTTCAGCCCGTCTCTTCGCGTTGCCCACCTCGCCGAGGCACACTCCTCCCGCCCCGGAGGGGCGGACCACCCCAACCGGGTGCCACCCTCAACGGCTTCCGTTGAGGGTGCGGACGGGGCGCCCACCACAAGGACACCCTCAAGCGAAGCCGCTTGAGGGTGCCACCCCCAGGGGAGCTACGGCTGGGGCTCTGCCTTGGGTCCCTTGCCCTCAAGCTTCTCGAAGACCGCCGCGGCGGCCTGAAGAAGCTCCCTATCCGGCTCCTGCCCCGCGGCCCGCGACGCCTGAAGGTATTCGTGGCAGAGCGCGCGCACCAAGGGCGCGAAGGCCCCAGGCAGCGCCTCGAAGAGCGGGCGGAGGGCCTCGATGCCTTCGCGGAACGACCCCGCGGCCTCCCCGTGGCGCTCGATTCCTGCAAGAACCCGGCCACGCGCTCCGAGCGAAGCCGCCAGCTTCGGCAGCAGGGCGTCGGGCAGGGAACCCGCCAGTTGGCGGTAGAGCCGCGTGGCCTCCTCGGCCGCGGCGAGCGCCTCCTCCCGACGGCCCAGGCCGCTGAGCCGATTGCCGAGGTTGTTCAGACAACCCGCCAGGCCGGGCAGGAAGGCGTCGGGCCGCGACGCCGCCAGTTGGCGATAGAGCAGGGTCGCTTCCTCCGCCGCGGCGAGGGCCTCTTCCCTGCGGCCCAGGTCGCTGAGCATCGTGCCCAGGTTGTTCAGAGAACCCGCCAGGTAGGGCAGGAAGGCGTCGGGCCGGGAAGCCGCCAGTCGGCGGTACAGCCGCGTCGCCTCATCGGCCGCTGCGAGGGCATCTTCCCGCCGGGCCAACTCGCTGAGCCGAAGGCCGAGGTTGTTCAGCGACAGCGCGAGGCTACTAACAGAGGCCTCCGTGTTGTCCGCGGCGAGTTGGCGGAAGACCCGGACCGATTCCTGCGCCAACACCAAGGCTTCCCTGCGTTGGCCAACGGAACTCAGGGCGTTGGCAAGGTTGTTAAGGCAGCCAGCGTGATCCGTGAGGAACGGGGCGGGATTCTGCTCCGCCAGGTTGCGGTATAGCAGTTCCGCCTCACGGAAGGCGCTGACGGCGGAATCGTAACGGGCCAAGTTCTGGAAGCCGTTGCCCGCCCGCATCAGGATGGCGGCGCGCTGCTCCTCAAGGCCGGGCCTGCTCTTGAGATATTCGGCCTGCTCCATGGCGTAGTCCGGGTCGGCGGCGGCCTCCCCCACCATGACCTGCTCCGCGGCGGCCCGCACCTCCTGGAGGCCCACCTGCGGCTCGGGGGGGAGCGAGGGGACGATGCGGACGACGGTGGTGCGGACGGACCAGAGGTCGGGCGCGGAGTCGCGCACGACGGCCTGGAGCCAGGGCGCGCCCACGAGGACGATGGGGCAGCGATAGCGCTCGCGCAGCGTGTTCCGCTGTTGGTTGAGCAGCCCCAGGCCCCACCACCAGGCGTCGCGCCACTCCGAAAACTCCGGGTCGGCTTCCGGAATGACCGCGCCCATCCAGATGCCGCCCAGCTCTGGCGTCGGCTCGACGTCCAGGACGTGGACCGGCAGCCGGCGGACGGTCTCTTTCCAACGGCAGTCGAGGACGTGAAGCTTCTTGCCCTGGCCTTTGAGGAACTCTTCGAGGTTCCGGCGGCAGACCTCTGCCCCGGTGGAGCCTGGGAGGAGGAGGATGAGGAAGGCGAAGCCCTCGCCCAGCTCGAAATACAGGCGCAGCCGCGCCCAGTCCTTCCACGCCTCGGCGCCGTAGAGGCGCAGGAACTCCTCGGCCGGGCTGTCACGCGGTGGGTTCACCGGAGGGCTTCTGCTCCTGCGCCTCCTCGGCGGCGTGGCGCATCACGTGCTCGCGGATGAGGGGGTGGACGTCGTACCAATCCTCTCCGTCGCCCAGGAAGAGCACCAGGTGGGTATCGAGAAATCGGGTGAGGCGGCTAACGTCCTGGGGCCCCGTGCTGGGCAGCTTGGCCTCGCGGCGGGCCTCGATCTTCGCCAGCCACCGCATGTCGTCCTCGGCGAGCGGCAGGAACTGCCGCTGAACGTTCACGATGGCCCGCTCGATCACCTCGCGCGTCACCGGAAGCGAACAGGTCCAGGTGAGGACGAGCGAAACGAGTTCGCGGAAGAGGACGAGCAGGATACGGATGTCGCCGCCGCATACGGCGATCAGGTCGTCGGCGAGCGGGTGGCTCGCCGGGTCACTGCCCCCGAAGATGCGTGGGATTGCCCCCTGCCCCAGTCGCCTGAGCACGATCTCGCGCAGAAGGTCGCTGCCTGGAAGATAGGGCGTCCGATCGGCGTCCTTCTCCCACTGTCGGACGCTGGGCAGGGTGGTGAGGGTGAAGGCGCCGGGAAGGACGAAGCGCAGCCAGGGGTGGACGGTGTAGACCATGTGGACATAAGGAAAGCGAAGCAGGTCGAAGTGGCTGGCGAAGACTTCGATGACGCTGGCGATCACCTCGCGCTCGTTGAGCAGCGTGCCGCGCACCTGGTCGAAGGAATCGAAGAGGAACACGATGGGCATGTCGGGACGGCCCGCCGTCTGGCGGGCCAGCTTCACCCCATCCTCGACGAAGCGGTTGACCTCGGCCTTGAGTTCGCCAAGACGGTTAGCGAGGAAGCCGCGCAACTTCTGGCGAAAGGTAGGGGTGGTCTTGAGCGCCATCTTCACAATGCTGGCAGAGACCTCGGGGATGTCAACCTTCGTCCGAGTGAGGAAGTTGGAGAACCGCTCCCACACGCTCTCGTTGACCAGGTCCGTCCCATCGCTCCGCTTGAGCGCGGCCTGGAGCGCGTCACTGAAGGAGCCGGCCACGGCCAGGAGCACAGTCGTCTCGTCCGTCGGGGAGCCGACATCCACGTAATCCAGCGCGCTGGCGTAAAGGACCAGGTTGCCCTGCTTCTGGAGGGCGCTCCGGAGCCGGAACAGCTCGGTCGTCTTGCCACACCCCTTGAACCCGGCGAAAAGCTGCACGCTCTCCACCCCAGCCGTCTCGATCAGCAACTGGAGCTTTGCGACCGGGTCCTCTGCCCCAGGCCGGTTGTATAGAGGCACGTAGAACCGGTCTTCGGGCGTTAGCGGCCGGTCCGCCAGCCGCCGCAGGGTCTCCATGAGGAACGCGCGATCGGCCTCAGTCAATTCCATGTTCCTGTCCTGCGCTAAGGCGGCCCGGAGCACCCATCATCATCCGCCGCGGTGGCCGACTGGGTTGCTCCTCTGTAGGGGCACAGGCAACTCAGTCGGGCATTATAGCGCATCGCGCCCCAGCGGCAAAACGGACCAAGCGGGGCGCCTGGCCCGTTGCCCTCGGCATCACTCCTGACCGCAACCAAAGTCGGAAGAGGGACAAGGGAATGGGGACAAGGGAATAAGAGGGAAGCCGGATGCAGTCACCCCTGCCCGCTTGCCCGCGATCTTGTGGTTGAGACCCCTCTCTTCTTCTTATTCCCTTGTCCCCATTCCCCTGTCCCCTCTTGTTCCTACCTCGCCACCACGGCCACGAACTTCTGTTGCGCCTGGCCCCCCTTGTTGTTACTCACCCTCAGGCTGACGGCGTGGGAGCCGGCGTCGGCTTCGGCGGGGGTGCCGGCCAGGCAGGAGCCTTCGAGCTTCAGCCAGGCGGGGCCTGACTCCAGGGTCCATGTGAGTTTCTCGCGGCCCCAGAAGGCCGGGTTGTAGCCGTCCTTACAGGTCAGGTGGCCGATGGAGGCGGTTGCGGCGGGTTCGTAGCGCCAGGGCTGGCCAACCTTGGCGGCGGCCGGCGGCTTGGTGTAGATGAAGGGGCGCGGGAACTCGGCATAGTCGGACGGGCCGCTCTCGTTCCCCTTCTCGTCCACCGCCACAACGCGGTAGTAGGCGCGGTTGGCGTGGACGGACAGGCGCCGCTCCTTAGTTTCGGCGATCAGGTTGGCAGGGGTCTTCACGTCGCCGAAGAACGGGAGCCCATTGCTGGCAATGGGCGCGCCCTGCTTCCTGGACTTGAACTCCTCCATGGTGTCGCAGAAGCCGTGGCCCATGCGGACGACGTGTTCGGAGTCGCTCGCGGTGAAGCCCTTTTCGTCGCTGCCGTAGACCTTGTAGCGGACGGGCTTGCGCCCCTGGGGATTGTCGTCCCAGGTGAGGTCCACGCTCCCCTTCTCGGGGTCGGGGGTTGACCGGACGTTGAGCGGGACGCCCGGCGCGGCGCAGCGGAAGGCGAAGCGGCGGCTCCACTGGCCCCAGACGCCGCGGTTGTCCTTCGCCCGCACGCGCCAGTAGTAGGGCGTGTCGGGATTCAGGAGGCCGCTGAAGGGAATCGCCCATTCGGGCTTGCCGCGGGACGGCGTGAGGGACGTGAGCTTGTCGAAGTTTGAGGAGATGACCCAGCGCATGTCCTCGCGGTCGCAAACCTGGATGTGGTAGTCGGCAATGGCGGCCCCCTGGTCGGCAACGGCGGGGGACCACTTGAAAGCGAAGCGTGTTCCTTCCACGGTTGCGCCGTCCTGTGGGGAAAGGGCGGTCTCCGGCGGGCGGGGCGGCTGCCAGGCCGTGCGCTCCAGCCAGGCGTGGGTGATGCGCACCCTGCGAGTTTGTAGTTCCGCCTTCAGGCGGTCTTTCGTCTCTGCGCTATCGTCCGTATAGCAGAGCCGGTTCTCGCCCACGGCCAGCTCGGGCATCCCAAGCAGCGACATCTGGACGTCGGTGTCGAAGAGGATGGCGTCGAGGCCCACGCTCCCGCGCGCGGCCCCGTTCATCTCCACCTGGACGAAGTAGGCGTACATCGGCTTGCGGCGTGGCGAGAGCAGCTTGTCTATGTTGGCCACGCCCTCCTGTGCCACGGTCGGCTTGTCCGACCGTGTCTTCTCGAAGACACTGGACCAGGCCTTGCCGTCGGACGACCAGCTCAGGCGGAAGAGGTCGGCCTCGGCGGTGCTCTGGAATTGGCACTTGATCGTGGCGCCCACGATGACGTAGGGGCTTGCGATCTTCCAGACCACTTTGGCGGGCTGGCCCGCCTCCTTTGGATGGAGATTCGGTTTCAGAGCGTCCTCCGCGGCGCACGCCACGTTTTCCTCGGCCGCGATTCCGCGGCGATAGAGCGGCTTGTCGAGCGGCGGGCGGTAGAGCCACTTGCCGTTGCGGAGGTTGTCGTAGGCCGTGTCGCCCCAGCCGGAGCGGAGCTGGCCCTCGCCGTCGCGGCTCCACTTGCCCTGCACGATGTCGGTTCCGGCGGAGTACTCTTTGCCCGCGTGGTCCCAACGCCACTCCAGGCTCTCGCCGGGGCGGAGGGTGAAGAGCATCGTGTGGTGCGTGCTGTTGCGGAAGCCGGGCTTCCGCTCCCCCTCGTAGCCGTAGAGGGAGGCGGAGAACTGGTCGGTCAGCGGGTTCTCCGCCGCGCCGATGCTGTAGGTGTGGGTGCGCTTCATCAGGTCGTGGTCGCGCACAACGTCCGCTTCGGAGGCGATGGTCCTGTTGTCGCGGAGGAGGCAGATGACGTGTTCGTCGCCGTCGAGGAGGTGCCAGCCGCCGTTGTAGAGGGCCTCGACGACGCAGTGGCCGACGGGGTGGCCGGCGCGGACCTGGAGGCCCGCGGCGCGCCAGAGGTCGGCCAGCACGCAAGCGTCGTCCCCGCAGAGGGTGTAGCCGTAGACGTTGTGCGCCTTGACCGCGTCGCTGGCCTCGGCGTCCCAGGTCGTGGCGTGGAAGCGGTGGTGGCGCTCCCACTCCCAGAGGGCGCGGGCCTTCTCAGCGTGGCTCCGGCAGCCGCGGGTGGCCTCCTCGGCGATCTTCTGAACCGTTCGCCAATCCCCAAGCCCGTTGACGGTGAGCCAGGGGTTCGCGACGTCGGTCTCGCCGATGTTCTCGATGCGCGCGAAGAGGTTGGGCTGCCAGCCCTGGTGATAGGCCCCGTAGCTGATCGGCATGCGAGTCATCGCGCCGTCCACCGTGCCCTTGAAGCTCACGACGTATTCGTGTCGGCTGGTGGTCGCAGTCGCCTCGTGGCGCCGCTCGAGATCGGTCGGCAACGCGGCGCGCGGCTTCTTCGGCTCGCCCTGCACCGCGGCGATGACAAGGAGGACGATGGGCCAGGACGCGATGTCCACAGCAGTTCTCCTGTCTTCTCGTGCTCGTCGTCGTCCTCGTCCTCGTCGTCGAATCTCTTGCCTATCTCGGTCCAGAGCGTTCGACGACGAGGACGACGACGACGACAACGACGACGATTGGGGATTGATCTCACCTTGCGGAAAGCATAGCATAATCCGCAGCCGCCGAAAAGCCATTGGGGGAAACACGATGAGGCCCGTTGCGTCACTTGCCGCCATAATCACACTCGCCTCGTTGTCCTGCGCCCGCCTAGGCGAAGGCCCGGGCCGGCAATCCGGCTGGAGCCAGGAGGCGTGGGAGCGGCATCGCGATGCCTTGAGGCAACGGCCCGACATCGTGCGCTACTACACCTTCGAGTCCGTGGCCCCCGACGCCGTGGGCGGGGCGTCTCTGCCCCGCGTCCCCAGCCTGGCTGGAGAGCGGGAGGCTCTGGCCTACGTGCCCGCGGGCGGGGCGTCTCTGCCCCGCGTGCTCCAGGTGGTCGAGGGCCGCTGGCCGGGCAAGAAGGCGGTGCAGCTCGACGCGGGCTGCCTCGAGGCCAAGCCGTTCGAGGTCAAGGACAAGGCGTTCACGGTCGAGCTCTGGTTCCGCAAGCACGGGCAGGGCGCCGAGCGCGGCAACAGCGGCTGGACCTCCGGCATGCTCTTCGCCCAGGGCGACGGCTATTGGAGCGGCTTGCGGGTCTGGACGAGCTACCCGGCGCGGAACCTGGTCTTCGAGATCGGCCGCCCGCAGCCAGGCCATGCCTTCGCCCTCGCCGCAAGCGACGCCGTGCCCGACGGCGTGTGGCACCACCTGGCCGCGACGTGGGACGGGCGGGAGATGCGCCTGTATCTGAACGGCCTGCTGCTGAAGGCCGCCGAGTTCGCGGGCGACTACACGGCCCCCAAGGCGCCCTTCCGCGTCGGCTTCGCAAACGCCGGCATAGGCTCACTCAAGATGGACGTTGACGAGGTGGCGGTCTACAACCGCGCGCTCTCCCCCGGCGAGATTCTCCGCAGCGCCTACTTCCACGCG
>VGYW01000254.1 GCA_016872875.1 Planctomycetota bacterium | reverse complement strand
TTCGGCGACTTCTGGCGCCGCTGGCACATCAGCCTCTCCACCTGGTTCCGCGACTACGTTTACATCCCGCTCGGCGGCAACCGGCGGGGCGAGGTGCTCACCCACGCGAACATGGCGGCCACGATGGTCATCTCCGGCCTCTGGCACGGCGCGAGCTGGACCTTTGTCATCTGGGGCGCGCTCCACGCGGCCTATCGCGTGCTCACGCGCAACCTTGAGGCCACCGCCTTCTACAGGGAGCGGCTGCCGGACGGCCTGAAGCGGGCATTCGTCTTCGCCTGCGTGACCTTCGCCTGGATTTTCTTCCGCGCGCGCAGCCTCGACGATGCTTGGCTGATCGTCAGGCGCATCTTCACGGGCGGCTGGACCGACCCCCGCTGCCCCATTGTGATCTTCGGCCTAGTCGCCGCCGTCTGGCTCTACCAGCACCTCTATGAGAGCGATGCCCGGGCGTGGCTGAGACCCGCGCCCGTGCGGGTCGCCATTGTGGTGTTCATGGCCGTCTGCACCTTCATGTGCGCCCAGAGCGGCGGCCAGCCGTTCATTTACTTCCAGTTCTGAGGGCGCCGCATGCCACCGATCAGTCGGATCAATCGAATTAGTCGAATCAGTCGATTCAATCGATTCAGCAGGAGGAATTGGCTTGTCGGCATCGCTTGACCCGCCCTTCGGCTCGAACGACGTGCGGCTCTCGCTTCGCGAGTGGGCGGTCGCGCTGCCCCTGATCGCGGCCTTCGTCGTCTTCGCCCCAATCGCCTGGAAGGCCATCGAGCCGCTACGCATCGAGCCCAACCATCGCCAGCCCTTCAGCCTGGGGAGCGACTACTGGGCCTACAACCGCCTCTGGCACGCTCAGCGCGACCAGGGCACCGTCCCCGTGATCGGCGACTCGGTAATCTGGGGCCACTACGTCTCGAAGGACGAAACCCTCTCTGCCTGCCTCAACCGCCTGGCGGGGAGGGATATTTACGCCAATCTCGGGGTGGACGGCATCCACCCCGCGGCGATGGCGGGGCTGGTGCGCTACTACAGCGGGGCGACCAGTTACGGCATGGTGATCCTCCACTGCAACCTCCTCTGGATGAGCTCTCCCCGCCACGACCTGACCACCGAGAAGGAGTTCGCCTTCAACCACCCGACCCTCGTGCCGCAATTCTCCCCCAAAATCCCCTGCTACCGCGAGACCTACACGCGGCGGCTCGACGTCGCGGTCGAGCGCCTCATCCCCTTCCACGCCTGGAAGAGCCACCTCCAGATCGCGTATTTCGGCGACCGCGACATCCCATCGTGGACAATCGAGCACCCCTATTCCTGGCCCGTGGCCGCCGTCGCGCTGAAGCTCCCCTCCCCAAACGAGCCGCCCTCGCCCAGGCCCGACGCCCGCCCCTGGACCGACCAGGGCATCACGAGGCAGCCCTTCGAGTGGGTAGAGTTCGAAACCTCGCTCCAGTGGCGCTGCTTCCGCGAAACCGTCGAGCTCCTCCGCAGCCGGGGCAACCGCGTCTTCGTCCTCCTCGGCCCCTTCAACGAGCACATGCTCACCGATGAGAGCCGCGCGCTCTACGCCGCCCGCAAGCAGGTGGTCGCCGACTGGCTCAAGGCCAACGGGATTCCCCACCTCGTCCCCGACCCTCTTCCCAGCGCGCTCTACGCCGATGCCAGCCACCCCCTGGCCGAGGGCTACAAGCTCCTCGCACACCAGCTCTTCGACAACGTCGCCTTCACCCGATTTCACAGGAGGCCATGACTGTCTTCTCTTAGCCCTGCAAGGGCGTAATATGATAGCCCAGGGCAAGCCCCGCGCGGAGCGTGGGGCGTCGCCCTGGGGAAGTCCGAGATCGAGCATTCAGCCCTGAAAGGGCGGAATAGAACCTGGAGACAATGATGAGACCTTTGTTCACGGCAATCGCATTGGGAGTTCTCGTCGCCGCCGCCCCCGCCGCCGAGCGGACGGGGCGGATCATCTTCTCCTCCAACCGCTCCGACCAATGGCGCATCTGGACCATCAACGCCGACGGCTCGGGCCTGAAACAGCTCACCCAGGGTACCGCCGACGACAACGACGTTGACCCCGTCTTCAGCCCCGACGGCAAGAGCATCCTCTTCACCTCCACCCGCGGCGGGAAGCCGGGCGTGTGGAGGATGGCTGCTGATGGCGTAAAGCCCGAGCGCCTCTGCGACGGCGATATGGCCGAATGGTCGCCCGATGGCACCAAGCTCGCCCTCCGCCGCGGCGAACGCATCCTCACCCGCGACCTCGCCTCGGGCGCCGAGAAGACGCTCACACCCGAAAGCTTCCCCCATTGCTCCGGCCCCGCCTGGAGCCCGAACGGCAAGACCATCGCCTTCGCCTGCCGCTGGGACGCCGGCAACGGCCTCTACCTCGTCCCCTCCGACGGCAGCGCCAGGCCGACGAAGCTCTACGACCAGCAGGGTGCCTGCGAGCCCCACTGGTCCCCCGACGGCGAGACGATCATCTACGAGACCGAGACCCACATCGCCATCATCGCCCCCGACGGGACGAAGAACCGCCTCGTCACCCATTTCGGAGGCGTGCAGCGGTATGGCCGTTTCAGCCCCGACGCCAAGTGGATTGTCTTCTGCCAGGGCGTGAGCGAGCGCGGCCCGTGGGAACTCTACCTCATCCCCGCCGCGGGCGGCACGCCCATCAAGCTGACCGAGGATGGCTCGGACATGTATCCCGACTGGAAATGACGGGGGGAAAGTGGATGATTGGATGGGTGGATGAATGGATGATTGGATGGCCCGAGCGATGACACGGACACACACGGACACACACGGACAGATGCCCCCCAGCGCGAACGCTGCCCGTCCGTGTCTGTCCGTGTTTGTCCGTGTGGCCTTCTCCCCGGCTTTGTGCCTCTTTCTCGCGTCCCTGGCCCTTGCTGCCGAGAAAGAGGCCGAATCCCCCTTCTGCCGAATCTACGACACAGGCACGCGCACTGACTTGGCGCTGCCAGCCGAAGCCTTCGCCAAGCGGGAAGGATGGAGACTTGTCCCTGAGGGCAACACCACACACCGATTCACCGGCGAGGCTGTGCTTGTGAACGACAAGCTGACGCTCCATGTTCCGAGCAACAGGGCCCACGCCATTGTGTTCATCAGCACCGCTGAGGGACTGAAGTACCGGGCTTCCATCGGATGCTACCTGTTAGAACAATCCGAGCGCGGGCCATTTGACTCGCTCAAGATCATTGAGAATGGCGTCGGCGCGGCCATGGTCGAATCAAGCCACAAATCCGCGCCAGAGGCTTCGCTACGCTTCCGCGTCACCGCGGCAGACGGCATCCTCGAGGTGCGTCCGGGCCATGGCCTCGAACGAGTCTATATGACATTGGATGCCCCCTTGGCTGTTGTGCCGGACTTCCTGGGCGACGACATGGTGTTCTCCTTCACGCAGGAGCCTGCCGGTGTCGTACTGCCGGCGGAGAACTCCGTGCTGTGTCTCGGGAAGGACAGCGACACCATCGCCATATGCGTTTGGGCTTCGAATCGGCAGATCGCATCCCTCGGCGCCATTCGCAGAAGCGGGGTCATCTTCGGCTACGCCTGCGACATTACCTGTCACAAGGGAGCCAGCATTTGGCTCACGTTTCTGGAGGGCAAGGGCATTTGGGGCAGTGGCGCGGCCGGGGGGAAGAAGGACTGGAATCCGCCCTTCCCAGCGAAGTGGCGGTGCAGCGTACCTACCAAGGTGCGGTTCGGTGTGTTGCCAAGCGAGGATGGCCTTGCCGTGTCGTATGATTACGAGAAGGGGCCGCCGGCAGGCGTGGCGCTCCCCGATGGGCCGACGATCATCTATCCGATTGACCGCACGAAGGCCACGCCGCTGACGACGGTCCTGCCCATGGACGTGATGCGGAGCACGCTCGGCGTCGGGCCGTGCCAGTACGTGCTCCAGGCCGAAGGGCTGGCGACCGAGGCCAATCCAACTCCCGAACAGGTCAGCCACTGGGTTGAGCAGCAGTTCAAGCGGAAGAAGGAGAAGGCGGCCGCGGCGGAGATCAAAGACCGCCTCGCGCAAATGGCCGACCACGTCGGGCGCGTCCAGGCGCGAATCGGGCAGTACGGCGGTTCGGCGAAGCAGCTTCGCACGCTCTGCCAGAAGCACGCGACCGACGAGGGCGCCGCGCGGTGCCTGACGATTGTGGGCCAACTTGAGCAGGCGGCGGCGATGAAGGGCGAAGAGCCCAAGGCAGCGAGACAATTGGCGGATGCCGTCGCCGCGCTCATCGGCAAGGAGAATGCGCTGGAGGAGTGCCAGAAACTCGGCGAGGAGTTACGGGCGATAGGCTCGGCCCAGGACGCCGCCCTCGCCCGCTGCCGCCTGCACGTGCGCCGCCTTCGCGCTCAGTGCGCCACGCGGCCAGACTCGGCACTGAGCAAGGAGCTTGAGCCGCTGGTTGAGCGCATGCTTCGAGGGAAGTGAGAAGCGTCGGAAGGGACCACAGGGACCCCAGGGACCAAAGGGACAGAACAGAACAACACGCACGGGGCCTATCTTCCGTCCCTGTGGTCCTTGTGGTCCCTGTGGTCCCTTGCCTTCTCGTTGCGCGGCCGTCGGCACGGGATAGGCACATAGAAGGAGCCGATGATGTCATCGAGGACTGTATTGGCCTTCCTGCTCATGCTCCACCTTACCTCTGCCCGTGGCGAAGACGCAGCGGCTGTGCGGCTGTTTGACACGGGAAAGCCCTCCGGAGCGCCGCTGGCAGCGGCGGTCCTGGCGGAGAGGAAGGGGTGGGCTCAGGTTGCGGAGGGGAGGACGGACCATGCCTTCAAGGGCGATGCGGTGGCGATGAACAACTGCTTGGCGCTCGTCCTGCGGAGGAACGGGAATGGGGCCGAGGCCTATTCGCTGGGAGCCGATGGTGCGCGATTGCTCGCGGCGCTCCGGCCCACCGGCGATATGCTGGCCAAGCCGGTGCCATACGTGAAGACGCTGAAGAACGCTCAGGGCGTGGTGGCGCTGGAAACCGTGGGCATTCAACTGGAGATGGATGCGCGGCCTTTTGTGAAGACCAACGCTATTGCGGGCACGAGCGTGCTACGCATCGAGGCGCCCTGCCGCTTCGCGGTGATGCCGGACTTTTTCGCCGACGACATTGTGGTGGATGCCGCGGCCATCGCGGCGAAGAGCGCGGAGTTGCCATTCGAGAACTTCCTGCTCCACTTCGTGGGCAACGGCGACGCCGTCCTGGCCGCCATTTCGCCCGACCGCGATGAGGATTCGCGGATCGACCTGTCTGGCGAGGGCTCGCAACGGCTCATCGCCGCCTCCACCATCCCCTACGGCAAGGCCAAGACCCTCTGGCTCGCCGCCCTCGCCGACAAGGGCGTGTGGCACACCCGCGACGTGGCGAAGGAGGACGCCGATAAGGTGCTCAAGCTCGACTGGAAGGCCCCCTTCCAGGCCCAGTGGCGGGTGGACTGGCGCCTCGACGACGGGCTGGCCGACAGTTGGGAGATGCTCATCCAGTTGCCCGACGGCAAGTTTGACAAGCCCGACTGGTTCGGCCAGTCCGACCGCGTGGGCACGCCCGACTGGATGAAGGCGAACCGCCAGCGGTGGACGACCGTGCTCGGCTCGTTCCAGTACCCCTGCTGGCTCGACAAGGACGGCCAGGGCTTCCTCCAGCCGCTCAAGAAGAAGCTCGTGTTCCAGGGGCCGGCGCTCCTGTACCCCATCAACCGTGTCCAGGCCACGCCGCTCGACCGCTTCACGCTGGTGGACGCCGTGCGCGAATGCCTGGGGGTCGGCCCGTGCGAATACGTGCTCGATGTCGAGGGGCAGAAGAAGGTGGCCCGCGGCGCCGCCACGTGCGCCACGCGCTCGAAGCTCACCGGCATCTACCAGGCGAAGCAGCAGAAGGAGAAGAAGGCCGAGGTCGAGAAGGCGCTCGACGACGTGCTGGCATTCGTCCAGCTCGTTCGCGGGCGAATCGAGGCCTACGCGAAGTTCGGCCGCGATCAGACCGCCTGGCTCGAGGAGCAAGAGAAGTCCAAGCCCACGCTGGCCGACGGTCTTGCCCAGATGCAGGCTGTGCTCAAGCGCATCGAGGCATCGGTCGAGCGGCGCAAGAAGGAGATTCGCCCGGCCGAGGACGCCGTGGCGCTTGTGGCCGACTTCCGCAAGAATCTGATAGACTACGACGGCGCCGATGCGCTGGAGCGCTGCAAGAAGATCACGGGTGCCCTCGTCGGCATCGGAGGCGCGCAGGACGAGTTGGTCGGCGAGTGCCGCGTGGCCGTGAAGGTGCTCCGGCAGCGGGCGGGGCTGGCCATGGCGGCCGACCCGCGGATGGCCGACATCGCCAGAGAGCTTCGCCGCCGCACCCAGGCCATCCTCCGCGCCCCGGCCGGCTACGAGGCGCCAAGGCATTAGCATTGCCGATTTGCGATTTCCGATTGCCGATTTCAGAAGGAGAGCCAGATGCTGCGTTCCGCTGCCCGACGCGGCTTGACCCCGTTCCTGTTCATTCTACCACTCGCGGCGTCGGCGGGGGAGACGCCGAGGAACCTGTTCGAGGACCCGTGCTTCGAGATGGGCGGGGCAGGGCCGTGGAGGATGGATAAGGGGAAGGGGACGACCGCCGAGTTCAAGGTGGATGAAGGGGATGCCTTCGAAGGCAAGCGGAGCGCGCTGGTGACCGTCGAGGCGACGGGCGAATGGGGAGTTCAGTTCGGCCAGATCGCCCCAGGCGGCCAGGCGGGCAAGACCTATACCTTCGCCGCCTTCGTCAAGAGCGTGGGCGAGCCGACCCAGGTGCAACTTGAGATCGAGCGCTCGGCCAAGCCCTGGGACCGCGCGGTGCGGACCGAGAAGGCGACAATCACGAAGGACAAGTGGACCGAGCTGCACGCGACGTTCAAGGTCGAGAAGCCCTTCGCCGAGGGCTGGTTCGCCTACGTGAGCTGCAACCGGGCCAACGTGGCCTTCCGCGTGGACGCCTTCCGCCTCTACGAGGGCGACTACGTCCCCTTCGACAAGGCGGCCAAAGTGGAAGCAGCGGCGACCGGTGTGAGCGTGTACGAGATGCTGCCAACGCACTCCGCGTCGTTCGGGGTTCGGTGGAGCAAGAAGCTGGGCATCGCCAAGGTGGCCGAGGGGCCAACGCCTCAGCCGCTCAAGGCCGGCAGCCACGCCGTGCTCGCCAATGACCGCGTGGCCGTGGAGGTGTACCCGAGCGGGCCTATCCATCTTCACTCGCTGGGCGAGAAGGGGCCGGCCGTTCGCGCCACGCTGCGCTCGGTGCCGTTGCGGGGCGGGGACGCCCCATGCACTGTCACGATAGCCAGCAACACGCCCGCGGCCTCAGCGGTGGAAGTGGACTACAAGGACGAAACGGGGAAGCCGGCGGGCCTGCGGGTCGAGCTCAAGATGGGCCAGGTGTTCGTCGAAACTCAGCCACGCGGGGCTACGGCGGGCATCCGCCTCAATGCCGCCTCCCGCTTCGCGGTGCTCCCAGACTTCTTTGCCGATGACATCGTGGTGGACGCCACGGAGCTTCCCGTGGCCAAGGGAGAGTTGCCGAGCGAGAACTTCCTTCTCCACTTGCGGCCCGATCAGCAGTGTCTCGTGATGGCTGTGTGGAACGTACGGGGCGAGGATGTGGAGGTCACACTTGCCGGCGAGGGGATGGACAGGCAAATCGCCTCCTCGGAGATCCGCTTTGGTGAGAAGGGCAGAATCTGGGTCGCCGCGCTCGACGCCCCAGGCATCTGGCACGTCCGCGACGTGGCGAAGGACGACGCGGGGAAGATCGTGAAGCTCGACTGGAAGCCGCCCTTCCCCGCGCAGTGGCGGATGAACTGGCGGCGCGAGGACGGGTTGGCCGACAGTTGGGAGATCATCGCCCAGCGAAGCGACGGCAACTTCGTGAAGCACTGGCTCGGAAACGCCAGCACCGTGCCACGCGACCGCAAGCGGTGGACGACGGTGTTCGGGAGTTTCCTGTATCCGTGCTGGATTGACAGGCAGGGCGAAGCCTTCTATCAGCCGCTCTCCAAGCCGGCCCGCTGGGTGGGGCCTGCAATCATCTATCCGCTGAACCAGGGCGGCGGCACGCCACTCGACCGATTCACCGTCCTCGACATCGTGCGGAACACCCTCGGCGTGAGGCCGTGCGAGTATATCCTGGACGTCGAGGGCCAGCAGTCGCAGAACAAGGGGCGGGCGACGTGTGCGAACCGCGACTTCCTGAACCCCATCTACCAGCGGGGCGAGCAGAAGAAGCGACGCGACGAAATCCTCCGCTCCCTCGACGAGGTGATGGTCTTCGTCCGCTACATCCGGGAGCGCATCGGGGTCTACGTGGACTTCGGCCACGAGTTGCTGAAGTACCTGGCCGCGCAGAAGCAGGCCCACCCCGAGCTGGCCGAGCGGATCGCCGAGCTGGAGAAGCTCACGAAGATGATTGACGAGTTCGTGGCGAAGCGCCGCCACGAGATCAAGACGCCCGACGAGGCGCAGGCGATGGTGGACGAGTTCCGAAAGACGATGCTCGACTACGAAGGCCCCGACGCCTTTGACCGGTGCAAGAAGTTCACCGCCGCAATCGTCGTGATCGGCGGGAGCCAGGACGAGCTCGTGGGCGAGGGGCGCCTGGCGGTCAAGCTGGTCCGCCAGCGGGCGGGCCTGCTCATGGCCATCGAGCCCAGGATGGGCGAGATCGCGAAGGAGGTCCGCGCACGCGCGCAGAAGGTCCTCCGCAGCCCGGCCGGGCATGAGGGCGCCCGCCATTGAGCAAGGAAGGCAAGAAGAAGGGAACTATAAGGAAAGCAGGAATGCAGGAAAAGAGAAGAGGGAATCTGGGATCTGGAATCTGGAATCTGGGATGGCTCCTGGCCCTGGCGGGGTGCGGCACGCAGGAGACACCGCGGAAGGCCTCCGCCCCAACAATCGAGGCCATCACGACGAAGTCCGGCATCGAGATGGTGCTCGTGCCCGCGGGCGAGTTCGTGATGGGGGACCCAGGCGGCGAGGAGGATGAGCGGCCCGCCCGCAAGGTGCAGGTGAGCGCCTTCTACATGGACAAGTTCGAGGTGACGCAGAAGGCTTACAAGGCGTTGATGGGCAAGAGCCCCGCGAAGTTCGAGGGGGACGACAGGCCGGTCGAGCGCCCGAGCTGGCTCTACGCCATCCGCTACTGCAACATGCGATCGCTGCGCGAGGGCCTCAAGCCCTGCTACAACCTGGACACGCAGGCGTGCGACTTCGCCGCCGACGGCTATCGCCTGCCCACCGAGGCCGAGTGGGAGTACGCCTGCCGAGCCGGGACGACAACCCGCTACTCCTACGGCAACAATGAGGCGGAGCTTGGCGACCACGGCTGGTTCAAGGGCAACGCCGGCGGCGCCACCCACCCGGTGGGCCAGAAGAAGCCCAACCCCTGGGGCATCCACGATATGCACGGGAACGTGGCCGAATGGTGCCACGATGCCTACGCCGAAGATGCCTACGCAAAGGGGGAGAGCAAGGACCCCGTGGGGCCGAAGGCGGGCGAGAAGCGGGTGCTCCGGGGCGGGAGCTGGGGGGTGAGCGCGGAGGCCTGCCGCTCCGCCGCCCGCAACGCCGAGGCCCCAGGCTTCTCCGACGTCTGCTTCGGCTACGAGCACTACGGCTTCCGCTGCGTCCGACGCGCACCGCCAGGCTACAACAAGTAGCTGCGATTAAGACGTAAGCACGCTCGGGGTTCCGCTCCGCTGCCATCGAAAGCGGCATCTGCGATGCCGCACTCCACAATCCTCCCCCAACTGGGCGTAGGGGACTATGGAGTGCGGGGACGTGTCACCGCTTTTGGTCCCAGCGGAGCGGTCGAAGAAGAGGATGCCCTGTGCCACTGTCCCCGACCCCAGGAAGCCGCCCCGGGCAGAGAGGTTGCCGGCTCGCGTCTTACGTCTGAATCGCAGCAACAAGTAGTTCATATCGGGAAGAACACGGGCAAACAGAGTCTGTCCGTGGCACCCCTTTCTCTCCCTTTGAGTGAACCGCGGGTGCCACGCCCAAACTCGTTTGGGCGTGCGGGAATGAGCGCGTGCCGCAGGAAAGGGCAACCAGTGCCTTGCTCCACGCCGATTTAACCTTCGCGGCTGCCAAGCGTCTTACAGTGTAGAGGTGACTCGATGGCCGCACGCGACGGGCTGGAGCGCCAGGAAGAGGCAAGGCTCGTCGGGGCCGCCCAGTCGGGCGATTCGGCGGCCTTCGAGGAACTGGTTCGGCGCTCCGCCCCTCGCCTCTCGGCCCTGGCCTATCAGCTCACGGGCGACGCCGAGGCGGCGCGCGACCTGAGCCAGGAGGTCTTTCTCAAGGCGTTTCGCGGCATCCGCTCGCTCCGCTCGGGGGCCAGCCTCCAGGCCTGGCTCTTCAGGATTGCCGCCAACGAGGCGGCGAGCTTCCTGAGGCGCAAGGCGCGAGAGCGGCGGCGGCTGGCGCCCGCCGCGGAAGCCGTGGCCGCCGGGGCGGGGCCACTCGAGCGCCTCGTGGCCGAGGAGGAGCGCGCCGCGGTGCTCGCCGCGCTCGACGCCCTGCCCGCGAGGCAGCGGAGCGTGCTGGTCCTGCGGCACTTGCACGGCCTCTCCACCGCGGAGGTGGCGGAGACGCTCAAGTGCTCGGCGAACTCGGTGAAGGCCAACCTGTGCTACGCTCTGCGATTCCTGCGCGAGAAACTGGCCGGAGGTCCCGACCGTGAATGAGTGCGAGCGGTTCCAGGCCCAGCTCGGGGAGTACCTGCTTGGCGGCCTGCCGATGGCCGACAGGGCGGCCTTCGAGCGGCACGCGGCGCAGTGCCCCAAGTGCTCGAAGGAGCTGACGGCGACGCGAGCCACCCTGGCGGCGCTGGACCGGGCAGGCATAGGCTCTGCCCCCGCGGGGGTTGCGGAGGCTGTGGCGGCGGGGGTCGCTGCAAAGCTCCGCGGGGGCGTCCGGCCGCGAGTGCGGTTGGGATGGCTCAGCGTCGCGGCGGCGGCGGCCTGCCTCGCAATCGCGGCGCTCGGCGTCTGGCTGACCACCCGGCCGCCTCAGCCCCCCGCTGCCGCACAACTCTCCAACGAGCAGCTCGACATCGAGGCCCAGGCGGTCGAGGCACACGCACGCGCCTTGCTCCGCCAGCTCGACGAATTGAGGCAGGAACACGAGGCCGTCAGCCGCATGATGGGCGGCGGGCCAGGCCCTCAGAAGGGCGACGAGCGGACCGAGGGGCCGGCACCGCCGACGGGTGCCAGGAGGGCCAGGTCATGAGGAAGCGCAACCGCCTGGCAATCGTGGGCCTCTTCGTGGCGGCCGCGGTGCTTGCTGCCGAGGCCCTGCCGCCGCGTGGGATGCCGGCCCACCTGCGCGGCATGGCGTCCGAGGCCCGCGAGGCGCTCGGGCAAATCCACAAGATCGTCGAGCAGCAGCGCGCCCTCGCCCAGCAGGCGCCGAGGGCGAAGAACGCCGAGGCACGGGAGGCGATCTTCCAGCAGATCCGCGGAAACCTCAAGCGGATCGCGGAGCTCCGCGTGCGCATCCTGGAGATCCAGGCGGCCCGCGCGCGCGCTCGGCTGGAGTGGGCTCGGGACCACGCCGCACAGCTCCGGCTGAGCCACGTCGTGCTCGCCATGAAGCAGTTCGGCGGCGGACCAAGGGCGCCGGAGGCCCCGGCGACGAATGGCCCCCTGGCCGGGGCAAAGCGCAAAGTGGAAGAGGCCCTCTCCCGCGTGGAAGCCCTCCGCCAGAAGGCGGCCAAAGCTGCCTCCGACCAAGAGCGGGCCAATATCCGCCAAGAGATCGAGGAGCAGCTCCGAATCGTCGAGAACCAGCGTGTGGCCGGCTTCGAGGCCATCGTGTCCGCCCTTGACGAGCGGCTCGCCTGGGCGCGCCGCCAAGCCGCAGAAGAGGAAGAGAAAAGGTAAAATGATTATGGGTAAAATGATAAGAAAAGACAGAGCTGCCGGAGAACAACCCTGGGCCGGGAGAACACGGGCCTGCTTCGGCCCCTCCCGGCTTCGCTCTCCTCTCCCCTTCTTCTCTTATCATT
>VGYW01000253.1 GCA_016872875.1 Planctomycetota bacterium | reverse complement strand
GCGTACTGCTGCTTCTTGGCGTCGAGGGTGGCGAAGAACTCGGCGTACTGCGCATCGGAGGGGCAGAGCTTGCCCCAGTTCTGGGCGGCGCGGCCGATGCGCATGAGCTTGCCTGTGTAGAAGCCGTAGGCGCCCAGCGAGGCCGCGAGGTCCACCGCGCGGCCGACCTCGTGGACGTTGAGGCGTGTGGGGACGAAGACGATTTCGACGTTAGCGCCCTCGGCCCTGAGGCGGGTGGCGGCGTGGATGACCTGCTGCCAGTCGCCGTGCTCGCGGAGGGCCTCGTGGCAGCGCGCGCTCGCCCCGTCCAGGCTGACCTGCACCGAGCGCAGGCGCAGGGCCGCCAGGCGGCGGGCCACGGGGTCGCCGATGAACTCGCCGTTCGTCTCGATCTTGACGCTTATGCGGCTGGAGCGAAGCGCGCCCAGGACGTCCCAGAAGTGCGGGCACAGGAGCGGCTCGCCGCCGGAGAGGGCGACGTAGGGGACGTCGGCCTCGGCGAACTCGCCGCAGAGCCGGAGCATCTGCTCGCGGCTCATCTGGTCGGGGAATGCCGCACCCGCCTCCTCGCAGCAGTGGAGGCAGTTGAGGTTGCACTCCGAGTTAAGCTGCCAGGCGATGAAGAGCGGCGCGCTGTAGTTCTCGGCCGCGGCGCCCCCGGGAGCCTCCATCATCACGCTCTCTCCGATGCTGTCTCCAAGAAGCCGGCCGAGCGCAAGCCGCCAAGGAACTCACTGACCTCTCGGTCGATCTGGCCTGGGTCGCCTTCGTAGCCTTCCCGCAGGCTTTCGACGATGGCGGGGGCCTCACAGCCCTCGGAGAGCAGGCGCAGAATCTCCTTCCCGGTCTCGTTAGTAACGTAGACCCTCTCGTTCAGGGTGTCGAAGACGACGGCCCCGAACTTCTCGGAGCGCCACTTCACGTGGTCGGCGAACCGCATGCGGCGGGCTCTCAGGTGAACCGGATGTAGGGCTGAGCCATGACCTTGCCGGAGACATCCTCCAGGGCGGGGGTCTGCCACGACTTCTTCCGCGCGGGCGCTCCCGTGCGGCCGACCGTGCGCTTTCCTGAGCTGGCTTCACGCTCAACGGACATTCCCAATCTCCTTGCAGTCTTCCATGTGCCGGCCCTTGATCGTCTGCTTACAATTTTACAGATACCCCGTTCCGCGTCAAGTCGGGTCGCGCGTTTCCCGCGGTCCGCCATGCGACTCGGCGGACCACGACGGTGAGATGAGCATTCGGGCCGCAGGTGGTCCACGGCGCTCACTTTCCCTCCCCATTGGCATCGCAGGCCTTTGCGGCGTTGGCGGAGACGGCTCTCAGGACGGCCACCGCGTAGTCGAGGTTGTGAACTCCCCTGCCGTACTGGACCAGCTCGAGGTTGTGGCGGGCGTCGGCCAGGAGTTGTTCGGCCTGGGGGCTTGGGCGCGCCTGGACGGTCGCCGTGGCCTTCGCAAGGTCGTCGGCCGCCTTCTTCAGCGCCTTCGCAACGTCCTCCCGCCAGGACGCCAGCATGCCCTCCACGTCCTTGCCGTGGCATTCGACGCAGGCTTTCTCGCCGGCCTCGTAGGTGGCGCGTGGGGCGTGGCCGGGGATGCCGCCTGGGAACTGGTGGCAGGCGATGCACTGGACCTTTGCGGCCCACATGGCGCTCGGCTTGTCCTTGACGCCCCGTGCGCCGGTGCCGCGGTAGAGCTGGGCCGTGTAGTCGTGCTTGCCCGTGTGGCAGCGGTTGCAGGTGGGGTCGGAGGGCTCTGGCTCGGGGTTGCGCCCGTGGCGGATTTCGGAGTGGCAGTGGAAGCATTCCACGTTGTGGTCCGTCACGTGGTTCTTGTGCATGAATTCGTGGTCGTCGTATTTCGCGAGACGGTCGGGCTCGGTGTGGCAACCGAGGCAGACCTGTTTGGGGACGCGGCCGTCACCCTGGACGGAGTCGAAGTGGACGCCTTTGAAGGTGGCCTTGCCCTCGAGGAGCCGCGTGTCGTGGCAGCCGGAGCGGAGGCAGGAGGCATCGTCGATCTCCGCGCGGAACTTCGTCGAGTAGGTGCCGGTGATGTAGGCGGCGAACTGTGCCAGGGCGTGGAACTTGGCGGCCACGCCGCTGCGGAAGCCGGGCGGGAAGTGGCACTCGATGCACTCGACGCCCTTCTGGCCGTGGACGGATTCGCGCCAGGATCTGACGTAGGGGCGCATGACGTGGCAGGTGGCGCAGAACCACGACTTGCTGCTGAAGTAGAAGAAGGTGCCGCCCCCGCCGAAGAAGAGAAGGACGGCGAGCCAGACGTAGAAGCGCCGGCGCAGCCTGATGCGCCCCTTCTCGCCATCGGCCCGGGTGACGCCGAAGAACCAAAGGAGCTTTCTGAACATAGGCCTCATTCACTTCTCCTAGGCGGGCTGCCCCTATTCAGACGCGCTCACGAGCTCATCGGCGATCTCGCGCAGACGCAGCGGGTCCACGGGCTTCTCCAGGAAGACGTTCGGCTCGATGCCGAGGAACTCGGCGATGTCGTCGCTGGAGTAGTGCATGCCGACGACCTTGCTGACGGCGGTGAGCATGACGACGGGGATGTGCCTGGTCGCGGGGTCGGTCTTCAGGTCGCGCAGGGTGTAGAAGCCGACCTGACGCGGCATGAGGACGTCGAGGATGATGAGGTCGGGCCGCTCGGCGCGGGCGCGCGTGAACCCGGCCATGCCGTCGCTGGCTCCGGAAACCTCGAACTTGCCCTCGTCCAGCGTTGCGCGAACAAGCGCCAGGGTCGTCTCGTCGTCGTCCACAACCAGGACACGCTTCAGTGCGGGCTCCATGGGCTTCTCTCCTGTGTCAAGGTCCCCTGTTCATTCGATGCCCAAGGCCTGCCCCTGGAGGAGCTCGGCGCCGGTGGCCAGATGCTGCTGGAGGAGGCCGAGGAACCTGTTCTTGATGCGAAACGCCTTGAGGATGGAGCCGCTGATGCGGACTCTTCCGGCGAAGAAGGCGGCGTCGGGGTCCATCTCGCCGAAGAAGATGGCCTGGTGGACCCGCTCGGTGGCGCGGACCTCGACGTCGAAGGGTTCGCCGCCATATGCGTGGGCCTGCGCGCCCTGGGCGTCGAGCACGATCCTGAGCGCGCGCCCGGTGTCCGTGGCCCGCACGACGAGGGTCGTGGGGCCGACCTCCGCGACCTGGGCGACGAAGCCGGGGTCCCGGTTCACCGTCGCGATCAGGCGCCTCACGCTGCGGATCACATCGCTAGTTGGACGATTCATATACCCACCCCGCCTTTCCAAGAAGCCAGCCGTTGCAGAGCTGCTCGGGCGACAGCGCCCGCAGCTCTCCGAGGGCATCCGAGCACGCCCTGCAATGGTCCAGCACCTCCCGGTACAGCCTCACGATGCGCCCCGTGTGGCTCAGTTGCGGCAGCACCCGCACGGTGTCCACCCCAGCACGCGCCAGCGCACCGAGGTGCTCCACCAGGCACCAGGTTTGCGCCGAGAGGGTCTGAGGCCCCTCGATGCGGAAGATGGGCTGCGCCCCAGCCTCCAGGACCATCCCATCCGGGTAGCGTCGGCAGCACGTCCCACACCCGTCCCTCTCGCGGCCCAGCGCGCGCGCCGTGAGGCAGGCGCCGGAGATGGCGACCGGGCGCCCGACCTGCTCGGCCAGCTCGACGAGCTCCGCCGGGGCGCACGCCCCGGCACTGTGCGCGCTCCGGCCCGTGATGAACGACGACAGGCAGCAGCGGCCATCGTAGTTGGCGCAGAGGACTCCAAAGGCCAGGACCTCCAGGGCGACATCGGTCTGGGCGCGGAGAGCGGCAATCTGGGAGAGGGTGAGGACGCGGGGGAGGATGACGTTGGTGACGCCAAAGGCCTGGGCATAGAAGCGAATGGCCTCGGCATCGGCCGCCCCAGCCACGCAGCTCAGGTGAAGCCCGAGGCGGGGATGTCGGGCCTTGGCGTGGTCGAGCACCGCCCAGTCGGCGGCGATGACGCCGTCGGCGCCGATGTCCGCGGCGTCATCCACGGCCTCCAGGCAGGCGGCAAGCTGAGGGTCGAGCGGATAGGTGTTCACCGTGACGTAGACTTCGACGTTTCGGCTGTGGGCGAAGCGGACGCCCTCGGCGGCCTCTTCGAGGGAGAAGTTCAGCCCCGGAAGGTTCCGCAGGTTGGTGGGCGAGCGGAACCCGATGTAGATGGAGTCTGCGCCGGCAGCCACCGCCGCAATCAGCGAGGGCAGGTTCCCGGCCGGCGCGTTCAGGAGCACCTTTCTACGCATAGGCCTCTCTCGCCACGGGCAGGGTGAACGAAAAGGTGGTGCCCTTGCCCTCCTGGCTCTCCACGCGAATGGTGCCGTCGTGGGCCTTGAGGATCTGGCTCACGATGCACAGCCCGAGCCCGGTCCCGCCCGTCGCCTCGGTCCGAACGTTGTCGGCGCGGTAGAACTCCTCGAAGATGTGCGGGAGCGCGTCGGGGGGGATGCCCACGCCGTTGTCTTGCACGTGGACGGTGATCTTCTCGCCGCCGTTGGCCGCGGCAACCGCCACGCGGCCGCCCACTGGGGTGTACTTCACCGCGTTGGTGACCAGGTTGTTGAAGAGCTCGTGAAGCGCCTCGGGGTTGCCGTAGACCGGGGGCAGGCCGTCGGGCAGTTCCGACACGACCTCGAGGTTCTTCGCCGCCGCGCGCGGGTGGAGCTCCTCGATGACCTGCTCGACGGTCTCCGCCAGGTCCACCGGGGCCTTCACGAGCTTCTTCGCCGCCTTGATCCGCGACAGGCTGAGGAGGTCCCTCACGAGGTGCCCCAGGCACTCGCTCTTCTGCTCGGCCCGGCGGACCATGTCGAGCGCCTTCTCCGGGATGTTGCCGGCGAGGCCCTGGGTGACTACCTTCAGGCAACTGGTGACCATGCCGGCAGGCTCGGCGACGTCGTGGGCCACCCGCATGACGTATTGCGACCGCACGCGGTCCTGCTCGGCAAGCTCCGCGTTGGCGCGCTCGAGCTCCTTCTCCCGCTCGTGGAGCCGCTCCGAGAGCGAGGCGGCGAGCAACGCGGCCACGCCCAGCGTGGTCACGAACGCCGCGAGGGTGATCATCACGAACTTCCAGTCGTCGTAGTGCTCGACGGCGAGCAGGCCCTCGATGTGCCGATGGGGCAGGAGGCCGGAGAGCTCCGCGAACGCCAGCCCCACCATGCATGCTGAGGCGAAGACGACCTGGAGCATCACGCTGCGCCAGGGCAGGAGCACCGCGGCGATTATGGTGTGGAAGAGGTAGTAGGAGATGAACGGGTTCTCGATCCCGCCGCCGAAGTGCATCAGGGCCGTCAGCGCGAGGAGGTCCGCGACCACCTGGAGGCCGGCGAAGCGCGCGGCCCCGCGCCGGTCGCGCGGCCCCCTGCGGCTCAGGAAGAGGAAGTAGGCGTTGTAGAGGCCGATGCCGAGAGCGATGAGGACGAATGGGGCCACGGGGAACCGCAGCCCGAGGAGAAGGCGGCCGACTGCGGTGAACGCCAGCACGCCCGCCGCGGCCAGCCGGCCACGGTGGCGGCGTCGAACTCCTCGGGCCGTACGCCGTGGAACTTGAAGAGCAGGCCCGACACCATCCGCCGGAGGCGCCCGCCGGCGGCGAGCTCGGCGATCGTACGCACCGGCACGTCGGTGCGCAGGTCGCAAATCCAGCACTGGCCGCCGGGGGCCGTCACGCGGAAGCACTCCCGGATGCCTCGCGCGGGGTTGCGCCAGTGGTGCAGCGACGAGGTGCTCACGACGAGGTCGAAGGTCTGATCGGCGAAGGGGAGGGCCTCGACGTCGCCCCGAACGAGCGCGGCCCGCATGCCCGGCGCGCGTGCCACGACCCTTCTCGCGATCCGCAACATCTGCCGGCTCAGGTCCAGTCCGACCAGTTCCAGGTCCGGGTTGAGCCGGGCCAGCTCCACGAGCAGGTGCGCAGGCCCGGTGCCGACGTCGAGCACCCGGCCCCGCGCGAGGAACGAGGCGGCCTCGGTGGCCACCCCGCGGTGGAAGCGCGCCAGGCCGGGCGCGGCAATCCACTCATAGACCGCGGCCATAGGGCCGGGTATCTCCTGGGGAATGAGGCGCATCGTCCTCAGCCAGCTCATGATGTTGCCCAATACGGCGGTTGGCCCCAGCCAAATCCGAGGCCCTTGTTGTGCTCGTCGGGGATGCGGACCGGGCACTTGCTCATGCACACGCCGCAGCCGGTGCAGCGCGATTCGTCCACGTAGCGGGCGCGCTTGAGGACTCGGACGCGGAAGCCGCCAGGGCCGCCCTCGACCGCCTCGACGTCGGCGTTGGCGATGATGCGGACGTTGGGGTTGGCGCCGGCCTCGACGAGCTTGGGGCTGAGGATGCACATGGCGCAGTCGTTGGTCGGGAAGGTCTTGTCGAGCTGCGCCATGCGGCCGCCGATGCTCGGCTTGTGCTCGACGAGGAAGACCTCGACTCCCAGCTCGGCGAGGTCGAGCGCCGCCTGGATGCCGGCGATGCCGCCGCCGACCACCATGACCGCCTTGTGGTCCATCCTCGAACTCCTCAATAGCCCGCTCGCCCAACCAAAGGGGATGATTGGATGAATGGATGATTGGATGAATGCAAGAAGGACGAGCGCCTTCTCTTTCATTCATCCACACATCCACCCATCCCTTCATCCACTCATCTTGCTCTCCTGCTCACGCCGTGGCAATGGCCGCGAGGGTCGCGCGGGCGCGAGCCTTCTTCCTGCGGACGAACGCCGTGATCTTGGCCATCAGCTCGGTGCGGTGCACCTTCGCCCGCTCCTTGTCGCGGAACCGCAGCTCCCGGAGCACGCCGTCGTGCCGGGCGCCGTTGTACATCTTCTGCCCCGCCCCCGTCCGCACCACCGTCGTCGTGTAGCCGTCGGGCGAGCCGAGGCCGCCCACGGACACATCGGCGAAGTCGTTCGCGAAGTCGGGGCAGGCCATGCAGGCCGGGCGCGCGACCTCGTCGAGCGCCTCGAATGGCACGTGCGCCACCTCGCCACCGCCCAGGGTCATGATCACGTCGTCTTTGATGTTGAGCTTCTCGACCTCGCTTAGGCGAAAGCCGAGCTTCTTCTCCAGAACGGCGCCCGCCTTGTCGCCGAAGGAGAAGTTCTCCATGCAGAACAGCCCAATCGTCAGCACTAACGAGTCGGCCGGGACGATGCTGAGGCTCTGCATCTTTCGGACGGTGTAGACCTGGCAGGGCGTGCCGACGAGCGCAATGCGGTCGAGCCGCTTCTGGCCGATCCTCTTCATCTCCTGGATCGTCGGCGAGTAGGTGGAGTAGCTCTTGCCGAAGTCGCCCAGGTGCTCCACCTCGTCGAAGTGGGAGCCTGCCGCCTCGATGAGCTCATCGGGGTCCGTGGCGAGGAAGGGCTGGCGTGCGAAGGGGCCGGCCTTCCTCGAGACGAGTGCGCCCTGGATGAAGCGCCTCTCGAGCGCCCAGCGCAGCAGCGAGGTAACAACCCCGCCGTCGGTGCACACCTCGGCCACCTGGCGCTCGGTGGTGCGTGCCGAGCCGATGGTGCGCCAGGGGCCAATCGGGGCGGTCCAGCCGTAGCGCTCGCGCAGCTCGCCGTCGAGCGCCTTGATCTGCGGGCAGATGAGGTAGCAGATGCCGCACTTCAGGCAGTTCTCCTCGTGGACCAGTCGCGGCCCGGCCGCGCGGTCGAACGCCAGCGCGTTCATCTCGTCGGCGGAGCAGAACGAGGCGCAGCCGCCGCACCGCCCACAGAGTCCCCGCTCGATGACCTCGCGCTCGAGGTCACGGAAGCTCTTCACGTCCTCGGTTGTTTCCTTCTGCTTGTCCACGAGCCGGTTCCTACTGAGTTCGTAGTGCGGGCTTCAGCCCGTATCTTCGTTTGTAGTGCGGGCTTCAGCCCGTCTCCTACGCGGTTCCTTGCTTGAGGGCCTGGCTCACGCGGGCTTCGAGCTCGTCGAGCGAGAGGCCCTTCTTCTCGAAGAGGCCGTTGATAAGGTCGCGCCGCACCGCTTGCGAGAAGCGGTCGAGCTCGGCGATCCGCTCGAACGTGTCGGCAGAGACCCGGTTCTCCTTCACGGCCAGGTAGCGCAGCACCCGCATGATGTCGGTGAAGTTCACCTTCTGGGGGCACCGGACGTAGCACCGGTAGCAGACCAGACACATCCAGATGAGAGGCGAGGAGAGGACCTCCTCGCGAAGGCCGAAGAGTATCTGGCGGATGATGCGGCGGCAGTTGTAGCGGCTGTCCACGTCGGTCACGGGGCAGCCTGCGGCGCAGGTGCCGCAGGCGAAGCAGCGGCGGATGTTCTCGCCCCCGGGATGGCTCGCTATCTCGTCGCGGAACCGCAGGTCGAGGTGGCTCACCACCACCTCGTCTTCCTCGGCCTGGGGCGGACGCGGCGGGGCCTCCGCCTTGGCTTCCTGGACGCCTGTAGTTGATTCCGACATCAGAGATTCTCCTGAGGTCAGCTCTCGACGACCGCCAGCTCGGTTTCCCGGAAGGTCGCGAGAGGAAGTTCATCCTCCAGGCTGCGGCCCGCCTCGTAGCCAAGGGCCTCCTGTGCCGCAGCCGAAATCCGCCGATAGATTCTCCCGAGCGGGATGCCGCTGGGGCAGGCCGCCTCGCACTGGCCGCAGGCCACGCACGAGGTCGCCACGTGGCTCATCCGCGTGAGGTGGAAGAGCAACTTGTCGGGCGGCATGCTCAGGGCGCCCTTCTTACCGGACCAGGTAAGATACTTGTCCATCGTGTAGGCGAAGACCGGCCCGTCGAAGGCGCACTGCCGGCAGTAACAGATGGGGCAGACTTCGCGGCAGTTGTGGCAGTTTATGCACAGCGTCTCGATGAGCTCGAGGAAGTTGAACTGGCCCTCTTTGGCGGCCTGGTCTTTGGCCGCGGCGAGCTTTTCCAGTGCGGCGGCGCGCTCGGGGTTCTCGGGGGACTCCTCGAGCCCGGCGGCGGCCAGGGCGGCCTTGCCCTTCTCGGTCTGCGCGCGCACGGTGATCTTGCGCGAGACGTCCTCGCCGATGAGCTGGATGGCGATGTCGGCGAAGGTGGGCGCAGGACGCCGGCAGGCCTGGCACGCGCTGCGGAGGTCGGCCGGAAGGCTTCCGCCCGCCATCTGCTTGAGGAACTCGGCGGTCACGGAAGCGCCCTGAGCGCACTTCTCGGCCTTCGCCGCGTAGTCCTTCACCGAGTAGGTCCCCCAGCAATCCACCCCGATGACCAGGAAGGGGTCGAGGGTGGCCTGCTGGAGCTTGACGAGCTCGACGAGTGCCCGAATCTCGCACGGCCTGAGGACGAGGCCGGTGGGGGGCGCCGCCGGCTGCTTTTCTGGCGCGGGCTTCTCCTGGTCGTCGCGGGGCGCGGAGGCCCCGCCCACGTCGTGGGCCTGCGCTCCGCCGGCGGATGCGGCGACCGCCGCGCCCACCTGGGCCACGGCAGCCTCGGCGGGCGACCTGGCCAGTTGGCGCGCGCACATCTTCACCACGATGCGCGCCGCGTTCACCCCGAAGACCGGGGCCAGCGGGTTCGCAACGTCCAGCCGCGCGGGGTCGCGCACGAGCGTGTGAACCACCGCCTTGCCCGACGGGGTCTCCTCGGGCACCAGGAGAGCTCCGACCACCCCTCGGCTCATGAGGGAGCGCAACAGCTCCCGAATCGCGCCCAGGGGGTTTCCGTCCTTGACCTCGATAGCGGCCACTGTTGTTTCTCCAGACATTAGACCGCCCAGGCGCGAGCCAGTTGGCTCGGCCCCTTTTCCTTCAGATGCGCCACGACCTCCCGAATGGTCTCGGCGAAACGGCTCCCCTCGCTGGCGCTGATCCAGCGCAGCCACACCCGGTCGTCGTCGAGGCCCAGCTCGCGCAAGATGGCCTTGAGCACGGCCACCCGGCGGCGGGCCTTGTAGTTCCCGTTCGTGTAGTGGCAGTCGCCGGGATGGCACCCGCCGATGAGCACGCCGTCGCAGCCCCCGAGCAGGGCGCGATAGACGTACATCGGGTCCAGCCCGCCGCTGCACATGAGCCGGATGATCCGCACGTTGGGCGGGTACTGCATGCGCGAGGTGCCCGCCAGGTCGGCCCCGGCGTATGAGCACCAGTTGCACAGAAAGGCCACCACCCTGGGTTCAAATTCTTCGGCCATTGGTCTGCTCCAAACTAGGCCAGCGAATCAACCGCGGCCATGATCTCCTCCTTGGCGAAGCCCACCTGCTTCGTGGCGGCGTTGGGGCACGCCGCGGCGCACGCCCCGCAGCCCTGGCAGAGGACCTCGACGACGCGGGCGATGCGCTTCGCGGGGTCGATCTCGCGCGCATCGTAGGGGCAGGCGGCGACGCACACCCCGCAGCCCGCGCACAACCGCTCCCTGACCTCCGCCGTCCGGCCCTTGCCCTGCACGGTGTCGCGGGCGAGGAGCGTGGCGGCCCTTCCCGCCGCGGCGCGGGCCTGCGAGATCGCCTCGCCCACGAACTTCGGCGAGTGGGCCAGCCCGCACAGGTACACGCCGTCCGTCGCAAAGTCCACCGGGCGCAGCTTGATGTGCGCCTCGAGGAAGAAGCCGTCCTGGTCGAGCGGCACCTTGAGCGCCTTGGCCAGCTCGCCGTTCTCGGCCCCGGGGGCGATGCCCGTGCTCAAGGCCAGCCAGTCAACCTCCAGCCGCAGCTTCTGGCCCAGGACCGGGTCGAATGCCTCGACCTGGAGCGGGGCTCCGTCCTGTGGGCGGGGGCTCTGTCCCCCGCGGGGCACAGAGGCCCCGCCCACGTCAACGACCTTCGGCTTGGCGTCGGGCTCGTAGCGGACGAAGACGACGCCCTGCTCGCGCGCCTTCTGGTAGAACTCCTCGCGGAAGCCGTAGGTGCGCACGTCGCGGTAAAAGACGACCACGGTGGTCTCGGGATTGAGCGCCTTGATCGCCAGCGCGTTCTTGATCGCGTTGGCGCAGCAGACGCGGCTACAATACATCCTGCCCTCCTCGCGCGAGCCGACGCACTGGATCATGGCGACGGTTTTCGCGGAGGCGAGCGCGGTCCTTCCGGCCTCGTCGGCCAGCTTGGCCTCGAGCTCCTTCTGGGTGATGACCCGCTCGGAGCGCCCGCGGAGGTACTCGTCGGTCTCGCGCTCGGCTGCGCCGGTGGCCACCACCACCGCCCCGTGCTCGATCAGGGTCTCGCCGGGGTCGCCGTTGGTGCTGGCGATGATGGTCTTGTAGTTGCCCACGTAGCCGGCGAGCTCGCGGACGCGGGTGCGGAGGTGGACGGTGATCTTGTCGCAGGCCTGGACCCGCGCGATGGCGGAGCGGAGGAGCTCCTGCGGGTCATCGCCGGAGAGGGTGGAGTGGAGCTTTCGGAGGTTCCCGCCAAGCTCGCCCTCCTTCTCGACGAGGTGGACCTTGAAGCCCTGGTCGGCAAGCGAGAGCGCGGCGGTCATGCCGGCGATGCCGCCGCCGACCACGAGCGCGTCCTTCCTGACGGAGAACGACGTTCGGCGCACGGGCCGCAGCAGCCGCGCCTTGGCCACTGCCATCGAGACCAGCTCCTCCGCCTTGCGCGTAGCGCGCTTGCGGTCCCCCATGTGCACCCACGAGCAGTGCTCGCGGATGCTCACGAACTCGAGCAGGAACGGGTTCAGCCCCGCCTCGCGGATCGTGTCCTGGAACAGCGCCTCGTGCGTCCTCGGCGTGCACGAGGCGATGACGATGCGGTTCAGGCCGCGGTCCTTGATCGTCTGCTTGATCCGCTGCTGGTTGTCCTGCGAGCAGGTGTAGAGGCCCCGCTCGGCGTGAACCACGCCGGGGAGCGACTTGGCGAACGCAGTGACCTCTTCGACGTTGACGACGCCAGCGATGTTGATGCCGCAGTGGCAGACGAAGACGCCGATGCGTGGCGGCTCGCCGCTCACGTCGCGCTCGGGCGGGTATTCCTTCTCGGCGACGAGGGTGCCGCGTGCCTCGGCGAGGAGCTCGGATGCCCTAGCCCGCATTTCTCACGAAATGCGGGAAATCCCAAGAGCCAAACGCCAAGCACCAAACAATCTCCAAGCCCGGAATGCTCAATGACCAAAGCAAGCCCCCAGGGTCGCGGGCAACACCACGT
>VGYW01000252.1 GCA_016872875.1 Planctomycetota bacterium | reverse complement strand
CAGGGCAGCATGATGGATTGCGGAGTTGTTCAACTCCGGGATCATCGTCTCTGCTCCGGGGATCGGCGGAAGAGGCAGGTCGGAGGCGCGCGCCTCTCCGGCGCTGGCTCGGCAGGGGCGGAGCCGGTGGCGGGGCGAGCTCCCTGCAAGGGAGCACAGGGCAGCACGATGGATTGCGGAGTTGTTCAACTCCGGGATCATCGTCCCCTGCCCCGGGGACCGGCTGAGCGGGCAGGTGGGAGGCGCGCATGCTCCGCGGCGCTCCGTCGGCAGGGGCGGAGCCGGTGGCGGGCCGAGCGTCGTGCAAGGGGGCGTAGGGCCGCACGATGGATTGCGGAGTTGTTCAACTCCGGGATCATCGTCCCCTGCCCCGGGGGCCGGCTGAGCGGGCAGGTGGGAGGCGCGCATGCTCCGCGGCGCTCCGTCGGCAGGGGCGGAGCCGTGGCGGGGCGAGCTCCCTGCGAGGGAGCACAGGGCAGCATGATGGATTGCGGAGTTGTTCAACTCCGGGATCATCGTCCCCTGCCCCGGGGCCCGGCTGAGCGGGCAGGTGGGAGGCGCGCATGCTCCGCGGCGCTCCGTCGGCAGGGGCGGAGCCGGTGGTGGGGCGAGCTCCCTGCGAGGGAGCACAGGGCAGCACGATGGATTGCGGAGTTGTTCAACTCCGGGATCATCGTCCCCTGCTCCGGGGATCGGCGGAAGAGGCAGGACGGAGGCGCGCGCCTCTCCGGCGCTGGCTCGGCAGGGGCGGAGCCGTGGCGGGGCGGGCTCCCTGCGAGGGAGCACAGGGCCGCACGATGGATTGCGGAGTTGTTCAACTCCGGGACACTCGTTTTTCCCAGTGGGTCTTGACGATTTCGAGAAGCCGCGCGTGGTGGGGTGTGCTCCCCGCGGGGAGAAGCGTGTACAGGAGGCCACGCCCAGCGCGCGCGACGGACACGTAACCGCGGCGAATCAGCTTGTCGAGGTGTCGGCTCAGCGCTGTGGCTGACATCCTCAAGTCGTTGCTGAGGGCCTTGCCGTGCACCCGGCCTCCCCGCGCGAGCCGACGGAGGATCTGGAGGCGGCGGGGGCTGGTGAACGCCGTGGCGGCCTGGAAGACGACCCGATGTGCCTCGGGGGGCGCGGTCTGGGTGCGCGCAGCGGCCGGAGCGCTCACCGGGTTCGCCGGATCCGCAGCGAGGGCCGTCCGCAGCCAGGCTGCAATCGCGCCGCTGAGAGTGTGCTCGCCGTAGGGCGAGTCAGCCCGGCAGAAGCAGCGCGCGCCAGACCGTCGGCGCCTGATGAGCCCTGCGGCGGAGAGCCTTGCGAGATGGGCGGAGACGAGGTCCCGCGATACCCGCAGGTCGCGGGCGAGTTGAGACGGCGTGAGCTCGCCGCAGGACATGAGGCGTTCGACCAGGCGTAGCCTCGTGAAGCATGCCACGGCGCGAAGGACACGGACAATCACCTCTTCCATCGGTTGTCCCCCAAGAATGAGTTGCGGAGTTGAACAACTGCGCAAGACTTCTGCGGTCCGCAGTTCCCCCCCGTGCGCGGCGGCTACTTGCCCACCGCCAGGGGGCCAGGGGCGCTGCTTGGGGGCCTCACCTGATGCCCGGCAAGCCAATGGGCGTGGGTGGCAATGAGCGACGGGCGGAGCTGGGACTGACGTAGTGGGTTACAGGAAATTACAGTTCCATGCGCCAAGCGACGCAATTGGCCCTTGTAATCTGCTGGGAAAAATGGTTAGATCAGGGTTTGCCGTGACTGCCGGTCCAGTGAGCGCGGAGACGTCCGTCATGCCCCATTTGCCTGCCCCCGGGAGGATGGTGTGTCTTGCGGTGTTCGTGGGCCTTGCGGCGGCCCTTGCGCCCGCACTGGCGGGCGAGCTGAGCCAGGACGAGCAGGCGATGCTCGTCCTCAACAGCGCACGCAAGGCGTACAACGAGCAGAACTACCCGTTCGCCATCGAGCGCTTCCGCGAGTTCCTCCAGCGCTTCGGGGGCCACCGCGAGGCGACCTCGGCACGCTATGGGATGGCTCTCGCCCTGCTGGAGGGGCCGGCCCGGGACTTCCAGAACGCCGCGAACGAGCTTGGGCAGGTGGCCGGGCAGGCGCAGTTCCCCGACCTGCCCTACGCGCAGCACTACCTGGGCGTGGCGCGGCGCGGGATGGGCTACCGGTTTCTCGCGGAGGCTGAGGCGAAGCCGAACGAGGCGCCGAACTTCCGCAACCAGGCGCGCCAGCAGTTCGATGAGGCGGCCAAGAGCTTCGCGGCGGCGGCGGCGAGCTTCCTGGCCCGCGTGAAGGCGCCCGCTGCGGCCGACGCCCCGCCCCCGCCCGAGCTCGACTGGGCGGCGCGCTCGCGCTGCGACCAGTGCGAGATGATGCTGCGGACTGACAGGTTCAAGGAGGCGAACGAGCTTGCCGAGGCGTTCATCGCCGATGCGGCGGTGGGCAAAACCCGCTATCGGCCTTTGGCTCTCTATCACCTGGGCTACGCGAAGTTCGCGCTGCGCGACTACGCGGCGGCGGGCCGCGCCCTCTCCCAGCTCGCGCCCTTCCAGCAGGAGTTCGGCATCCACGCCCGCTACCTGCTGGCCCGCAGCCATCACATGAGCGAGGAGCGTCCCGAGGCGGCGACGCAATATAGGGCCGTGGTCGCCGCCTACGACGAGCACAAGAAGGCGGCCCAGGCCGCCCTCCAGAACCCCGCGGCGCTCAGGCCCGACCAGCGCGAGTTCCTCCAGGCCCTCGTGAGCGCCCCGCCGCCCGAGCACGTGCTGCGCGCGCTCTTCTACCTCTCGCTCATCCAGGCGGAGGACGGCCGGTTCGCGGAGGCCCTGGCCGGCTTCAACGCGCTGCTGACGCAGTTCCCCAAGCTGCCCTTCATCCCCGAGGTGCAGCTCCGCGTGGGCTTCTGCCAGATGCAACTGCGCACCTGGCCCGAGGCGGTGAAGAACCTCCAGCCCCTCTGCGAGCACCCGAGCCTGGCCGACCAGGCGCTCTGGTGGTTCGGGCGCTGCCAGGTGGGGAGCGCCGACCCCGCCAACCCCCAGGCATACGACCAGGCGGTGAAGGCGGGCATCGAGACCATGCGCCGCGCCGCCGAGCGCGCCAACCAGTTCGCCCAGCACGACCCCGCCGCACGGGTCCGACGCGGCGACATCCTGCTGGAGATGGCCGACACGCAGCAGCTCGCCAAGATGTTCCGCGAGGCGGCCCAGACCTATGAGCAGGTGCTGAACGAGAAGCTCAATCCCGACAGGGCGGAGGAGGCCATGCAGCGCCGCGTGACCGCCCTCCACCTCGCCGGCATGTACCGCGAGTCGGACGATGCGGCCAAGAAGTTCGAGCAGCAATTCCCGAAGGGCACGCTCCTGCCCGCGGTGCTGTTCAGGATGGCCGAGAATGCGTTCATGGCCGCCTCGGCGGCCGCGGCCGAGGCCGGCCGCGCCAGCCGCGAGGAGCTCACCAAGCAGTTCACCGAGGCCATCGCCCGCTACCAGCGCCTCCTCAAGCAGTTCCCGGAGTTCCAGCACGCCAACCTTGCGAAGCACGGCATGGCCGCCGCGCACTACCGCCTGGGCCAGTTCCCCGAGGCCATCGCCGTCCTCAGCAGCATCCCGGAGATGGAGCGGACGGGCGACCTTGCGATAGTGTCGTACGTGCTTGCCGACTGCCTTATCCGCACGCTGCCGCCTGAGGCTGAGGACGCCCTCGGTGCGGCGAAGCTGATGGAGCAGGCGGAGCGCGCGGCGAAGCTCCTCGAGGGCTTCGTGGCCGGCAACCCGAAGAGCCCGCAGGCGCCCGACGCCATCCTGAAGCTCGGCTACTGCCAGCAGCGGATCGGCACGATGCTCGTCGAGCCGGCCGAGCGCCAGAAGCTCCTCCAGGCCGCCCGGCAGGTCTACGAGAGCTTCATGCAGCAGTACCAGCAGGACCCCGGCATACCGTCCGTGGCCTTCGAGCGGGCCAAGTGCATCGCCCTGATGGGCGACCCGGGCGGGGCGATGAACGAGCTCGGGCGCTTCCGGGGCGACCCGTTCCGCAACCACCCTGTGGCGCCGCTGGCCATCGTCCGCCTGTCGAGCCTCATGCGGTCGCAGAACCGCGCGGCGGAGGCCGAGAAGCTGATGCAGGAGTGCCGCGGCCAGCACGAGGAGCGGCTGAAGCAGGACCCGTCCCGCGCGGAGTGGGTGCCGCTCCTGCGCTACGAGCACGCCCTGACGCTCAAGGAGTCGGGCAAGCTGCCCGAGGCCCGCGCCCTCTTCGAGGGCGTGGCCAAGGAGTACGGCGGGCGGCCCGAGGCGGCGAACGCCCAGTGGCGCGCCGCCCAGTGCCGCCGCGAGGAGCTGGTGGCCGCCCTCGCCGCCGCGAAGGCCGCAGTCGCCAAGCCGGGCGCCAAGCCCGAGGAGATCAACAACGCCCGCTCCGCCATCGAGGGGAGCTACAAGGGCATAGCCCAGGCGGTCGAGTTCCTCAACGCGCAGTCGGCCGAGCTTGCGAAGGGTGCGGCCGGCTCCGAGGCCCACCTCCGCGCGCTCTACGAGCTTGCCTGGTGCCACCGCGTGCTGGCGGAGGCCGAGGTGGAGGCTGCGCGGATGAAGCTCCAGCGCGCCGCCGTCGAGAAGGCCCTCGCCAAGCTCGGCAAGGAGGCCGCGCCAATCAACCCCGCCGACCTCCGCGCGCCCGAGGTCCCGCTCGCCGCCGTCCCCGTCCAGCCCGCCGAGAAGCTGGCCCAGGACGCCTACGGCAAGCTCATCGCGGCGGGGCCAGAGACGCCGCTGGGCATCCAGGCCCGCCTCGAGCTCTCCGAACTGCTCTGCCAGAGGGGGAACCACGACGGCGCCCTCGAGCTCCTCGCCACGAACCTGGAGAAGAACCCGTCGCTGGAGCTCGCGGAGCGGACGCGGCTGCGGCTGGCCGTGGTGCTGCTTGCGAAGGGCGACGCGAAGTCGGCCATGGGCCAGCTTCAGGCCGTGGCGAAGAACCAGGCCACGCCGTTCCAGGGCGAGCTCCGCTACCTCACCGGCGAGGCGTTCATCCTGACGAAGGACTGGGGCAAGGCGGTCGAGCAGCTCCTCGTGTTCCGCGACCGGGGCGAGTTCCACAACATCCCCGGCATCTCGGACCGCGCGCTGCTGCGCCTCGGCCACGCCTTCGCCCAGGCCGGGCAGTGGGACCAGGCGCGGGCCAGCTACGAACAACTCGTCGGCCGCTTCGGCGGCAACAGCCCGTGGCACGACGAGGGCCGCTTCGAGCTCGCCTGGGCGCTCCAGACCATGAAGCAGTTCGACCCCGCGGTCCAGCACTACGGCGAGGTCGTCCGCCGCACCGTCTCGGTCCACGGCGCCAAGGCCCAGCTCCAGATCGGCCTGTGCCGCCTGGAGCAGAAGAACTTCCCCGAGGCGGCCAGGGCGCTCCTGGCCGTGCCATTCACCTACGACTACCCGGAGCTCAACGGCCCGGCGCTCTGCCAGGCAGCTCAGGCATACATGGGCCTCAACCAGCCGGCCGAGGCCGGCAAGCTCTGGCAGCGCGTGGTCAAGGAGCACCCCGACACCGAGTGGGCCAAGGCGGCCCAGCAGGGCCTGGCCGCCCTCCAGCCGCCCCAGCCCCCGCCCAAGAAACAGTAGGAGAGTCCTGATGCACCTGCCAATCGCGGATTGCGGATTGCGGATTGCGGATTCCAGAAATCCGAAATCCGAAATCCGAAATCCGAAATGCACTTGGGCAATCGCCCTCGCCCTCCTCCTCATCCCTGCTGCGGCCTTGGCCTACATCGAGGCCCCCATGAGCCTCGGCAAGGTCATCACCGACTCCTCCAACATCCTCCTCGTCCGCGTGGAGAGCGTGGACAAGGAGAAGAACCTGGTCGTCTACCGCAAGGTGCGCGACATCAAGGGCACGCACGCGGGCGAGCTGATCAAGCACAACATCGGCCGCGGCGGCTTCCACCCCCGCGAGTGGCAGAACATCATGGCCTGGGCGGAGGTCGGACAGCACGCCGTCTTCTTCCACAACGGCGGCGCAGGCGAGATGTGCATCAACAACTACTGGTACCAGATCTACGCCGGCGAGTGGTGGGGCATGAGCCACGCCGAGCCCTTCCTCCTCCGCTCCTACGCCGGCAAGCCGGAGAGGCTCGTCTCATACGTCACCGCCATGCTCGCCGGCCAGGAGGTCATCGTCCCCTGCATGGTGGACGACAAGCCGTCGCTCCACCTCCGCAACGGCAAAATCCAGAGGATGAAGGCCAGCCTGAAAATCCAGGACTACAACCCCCAGCGCGACTTCGTCGGCTGGGGCGGCGAGGAGTTCGGGCCTGTCCAGGGCATGCCGGGCTTCACCCACTACTCCTCCCTCGCCCGCACCGACCCCGGCGCGGCCGGCATCGCGGCCGCCGACTTCGACGGCGACGGCAAGACGGACTTCTGCCTCTACGGCACGGGGCGCGTGGTGCTCCTCCAGAACGGCGGGGCGTCCCTCAACGAGGTCGCTCTCCCGGGCGGCGAGGGCGCGCGCGCCGCGGCCTGGGCCGACTTCAACACCGACGGCAAGCCCGACCTCCTCCTCGCCACCCCCAGCGGCCCCAGGCTCTTCCGAAACGAGGGCGAGGCCAAGTTCTCCGACGTCACCGCCGGCCTCCCGCGCCAGGACTACTACAACACCCTCGCCGCCGCCTGGATTGACTACGACGGAGACAAGCGTCCCGACGTGCTCCTTGCCGACGGCTTCCGCGGCCTCCGCCTCCTCCGCAACATCTCCCACCAGGCCCCCAAGGCCGACGCCCCGAAGGTCAGCAAGTGGTTCTACTGCGGCCCGTTCGACAACACGGGCAAGAAGGGCTTCGACGCCGTCTACCCCCCCGAACGCGGCGTTGACCTCAAGCACGAATACCACGGCAAGAACAACCAGAAGGTCGCCTGGAAGGAGGGCAACTTCACCGACGGCCAGGTGAACAACCTCGCCCTCTTCACCCCGGAGTCCAACGCCGACGCCGCCGTCTACGTCTACCGCGACTTCGACCTCCCCGGGGCGATGGACCTCCCGGTTTCCCTCGGCAGCGACGACGGGCTCGCCGTCTGGCTCAACGGGGCGAAGGTCCACGCCGAAAACGTTGACCGCGCCTGCGCCCCCGACCAAGCCAAAATCGTCCTCAAGATGCAGCCCGGCAAGAACAAGCTCCTCATGAAAATCTGCCAGGGCATGGGCGAGTGGGCCTTCTACTTCGCCGGAGCAGAGAACCTCGCCCCGCCCGTCCCGCCACTCTTCGAGGATGTCTCCGACAAGGTCGGCCTCGGCGCCCACGGCATCGCCGGCAAGCTCAAGGGCGACCACCTCGCGGTGGCCGACATCAACTGCGATGGGCGCCCCGACTTCCTCTACAGCGCCGAGAGCGGCGTGCCCGTCTTCAACCTGCCCAACGGCTTCGCCGACGCCCGAATCTTCGCCGCCATCTCCTACGAGGCAGGCAAGGGCGCGCCCGCCTTCGGCGACTTCGACCGCGACGGCGCGCCCGACCTCTTCGTCCCGCAGCCGGGCGGCGGGAAGCTCCTCAAGAACAACGGCAAGGGGCGCTTCACCGACGTCACCGCCAAGGCCGGCGACCTCGCCCTCCCACTCGGCAACGTCACCTGCGCCACCTGGACCGACTTCAACAACACCGGCCGCCTCGACCTCTTCCTCGGCTGCCTGCGCGGCCCCAACCGCTTCCTCAAGAACAACGGCAACGGCGCCTTCACCGACGCCACCGACTCCCTCGGCCTCGCCTACCGCATCTTCAACACCCGCGCCGTGGCCGCCTTCGACCTCAACCGCGACAAGGTGCCCGACGTCATCTTCAACAACGAGGGCCAGGAATCCGGCGTCTTCCTCGGAAACCCAGCCCGCCTCACCCCCGCGGCCGCAACCGTTGCACAGGGCAAGTGAGAAGACAAGGCGATGGAAAAGGCAAAAGGCAAAAGGCAAAAGGCAAAAGGCAAAAGGGAAGAGGCAGGCTCCCTCTTCCTTCCTTTTGCCTTTTGCCTTTCTACTTTTGCCTTTTGCCTTTCCTCCTCTTCCCGTGCCGATTGGCTCACCCACCGCGCCAACCCAGAGCGCACCGGCTGCATTGACGGCCTGCCCGGCCCCAAGGCCGGCAAGGTGCTCTGGGTCTTCAAGGCCCAGGAGCACTTCATCGCCTCACCCGTCGCCGAGGGACGCACGCTCCTCGTCTCCAGCCTCGGCGGCCTCAACACCGGCCTCTTCCGCGCCCTCTCCCTCGACCCCAACCCGCCCGAGCGGGTGCTCTGGACGAAGCGCGCGCCCTTCCTCAAGCTCCCAATGGTCTGCTCGCCCGCCGTGGCCGACGGCCTCATCGTGTTCGGCGATGGCATGCACCAGACCGATGGCGCCATCCTCTACGCCCTCAAGGCCGACACCGCCCGCCCCTTCTGGCAGCTCCCGCTCCCAGGCAAACTCGTCCACCTCGAATGCCCGCCCGCCATTGACAAGGGGCGCGTCTTCATCGGCGGCGGCGAGGCCGGCGTCATTGCCGCCGACATCAAGCGCGCCACACTCGAAGGCAAGGAGCTCGACTTCCCCGCCATCCAGGAAATCATCGCCCAGCGCTGGAAGGAGCTCTCCGCACGCTACGAAGAAGAACGCAAGAAGGACCCCCAGTTCGCCATCCCCCCGAGCGAGGACGCCCTTCCCAAGCCCGCCCCCAAGGTCCTCTGGCGCCAGGGCGAGGCCAAGTGGCACGTTGACGCCCCAATCGCCGTCGCCGCCGACCGCGTCATCATCGCCTCCGCCTACATCGAGGAGGACAAGGTTGGCAAGCGCGCCATCATCTGCGTGAACGCCGCCGACGGCGCGCCCGTCTGGGAGCAGCCCCTCAAGGTCAACCCCTGGGCCGGACCAACCGTCGCCGCCGGCAACACAGTCATCGTCGGGTGCAGCTCCATCCGCTACGACATCAAGCTCATCCCCAAGGCCCAGGGCGAGGTCGTCGCTCTCGACCTCGGCAACGGCCAGGTCAGGTGGCGACGCGACACGCCAGGCGGCGTCCTCGCCTCCATCGCCGTCAAGGACAACCTCGCCGTCTTCACCTGCACCGACGGCCGCGTGCGGGCCTGGGACGTCCAGTCCGGCCAGCAGCGCTGGGAGTTCCTCGCCCCCAACCCCTTCTTCGCCGGGCCAGCCCTCGCGGGCGGAACCGCCTACGTCGCCGACCTCAAGGCCGTCCTCTACGCCCTCAACCTCGCCGACGGCAAGGTGCAATGGACCCTCGACGTCGCGGCCGACCCAGCCGTCCAGGCACCCGGCGCCGTCTACGGCTCCCCCATCGTCTACGGCGGCGACCTCTACCTCGCCACCTGCAACATCGAGGCCACTGGCGCCACCCAGCAGCCCTGCGCCGTCGTCTGCATCTCCGACAGGTCGGCTGCCGCGGCCGCCGCCCCAACCTTCACCGTCAACAAGGCCCGCCGACGCATCGAAATCCCGTGCAGGATCGCCCCCCGTAAGCTCCCAAACCTCCAGGAAATCTACCCACTCGAAGTCGTCGCCACATACCCCGCGCCCCAGGGCCAGAAGGCGCACGAAACCGTCGTCGTCTTCGACGTCAGGCCCAGCGACGTCGCCAAGGCCCTCGAGGCCTTCGGCCTCAAGCCCGGCTCCCCCGCCCGCGGCGACGAAGAGCCGCCGCGCGGCCCCGAGGTCAAGGTCGCCCTCGCCCTCCCTGGCGTCGTCGAGGGCAAGCCGCGCCTCCTCCCCATGGAACGCACGATGGTGGACCGCCGCACCGGCAAGGCCCTCCCCCCCCTCAAATGGCACTTCACAGGCTCCGTCATGCGCCAGCCCGACCCCGACAAGCCCCTCAAGACCTACGGCGCAGACCTCGGCGGAACCCTCATCACCCTCTTCCCCGTCACCGACGAAACCGTCCTCCAGACCAACCTCACCATGAAAGACTCCACCCTCCTCCGCATGGAGGTAAACAAAAACGTCCTCCCCGACGAAGGCACCCCCGTCACCCTCATCATCGAGGCTCAATGAACATGCGCCGACGCGTGGCCAACTTGGCGGATGATTGGATGATTGGATGGGTGGATGGGTGTCAGAAACCTCTCTCTTCCCATTCATCCATTCATCCATTCATCCATTCATCCCCCTTGCTGTTCGCCCTGACCCTTTGCCTTTCCTCCTTTGCCGCCGCCCCCGAAACCCAGCCCATCCCGCGCCACGACGCCCTGGCCGCCGCCGGCGGCGCCTCCTTCGCCCCGCTCCCCCCCTCCGCCACCGCCCCGAAGCCCGCCGCCCGCTCCCTCGTCCCCCTCGCCGTCAAGCCCTGGCTCCCCCCCGCCGGCGCCCTCACGGCACCGCGCCTCCTCCCAGCCGACCGACAGGGTCGCCTCCCCCTCCGCCCCGTCGCCGACCGCCCCGCCGTCGCCACCGTCCCCGGGCCTGTCCGCTTCCTCCCCACCAGCGCCGGCGCCTGGGCCGTCGCCCCCGACTCCGCCGACCTCGTAGCCGTGAAGCTCGGCCCACACGCCGCCCCTGGCCCCGCCACGCGCATCGTCGTCCTCACGCCCGCCAAGCCGGTCCCGGGCCACCGCTGGCTCCCCAGCGACATCCAACTCGCCCTGCGCCTCCGCGTCGTCCACGACAGCCCGCCCGTCGAGCGTGCCGCCGACCCCCTCGCCGTCAGGCCCCCCCGCATGGCCCTCATCCCGCCCGCCGTCGGCCGCAGCCCCGACACCGCGACCGAGCCGCTCCTCTCCCCAGCCTTCCTCCCCAGGCCCGACCGCCCGACCTTTGCGGCCGACCCCACCTGGGACCTCTCCCACCAGTTGGCCATCGCGCGCAATGTCGAGCTCGCCCGCCCCGCCAGCCCATTCGTCCGCCTCGCCATCCCCGACCCCTACGAGACCGTCGCCCTCGTCCGCCTCCGCCGCCCGTTGCCCGACTCCGACCCCCCCTCCCTCGCCCCCGGCCTCCCGCCACGCCCAACCTTCCCCGTCAAGCCATAGCGACGGAACCCCCGCCAGCCGGAAACCGCTCGCGGCCCACCTCTGACGCCACGGCCGCCACGCCCGCCGCTCCCCCCAGGCCGCGGCAGACATACTGGTTCAACTCTGCGACACTGCTGGTTGACCCACTATGGGCGCTTTGGCGATCCGGACGCCTCCGGAGCGGCCCCGCCATACTGTATCAACTCTGCGACACAGGTGTTTGACCCACTATGGGCGCTTTGGCGATCCGGACGCATCCCTGGCCGTTTTGCTCATACTGTATCACCTGCGCGCGACCGCTTGACCCAGTATGAGCGCTTTGGCTGTCCGGGCGGCTCCACGGCCTTTCCCGCCATTCTCGCTCAGCCTCCCCGCCGACGCGGCGGCGTGAACAAGTATGCGGTGGCCAGGGCTTCGGCGTGGGGACGGGCGCCTCGCCGAGCGGGTCGGCGGAAGGGAATAAGCGCAAAAAGCAGATCCGACACCCCCACCCCGCAGTGTCCACCCGGCCCATTCCCCTGCCCGCGCGCGGAGCGTGCGGAGCCGGGGGCAAACCGGTCGCGCCGATGGCGTCCGTAGCGACGGGCGGCTCGCCCGTCGTGTCCCCGTAGCCCGCCTCTCCGAGGCGGAACTTCCTGATCGGCCCTGAAGCGGGAAGGGGGCCGGATATGGGGCGCAGCGTCGCGCCAAATAGGCTCCTCTTCTCGGATGCATAGGGTACGGCTCGGGCGTGTCGGAGGCCGATGGTACGACAGCTCGCGCCCCGCTCCACGCGAGCCAAGCGCAGGTCAATTGGAGATGTGAGGCCAACCCCCCCGCAAATGAAGACCTACGCTGAGGCCCCCATGTCCCCGATTGGGAAGTCCCGCATGAACTCCTGCTGCGCAAGCTGGAAGTCGCCGGGCGGCTCGTGGCCGATGCACTGGGCCACCTTGGCCACCAGGTCGCCCATTCCGAAATTGTTTGGGAACGTCCCAAGTTCTTGAGCCTCCCTGGGCGACGCTCTCCGCGCCGCGGGAACGCAAAGGCAAACTCGCCTCTGGGGGACCAGTCCCCCAGACCCCCTGGGATTTATCGCATTCGGCCACCGGCACGTCTCCTGGAGGCCAGCGCGGCCATTT
>VGYW01000251.1 GCA_016872875.1 Planctomycetota bacterium | reverse complement strand
GTAGCCGTAGGCGGTTCCGCCGCGGGCGGTCTCCATCTTGGGGCCGACGGCGAACTCCACGCTCACGTCGCCCTCGTAGGCGAACTTGTTCCAGATCGCGGCGAGCGCGGAGGCGTCGGGCACGCCCGAGAAGAACGACCAGCGCGGGTCGCACTCCCAGCGGTTGCTGATCTCCCAGGTGCCTGCGGCGGGGCGCCAGTCGGCCGGGGCCTTGCTGAAGGTGTGCACGCGGACGGTGTCGGAGAAGACGGCGACGTCCTGCCTGGGGATGGGGATGTTCTGGGCGGCGAAGGCGGCGCGGCAGCCGGGGAGCGGATGGGGGTCTTTGGCCCCCAGGATCGGCTCGTCGTTGGCGTAGGCGATGATGTAGTGGCCCTGGCGCTGGAAGCGGAGGCGGCGGACGGCGCTATCGAGCGTGACGTTCCGCTGAGCCGCGGCGGTTCCGCGGCGGGTGATGGTGGCCTTGTACGCCTTCTCGCCCTTCGCGGCGTCGGGCCAGGTCAGGACGAAGTTGTAGCCGGTGAGGACACTGTTCGGGGCGTCGGCGGAGAGAGCCATGCGGCAGGAGCGGGGGAGGCGGCTGCCGGCGGCGGCGCGGGCCGCGTCGCCCTTGAGCTCGATCTCCATCGTGGCGTCGCCGTGGAAGTCGGCGCGGTGCCAGAAGAGCTGGGCGGATTCGCCGTCGAGGGACTCGCTTGCGGCCTCCCAGTCGTTGGCTGCGCCGGCCCAGACCTCCATCGTGAGCTCGCGGGAGAAAATCTCGTGCGTCGTCAGCACGGGCTCGGGTGGGAGGGGGAAGTTCACGCGGACGTTCTCGAAGGCGAGGCCCTGGGCCTCGGCGGCGTAGAGGCCGATGCTGCCCTGGGGGAGACCCGTCACCCAGGCGCTCGCGACGGGCTGGCCGTCGAGCGATGCCGTGGCCACGGCGCCGTTCCAGTCCACGGCGAGCAGGTGGCGGGTGCCGGCGGGTGCGCGGTGGACGACGGCGTGCTCCTGGACGACGCGCTTGCCCTCGACGAAGGCCTCGAGGCGCGCCGCCCCTGCCGCGGGCTGCCAGGCGAAGAGCACGTAGTTCGTCTCGTCCAGATAGTGGCTCACGAGGCCGGCCTCGGTGGCGGGGACGATTTCCTTCGGGAGACGCACGTCGGCCGCGAAGGCGTAGTCGCGCCAGCGAGAGGAGCCGGTGACGGCTTTGGCCGGGCCGTCGGCCGTGACGCGGCAGGCGTAGCGGTCGCTCTGCTTCGTCTGCCCCCAGGCGCCGCCGAGCGGGCGCCAGCGCCCGAGCGACGGGGTGGCGAAGTCGTCCTCGAAGCCGCGCACGCTCTGGACCAGGACGTCGTCGAAGCTGGCGCCTGCGGAGGAGGTGACGGCGGAGTAGAGGGCGACGCGGCCGAAGCAGAGGCCGGGGTCTGTGACGCTGAAGACCTGCTGGCCGTCAATGAAGGCGCGGATGCGGTCGCCGACAACCTCGGCCTCGAGCTGGAACCAGACGCCTGGCTGGTAGCCGCCTGGGGCCTCGGCGAGGAGGGCCTCGTGGCCGTGCTGGCGCTTCACGAGCTGCTTGCGGGCCTTCGTCCCGGCAGGCTGCTTGTCGGCGTTCCAGCGGAAGAGGTAGTAGTTGTTCTGGTCGCGGTAGTAGAAGCAGATTCCGACGTCGTCGGCGGCGGAGGACATTGCGGCGGTGCGGAAGCGGTAGTTATCCCAAAACCATTCGCCGCCGACGGCGGTGCCCGGCTGGTTGCCGGCGGCGGAGCCGATGTAGTAGAAGGCGTTGCTGGAGAGGCTGGGGTTGCGAATGACGGCGGCCTGGAAGGTGCCGCTCATGGTCTTCCAGCCGCCCACCTCGGTCGCCGTCCGCATGAAGTCGTCCGCCAGGTAGATGGGGTCGCACTTCTGGGCGTTGCCGACCTTGAGCGAGGCGGAGCCCTCGAGCACGCCGGCGCCGATGCTGCCGCCGCGGAACTCCTCGTCTTCGGCCCGCGCCACCACGGCGTCGTTGAGGATCGCCTCGATCGAGTCGTGGCGCCGCTTCAGGACCACGCGGTTGTTGCCTGGCTTGAGGCCCACCGGCTTGCCGATCCCGATGTCGGTCTCCGAGCCGAGCACCACCTTAGCGACGCGGGCGCGGGCGTCCGTCATCTCCACGAAGTAGTAGTTCGAGCGGTCCTGGAGGTCCAGGACGAATCGGACGTTCGGGCTGGCCCCCTCTGGGACGGTCACGATGGCGGTCACGTTGTAGCTGCGTTCCCGCGGCCCCTCGCGGAGCTGGTAGTCGTAGGGCTCCCAGGCGGCGCGCGTGACCACCCGCCCCTGCGTGGCGCCGCCACGGTCCACGCCGAGCAGCCCGAAGCGCGCCGCGGCGAACAGCGCCGCCCCGGCCGCAACAACCGAGACGGCCAGTGCGATGAGGAGCTTCTTCATTTCCGGAGGACCGCCGCATCGAGGAGCAGATCATCCCCCACGCACGCCAGCAACCGGATTATACCTTTGCCCGCGGGGTGAGTCAAGGAGATGCGGGAACGCCCCCCACCTCTTCAACCGTCCTCGGCCTCGTCCCTCGTCCCTCGTCCTCGATCCCCTATGCCTCCGGCCCAAAGTGGATTCTGTTGCGAGAAGCCCCTGAGCGGGAGGGCGACGCTCCCGCGGAGCCGCGCTTTGCCCAGGCGCGCGGTTCGGCAGGAGCCTCGCCCTCATCGAGACCTGCCGCGGCCAGGGCTAGGCCCTGGTCGACGGCATCTCCGAGAGGAAAGGGACCGCAGGGACCACAGGGACCTAAGGGACAAGCGGCCGAAGCCACCCGGAAAACTCCCAGCGCCTTGTCCCTTTGGTCCCTGGGGTCCCTGGGGTCCCTTTTGTCCCTTTCAGCCGCGTTGCACTCTCACCCCCATTGGGGCATGGGCGCGGGCGCTTTGCCCATCAGCATGATGGCGACGAGGTGTAGCACCCCCGCCGCCGCAAGGCACAGGTTGGCTAGGATGAAGCCCGCCGCGGCGCTCAGTTGGACGCCCTGTTCCATGGACCGCCCGAGGGGCTCGCCCATCATTCTCCCCATCCCCTCAAGCCCGTCCGGCATGCCCTTGGTGCCGCCCGTGGGCATCGCAGCCGCCGGCCCCATCTGCTTCGGCATGCCGCGCTTGAAGTCGCTGTCGAGCTTGAACATCAGGCCCAAGAGAAGGAAGACGGCGTTAGCGGCGCACGCCATTCCTGCGGTGGCGCCCGCCTTGCCCCTGAGGAAGCTCAGCGCCAGGCCATCCGCGACCGCCAACACGGCAATGATGGCCAGCGCCTCAGGGTCCACCTTGTCGCCTGGCCCGCCCGGCGCGCCAGCCTTCGGACCCTCGCCCATCGGGCCGCCCTGCTTCATCAGCGCGTCGATCTCGCCCGAGGGCTGCGCCTTGCCGCCCGTGACAAGCGCAAGGCCCGAGACGGTCATCACCGTCGTGCCCATGCACGAGATATTGAAGAAGGGCATCAGGAAGCAGAGGAGACCTGCGGCGAAGGCGCCGGCAGCGATCTTCTTGAGAGGGCTTTCGGCCCTGCCGGGGCGGGCGCTCGGTGGCGCCACGAAGGGCGGAGGGGCGGCGAAGCCGGACGGCATGGCGGGCGCCGGCGGGCTCTGGGTTGCCGGCGGCGCAGCAGCAGGCATCTCAGGACCCATCATTGGCGGCGGGCCTGCCGGCGCGGCTGCCGCCCATTGTGGCGGCGGAGCCGGGGCGGGCATCTGAGGGGCCATCATCGGCGGCGGAACCGGCGGCGCGGGCGGCGGCGGAGGCGGTGGCGGCGGCGCCTCAGCGGCTATCTCAGGCAGCAGGAACAGCCCCTGGCACTGCGGGCACCTGGCCTGCTTCCCGGCCATCTGCGGCGTGGGGTCCACGCGCAAGTGCGCCCCGCAATTCGGACAAGCGATCATCATTGCCCGCCTCCTGAAAGGCCCCGTGATGAGCCGCCACGCACGCGCGCCTATCGTAGCGAGCCGCAAGGTTCCTGTCAATCCCCAATCGCCATCGTCCCTCACACCCTCAGCTTCGCGGCAAGGCAAGCGTGGATGAGGACGAGCGCGAGTGTGAGGAGGGCGAGCCAACCTTCGAGTCGCCAGGCGATTGCCAGGCCAACCGTCTCGCCCTGGGCTCCGAGGGGGTCGGAAGCGGGCCGCGCCTCGGCGCCTGGGGCAAGGGTCTCGCCCTCGCTTAGGAGGCTGACGGCGATCGGCTGCGACACCTTGCCGCGCACGAGGCGATATAGGCCAGTTCGCTCGGGGCGGAACGCGCCGCCCGCGACTGGGCGGCGGGCGCCGCCAGGCTCCTCGACGGCCACCCCGCCGTTGGTGCCCACAGGGACGAGTTCGCCTGGGCGCACGCTGGCGAAGCCTGCGGACTCCATGCCCCGCTCGGCCGTGGCGGCGACGACGTTCGCCCAGAAGATGGGGAAGGAGGGGTGGAGCGCCCAGTCGCCCGCCGCGGGGTCGGCGCCCACGTAGAGCAGCCGCGCCTCGCCCTCGCGCCAGCGGCCGATTGCGGGCACACCCCCCACAGCCACCAGGGTGGTGAACCCCGCGGGCAGGACGGGCCGCGGCACGCTCCCGAGGGCGACGCCGTCCAGCCGCACGGCGGCCAGAAGCGGGTCGTTGGGCGCGGTGAGTGAGGCCGGCCCGACGGCGACGGGTGGCCCGGGCCGCAGGCCGCCCACTGCCGCCCCAGGAGCGACGGCCACGACGCTGCCCCGCGTGAGGGCGCGCGGGACCGCGCGGTGGTAGACCGCGAGGTCGAAGCCGCGCGGCACGGCCTCCGCCGGCGGCCCAGGGAGGTCCACCAGCTCAACTCCCTCCTGGACCGCGAGCGCGCGGCGCAGGAAGTAGCTCTCGTCGCCCACCCAGGCGATGCGGGTGCGGCGGGCGGAGCGCGCGAGCCAAGCGCGGTCGTCGGCGCCGAGGCCATCAGTGCCTATGAGCCGCGCTTCCAGGGCCGATGCGGCAGCGAGGCGGACATCAAAGATGACCGGCTCGCGCCCGCCGGGCGGCAAGCTCACGCTACGGCGGGCCACTTCGCGAGTATCGGCGAGCAGAACGAGCGTCGTGGAGGCAGGTCGGGCTGAGGCATTGGCGACGGTGACGAGGACCTCGTGCTGCGCCTCGCGGGGCACAGAGGCCCCGCCCACAGGGCGGGCGGCGAAGGCGGTGATGCCGAGGTTGTCGAGCGGCGCGCCGGTGGCGAGGAGGCTCGCGCCGGGGGGCAGGCCCTCGATGGGAGCGTCGGTGGCAACGACCACGCTTGCGCCAGGGTGCCGGCTCGCGGCGTCGGTGGCCGCTCGCGCCAGCTCCCGCGGCGCCACGGGCGCCTCGGAGGGTTCGAGGCTCAGGAGGACCGAGGCGGCGGCCTGCCCGTCCAGCTCGGACGGAATGGTTCTGTTGGCCGGCGGCGGCACGGCCACGATGTCCACGCGGTCCGCGGCGTCGAGGCGGACGAGGAGCTTGAGGAGCTCGTCGCGGCAGGCGCGCCAGCGGCTCTTGCCATCGGGGCGGAGCGCGGCCATGCTCGCCGAGCGGTCGAGGACGATGGCGAGGCGCCGCGCGCGGGGCGAAGGGCGCAGCCAGACCGGGGCGCACAACGCCCCGGCGAGCACGAGCGCCACCGCCACGCGGACGAGGAGCAACGGGTCGGCGTGGCGCCTTCGCCGGGCGTGAGGCGCCTGGCGCCAGGCCGCCGCCACCTCGCGCCAGAGCAGCAGGCTCGACACCACGGCCTCGCGCCGCCGCCAGCGCCAGAGGCTCAGCGCCACAAGCACGGGCACGGCGGCGAGGGCTAGAACGCCAAGCGGGTGGAGAATGCTCATAGTGGCTTCATTTCTGATTGCTGATTGCTGATTGCTGATTTGGGATCGAAAATCAGCAATCAGAAATCATAAATCAGCAATCATCTCACCAGCCCTCCGCGGCGGAGGTAGGTCAGGATGCAGTCCTCGAAGGGGGTGGCGGAGGAGGCCTGGAGGTAGCGGACGTCGTGGCGCTGGCAGAAGGCGCGCCAGCCCTCGCAGAAGGCGTTGAGGCGGTCGGCATAGAGGCGCAAGGCGTCGGCGTCAACCACCAGGTTCTCGCCGCGGCCGGTCTCGGCGTCGCGCAGGAGCGCCGGGCCGACGGCTGGTGGGCGAAGCTCCTGGGGGGAGAGGACGTGGAGGACGCTGAGGTCGTAGCGCTGCGAGGCGAGAAGGCGCAGCCCCCGCTGGCCCCCGCCCTCCTCGAGGAGGTCAGAGATGAGGACGACGAGGGAGCGGACGTGGACCCGCTCGCGGAATGCGCGGAGCGGCGCGAAGAGGTCGGTGGTGCCGGCGGGTTCGGGGGGCTCGAGGAAGGCGGCGATGGCCTGTATGTCTGGCCGGCCGGCGTAGCGCGGAGACCAGGCGGCCTCGGCGCCCGCGAAGATGGCGAGCTGGGCCTCGTTGCCGCCGATGAGCGCCAGGTAGGCGAGCGCGGCGGCCAGCCGCTTGGCGTAGAAGAGCTTCTCCGGCTCGCCCGTGCCCATCGAGGCGCTCGCGTCAACCAGCACGCACACGAGGGCCGCCTCCTGCTTGGTGAACTCCTTGATGAAGAGGCGGTCGGTGCGCCCGTAGATGTTCCAGTCGAGGTAGCGCAGGTCGTCGCCGGGCGAGTATTCGCGGTGGTCGGCGAACTCGGTGCGTCCGCCGCGCTGGTGGCCGGGCCGGTCCCCCTCGCGGCGGCCGACCACGTTCCGCTTGAAGAGGATTTCCAGCAGGTCCAGCTTGCGCAGGAAGTCGGGGGCGAGGAGCGATTGCTGATTGCTGATTGCTGATTGCTGATTGGAGGGAGCGCGCGCGGGATTCCGGCTCTGCGTGTCACGCATCTGGATCAACGTGGGCGGGGCCTCTGTGCCCCGCGGGGGACAGAGCCCCCGCCCACAGGCCTATCTCACTCAGCCGCGTGTGCCTGGGAGCTTTTCCTCGGCGAGGACGGCGTAGCGGCAGCCGGGGTATTCCTCGATGACCTTGCGGTAGGCGGACGCCGCGTCGCCCTTGCGGCCGTTCTCGAGATGGATGTTGCCGGAGAGATACCAGAGGCGCGCGTCCTCGAGCTCGGCGTCGGTGTAGACCGACTTCTTCAGGAGGTCATTCTGGTCGATCTCCGCGAGGCGAGCGCGGGCATCGGCGGCCTGAGCGGAGTTGGGGAAGCGGACGAGGAGCTCCTGGAACTTGTTCCTGGCCTTGCGGTAGTGCTGGGCGTCGAACTCCGCCTGCGCCTCCGCGAGGAGGATCATGGGGCCGAGCTTGGGGTCGGCCAGGAGGAGGTCGAGCTGCTGCTGGGCGCTGGACGCTGCGTCGGTGTCGCCATAGTCGGAGAGAATCTCGCGCAGGATGCCGGCGCCGGCCACGATGCTCTCCTCGGTGCCTTGCTCGAGAGCCTTGTCGGCATCCTCGCGGAGCTTGGTGGCCTCCGCCTCGCGGGCCTCGTCGTCCTGTGGGGTGGTGCCGGGCTTGGCGGCGGTGGGCTTGGGGGCCGCGGGCCTGGGGGCAGTGGCTGGCCTGGCCACTGTGGTTGGGGGCTTGGGGGCCGGCGGCTTGGCTGTGGGCTTGGGGGCCTGCTTCGGGGCGTCGGCCCGCTTCGTCCCCCGGCTATCGTCTTGCCTCTTGTTGTCGTCCGTCTTGTCGTCGTCTATGAGGCGCCTGGGGCCGCTGTAGCGGCCGTTCCGGTTGCCGCGAGTGTTGCGGGACGCTCGTGCCTGGGCCGCCGGGGCGATGAGGGCAAAGGCGGCCAGGGACCCCGCGAGGACAGCGAAGGGGCGAAGCAACTTCATCGGCCGGCCTCCTGCTTGAGGGCGAGAAGCTCCAGAATGTCGTCCTGTAATCTAGCGCGAAAGGGGCGTGCAATGCAAGCGCAAATTGTTGCGGCCGCTCGGAGCAGGCGGCGCGCGGGCGAGCCGAGGGGGAGGAACACGATGTCGCCGCGGAGCGCGGCGTGCCAGGCGAGCGCCCACAGGCTGGAGGCCTGTGCCACCCTCTGCCCCCGGGATGGTGGCACAGGCGTCTCGCCTGTGGCCGCGGCCCTCAGGGCGGCGTAGACCTCGCGGGTCGCGGGCGAATCGTAGCGGGAGGTGCACTCGGCGAGTGCGAGGCCGCACTCGCGGAGCAGGCGCGCGATGCACTCAGGCGTGAAGTGCCACAGGTGCTGCGCGGGGCGCAGGTGCCGCCAGGCCAGCCCGCCCAGGCGGGCGTTGAGCGACGCGAAGTTGGGCATCGAGAGGGCCAGCACGCCGCCTGTGCGCAGCGCGCGGCGGGCGTGGTGGAGCGTGGCACGCGGGTCGCGGGTGTGCTCGAGCAGGTCGCGCATCACCACGGCGTCGAAGGCGGCGTCGGGGAGGGCGGCGGCCTCGAGGGTCTGGCGGCGGACGTCGAGCCCGAGCTCTCTCTGGGCATAGGCGGCTGCAAACTCCGAGACCTCGAGGCCCACGGCGCGCCAGGCGCGCCGGCGCGCCACGTTGAGCAGGTAGCCCAGCCCACAGCCGACCTCTAGGAGGCGGCCGGGGCGCACCAGGCGCTCGATCCGCCGCAGCCGACCGTCAAAGAACCGCTCGAGGCCCGCCCGATTCTCCAGATACGACGGCCCGCCGGGGTCAATCGGCCTCGTGTAGTAGTCGTCGGTGTAGAGGCGGGCCAGCTCATCGTCGCTCGGCTGCGGATTCAGGTAGCCCATCCCGCAACTGCGGCAGCGCACCAGGCGCACCTCGGGGTGGACCGCCTCGGCGTCGTCCGCGCCGCAGACGTTGCACCTGACCTGGATGCGCGCTTCGCGGTCGCCCATCATAGCACTGTTATGCTGCACTTGGGGCGCTATGTCAAGTTCCCTTCGCTTGACAACGCCATGAGGCCGTGAAGAAGTGACACGGACCCACACGGACGGACACGGACACACGCCCGTCGCCGAGGAATCCGCCCGTCCGTGCTTGTCCGTGGGTGACCGTGTGGTTTCTTCAGAAGCTCCATGCGTTTTGTAACTGAACCTCCGCCAAGGCCACCGCGCTACAATGGAGGGAACAGCAAGCGCGGCTCCGCGTTGCCTGAGTTGTGTGGCGGTATACTAAAGGAGGCGCTTCCGTGCTAATCCAGCTTGGCAAACGAGTGATGACGACCAGGCTCAACCTCACGCCTATGATTGACTGCACTTTTCTTCTGCTGACCTTCTTCATGGTCGTCAGCGAGCTCACCCGCCAATACGACGCTCTGGAGGTGCAACTGCCGAGAGTGAAGGCCAGCACCACGATCCCGCCAGAAACACACATCATCAAGCTCACATCTGATGGCACTCTCTATTGGGCGGGCGAGCGCCTTGCCGTGGAGGACTTGCGGAGGAAGCTCCGGTGGCTCCGCGAGACCGAGCCCGACGCCTCCGTGGTGGTGAAGGCGGACGAGCGGACCCCCTTCAAGCACATCCGCGAGGTGTTCAAGGCCTGCGCGGACCGCCGCGTGAGGATATGGCGGCTGGCCTTTGGCGCCCTGCCCACCGAGGAGCAGGGCAAAGCTCAGGAGAAGACGCCATGACCCTGTTCCGAAGGTCCGACCGAAGGTCGCGCGTCAGGCTCTCCGAGATGAACATGACCCCGCTCATTGACTGCGTGTTCCAGTTGCTCCTGTTCTTCATGGTCGGCATGAAGTTCAGGGAGCTCGACCGCCAGCTCCGGGCGAACCTGCCGAAGGATGGCCCGCGGTACATCGGCCGCGAGCTCCTGGTGGAGATTCGGAACGTGGGCACGGCGACCGCCCCCGCGCCCCGCATCCTCATTGACGGACGCCCGCTGGCGGGCTGGGACGCCGCCCATGCCTTCCTGCGCTCCTACGCCCGTACGCCGGATGGGAAGGACACCCTGATCATCTTGGCTGCCGACGACGAGGCTGCTCACGGCTGGGTAGTAAAGGCGCTCGATATACTCAGACACCTCGGTTACCGCAGCATCAGCATCAAACGGTAGTCTCAGAAATCGGTCGGCTTCGGGCCTTTGGGCTCGACCCCTGCCGGCCAGCCCCCCGCCGCTGCGCGGCGTTCGGCGAACCCCACGGCGACGCCGATCAGGGGGATGAGGCCAGAACGCGTGTAGGCTTCAAGGGTTACGCCGTTCTCGTCGGCGGAGAGGGTGGCGCAGGCGCCGCGCAGTTGGCCGGCGATGGTGGCGAGCATCTGGCGCATGGGTCTCACGGGCTCGTCGGGCGCCGGCTCCTTGCCGCCGGTGACGAGGGCGGTGAGGAGGCTCTCGGCATCGGCATACAGTATAGCGTGATGCTTCAATGGCATGGCGTCCGCGACGTTCCGGAAGCGCGCCGCGGCGCCAAGCCCCTGGCCCGCGGCCTTGGCCTCGATGCACTGGCGGATGATGGCGGCGCTCTTCGCCGCGATGAAGAAGTCGCCCACGAAGGCATAGGCCGGCTGGTTCGGGGCGTCGGGGATGACGAGGGTGTTTATCTCGACCCCCTGATGGGTCTCGGTCTTGCGCTCGACGGCGGCGCCGACGCCTGGCTGGCCCGCAATGAGGCGGTGGATGGTGGTCTTGATAGCGTCGGGCTTGGCCACGCGGGCGCCGATGATGAAAGGAAAGTCCTTTGCTTCGGGCGCGCGCCGCTTCGCGGCATACTCCGCTGTGAAGTCCGGGTTCGCGGCCAGGAACACCTCGCCGCCGAGAGCGCCGACGAAGTCGTCGTCGAAGTTGATGCCGAATTGGAGTTGGACGTTCTGCTTCCCCTCGTCGAGCTTGGCGAGTCCCTCGCCCTGGCCGCCCTCTTCGAGGAACTTCACGATGGCGCCCCAGAGCTCCGGGCCGTCCTTGAAGTTCAGCGAGAGGAGCAGCGGGCAGCCATTGGGGAGCACCTGAGCTGATGAGGAAGTGTCTGGGGAGAGCTTGCCGAGGAGGCGCATGAGGCCGAGCTTCTTCTCGCCGCAGTGGAGGTGGACCTTGTCGCGCACGCCGCGGCCGTCGAAGGCGGATGAGGCGGCGAGCCACTGGACGGTCGTGAGGCCGGTGATGTCGAGGAGCCGTCGCAGCTCAGGGTTGCCGTCCACGGCCGCCTTGTGCTCGGCCATGACCTGAGCGAAGTTCAGATAGGCCACGATGCCCTTCTGGGGAGCGAGGGCCTTGCGCACCTTGAGGAATGCCTCGTTCGCGGCGAGCGGGCGGCGGGCGCGGGCGTCAATGAGCCGCTTGAGCGCCGGCGGCTCGCCGAGGGCGAAGGCGTCGCCGATGAAGGCGTAGGCCACGTTGCCCCCCGCGCCCCTGAGCACGCGGAGCTTGACGTCGCCGTGCGCGTCGTCCCCGAGCACCAGTTGCGGCTCGTTGGCCTTCCCTGGCGCCCTGGCGAGGGCCGGCTCCACGGTCTCCTTGAGGAGCTTCGTCAGCTCCGCCTTCGTCTCCGAGGCATCGAGGAGGAAGACGGGCGGCCTGCCCGCCCCGCCGCCCTCCGCGAGGACGATGGCGAGGCGCGAGCCGAACTTCGCCACGAAGCCGTCCCACTCGATCCCCAGGCGTTGCTGCGCCTGGCCGCGGACCATGAGGCTGACCACGCCGAACTGGAGCTCGGCCTGAGGCACGGCGCGCACGATGTCGCGGAGGCCCGACTGCTCGAAGTCGGCCCAGATGCCCCGTGGGTCGTTCACCTCGGCGTAGAGGAGCGCGTCTTCGGGCACCACGCTCGCAAGGTCGCCGCCCCGCGCCGCGGCTGCCACGAACACCAGAGCAGCCAGAAGGCCAACCCAAGCGTGTCTGCGCATTGGTCTCTCCTCGACGTAGTGCGTTCCATGCCGGCCCTTGCCTGATACTACAGCCCAAGGCGGGGCCGTGTTTCGGCGAGCATGGCCCCCAATCCTGGTAACGTTCTTCGGCGCCGAAGCTCCAAACGGAGCGTACCATATCAGCCCAGGGCGAAGCCCTGGGACACGCGGGCGGCCAGATTCAGCCCTGTAGGGGCGTGCTAGCCGCCGTAGGCAGGGTCCGCCGCCGGGACCACATAGTACGCCCTGTCAGGGCTGACCTTACCGGTCACCCCCTTCCCAGGGCTTCGCCCTGATCTTTGCCCACATCTCGGGGCCTTGTAGCCCGCCGACGCGGGCGACCCAGCCGTAGCCCAGGGCGACCGAAGGGAGCCCTGGGATCGCGCGTCCCCCCCATCCAAGCCCCCGAAGGGGGC
>VGYW01000250.1 GCA_016872875.1 Planctomycetota bacterium | reverse complement strand
GGCCGGGCAGAGCGACGTTGACCGGCTGGTGGCGCTCTTCGATGAGGTGACAAAGGAGCTCTCCGAGCGCGCCGCCAACAAGGACCGAGCGCTCATCATGCGGATTCGCAGAGCCGTCTCGAAAGTCGAGGACGGCCAGGTCTTCTGCGAGGATGGCAGCAAGCACGCGGTCCGCCAGTTGAGGTCGGTGGACCTGGCCGAGCTGGCCTGCGTGAAAGAGAAGAAGATACTGCTGGGACTTCTGGAGCTCTACCGGGGGAACTCCGCCGGTGCGAAGACGCTCTTCGACGAGAATGCCGCGAAGCCTCCCGATGCCGTCACGAGCCGCTGGCTCCAGCAACTCCAGTGGGTGGAGGCCATCGGCAGGGAAGACCTGGCGGCCAAGCTCCTCGACGAGGCGAAGAAGCTCGCCGACCAGAACAAGTGGAAGGATGCCGGCGAGGCGATGGCGCGCCTCGGAAGCCAGTGCGGTGAGACCGCCTTCGTCGAGAAGAACCGCGCCGCGGTGAACGACCTCAACAAGCGCATCGCCGCCGCCACCGTGCGCAAAGAAGTGCCCATCAGGCCATTCATTGACGTCACCGACAAGTGCCCCGACCTCGCCAAAGCCCTCAAGACCTTCCGCGTCGCGGGCGGATGGGTGGTGGACATCAACAGCGATGGCCTGCTGGACATTGCGCTGGACATCCGCCGCAAAGCGGGCGACTCCCCGCTGCTGCCAGTCTTCCTCAATGAGACCAAGCCCGGCGGCACCGAACTCGTCTTCCGCGACGCGACCCAGGAGGCGAACATAGACGCGGCGGGGGTGGACGCCGGCCGCGTGGTGGACGAGCCGATCTGCTGGGCCGACCTCAACGGCGACGGCGACCTCGACATCGTCTGCCGCGGCCTCTGGACAGGCTCGGGCGACGCGCGGCGCCGCGACGTCAAGAGGCTCGCACTCTACGAGAACGTGGGCAAGGGGCGCTTCAAGCTCGACCCCGACCGCTCCCTCACACCCGACATCACGAAGACAGCCGCCTACGCCAACTTCGGCTTCGCCAACATCGCCGTCCTCGACGCCGACGGGGACGGGCGCCCCGACATCCTGGGCGAATACGTCGGCCCCATCCGCACCCTCTGCCTCTTCACCGCAGTCCCGCACAAGCCGTTCGTCTTCGACGACGCCACCGAGAAGGCCGGCTTCCTCAAGGGCTTCGCACCGCCCGCCTTCCTCGCGGGGAAGGCCTGGCCCCAATACGTCGTCTTCGATTGCGACGGGGACGACCGCCAGGACATCCTCTACAACTCCGATGCCGCGGTCCTGCTGCGGAACGGCGCCCGCGGCGGCTTCAAGCCCTTCCCCGACGCCGGCCTCGCCTACCAGACCTATGCCTCCGCCGCCACCGGCAACAGCCCCATCATCATCCCCGCCGTCGCCGACTACGACAACGACGGGAAGATCGACGTCTTCGTCCCACAGCAGGGCCAGAACCTGCTGATGCAGGGACAGGGCGACGGCACGTTCAAGGACGTCCTCAAGACCACCGGCCCAATGGCGACCCACAAGGCCGACAGCCTCTGGGCCACGTGGGGCGACGTGAACAACGACGGTTTGCCCGACCTCTTCGTGTGCAACGCCGACGTCCGCAACCGCCTCTACATCCAACTGCCCAACCACGCCTTCGCCGACAAGGCGGACGAGTACGGCGTGGCCGGCGAAAAGGGCGAGAAGACTAACTATGCGCTCTTCGCCGACTTCGACCGCGATGGCGACCTCGACCTGATCGTTCTGCGCGAGGGCGGCCGCAGCCAGTTGCTCCTCAATCCCTTCGTCGAGGGCGACAACCGCTACTACGTCAGCGTCATCGTCAGGCCACCCCTCGGCGCCCTCGGCGCAAAGGTCTTCCTCTACCAACGCCCAGGCGACCAGGTGGTCGGCTTCCAGCAGGTCGCCCGCGTGGAGGGCTTCAACCGTCAGACGCCCCCCGAAGCCTTCTTCGGCGTGCCCAACCCCGGCGAGTACGGCGTCAAAGTCGTCCTCAGCAACGGCGTCCCCATCCGCCGCACGCTCAGCGTCAGGCCCGACGCCCGCAACGAAATCGTCATCGCCAAAGACACCAAGTGATTCAGGATTTCTGATTGCTGATTTCTGATTGCTGATTGAAAGAACGCGAATGGTTCGGCCTTCCTTGTCCTGCTCTCTCCAATCAGCAATCAGCAATCGGCAATCAGCAATTCTCACGCTCCTGCTAGCCCTCCTCATGGTCATGTGGGCGGGGCCTCCGCGCCCCGCGTCCTCAGCGGAGGACGAGCTCGACGCCGCAGAGAAGGCGGGAACGGGGACGCTCTTCCGCCTGGTGATGGCTGACAGGCCAGGGGAAGGCATCGCCTCGCGCCTTTTCTGGCGTGTAATCCCAGCCTATGCCGCCGCCGAGACGAGCCCCATCCGCGTCCAGTTGGATGGCGACGACGTGATCGCCCCGCGCGAGGTGGTGGGGGAGGGGGAGCTCGGGGTCAGAATCGTCTATCCAACCCAGGGCCGCAAGGAGCTGCGCGAAGGCGAGCACACCCTCAACCCCGGCAACATCCAGTTGGAGATGAAGGACGGCAAGCCGCGCTCGTCCCACCCCGCCATCCAGCTTGCGGACGGCGAAGTGCGCATCCGCTGCGTCCCCGTGCGGCTCGACGCCGTTGACGCCGACGGCTCGCCCGTCCCCGCCGCCATCGCCGTGCGCTTCGGCCAGATGCCGCTCCTGAGGCAGGAGGCCCGCTTCAACCCCCTCACCATCTGGCTCCCTGTCGGCGCCAGATATAGCGCCACCTTCGGCGACTTCGCGGTGACTGCGGAAGGCAAGGTGGAGGGCGTGTCGCTGGCCGACGGCGTGGCTGTCGTTGGCAGCGGCCTTCGCCTCACGCTGAAGGACGTTCGTAGTGCGGCCTTCAGGCCGTCTCTTCTCCAGGGGGACGGGCTGAAGCCCGCACTACAAACGCTCTGGCTCGTCGCGCACCGTGGCCGAAGCGTCTTTGCCGAGCACGAGGAAGCCACCTTCGCTGTCATGGCCTCTCGCGGCCACAAAGGGGGCGAGGCGGTCGTGACGTGCAGCCCAGCCACGCCTCCCGAAGCCCGGCCGCTCGTTCTCGGAAAGCTCTCGCTGCCTGCCGTAGATGATTCGAACTTCGATTCGCGGCTCGTGACGCTGCGCATGCGCGACATCCCGCCGGGGGAGTACCGCCTTAGCGTGGAGGCCGGCGGTGTGCGTAGCGACCCGCTCCCGCTCACAGTGGTGCCCTGGCACAGCCGCAGCCCCTTCTTCGTCCACACGATGAGCGGCTGCACCAGTTGCTGGCCGACCTCCGACGAGGGGCTGGAGGTCCTCCGCAACGCGGGCGTCGAGATGGGCTCGTGCACCGGCCACACGAGCATCCTCGACACCAGGATGCCGCGGCTCGATCCTGAGACTCTCAAGACCATCACCGGCCCGGCCGAGCTGGCTCTCCGCCCGGCTCCCAACGACGTGCTCCTGGAGAGGCTGCTCCGCCACCAGATGCGGCTGATTGACCTGGCGCCGCTCCGCGGACCCGGCCTGTACCTCGAAACCCTCTCCTACCACCACAGCTACAAGCCCTCGGTTGACCGCATGGTCCGCCACATGCAGGTCTTCACCCAGCAGACCGCCGACTATCCGTCCTTCTTCGGCGTCAACTACAGTTGGTTCCCCGCGCTCTTCGGCTACGCGGAAGGTGGGGTTCCCTGCGACGCCCACGTGGGCGACCGCAACCGCGCCCTCGCCGAGAACGTGGCAAAGGCCGGCTTCCGAAACCCCACCCGCGAGGAACGCACGTGGTATCAGGAGAACAAGTTCTCCGCCGATGCGGCTGCGCGGGAGAAGGCGCTGAAGATCATGCAGGAGGCCGTGGCCTATTGGCACGCCCAGATGCGCCTCGGCTTCGCCGAGCACAACAAGCTCTACAACGATGCCATCCGCCAGGTGCCGCCAGGAACCGTCTGTAGTCTCTTCGAGAACGCGGGCCACGACGCGGGCAAGCCCACCCGCTACCTGTTCGGGGACATGGCGGCCTCCTGCTACGAGACCTACACCGACTTCGGCAACTGGCCGATGTCCGCCGCCTTCACCACCGACTGGGCGAAGGGGAGCTTCCCCGGCCAGCCCGCCTGGGTCACCACCTGCTGGGGCACGTCGTCCGAAGGGAAGATGAAGGACCTCTTCCACGCCTTCGGCCGCGGCCTCGACGGCGGCGGCGTGCCGATGCAGGCCGACTTCGGCCTCTCTGAGCTCGCCCGCCGCGGCACGGGGCTCGCCTTCTGCGGCCAATATGGCGCCATCGCAACAAGGGCGAAGCCCGACGCCCGCTTCGCCATCCTCGCAACCGATGCTGAGCAGGCATTCGGCGACAGGACGATGTACGCCTACCACGCCCTCTACTGCCACCTCACCCGCCTCGGCTGCGCCCCCGTCATCCTGCCAGAGCAGGACCTTGTGAGGGGCGCGATTGCGGATCTCGGATTGCGGATTGCGGATCTACAGAAAGAACGCGCCGAGGGGCCTTCTTCAATCCGAAATCCGAAATCCGAAATCCGAAATCCTCTGCCGAAGGCTCTGTTCATCGTCCGCCAGCAACAACCCTGGGCGCAGGCGACCCTCAAGGCAATCGAGGCCTTCCAGAAGGCCGGCGGCAAGGTGGTGATGACCGGCGACTGCCTCCCCTCCCTCTCCCTCGGGGAGAGGGCCGGGGTGAGGGTGCTGCCCGACGCCATCGTCATTCCCAGGCCCATCAAGCACATCTGGGAGATGCAGGGCTTCGGCGCCAAGAGCCACGCCGCCCTGTGGGAGGAGTTCGACGCCACCTGGCGCCAGCCCCTCGCCGACGCCCTTGCCAAGACCGGCGTCCCGCCCCTCGCCACAACCGACCCCGACCGCGCCATCGTCGTCTGCCTCGATGCCCAGGGTGGTGGCACAGGCGTCGGTGGCACAGGCGTCCCGCCTGTGGGGGGCACAGGCAAGATGCCTGTGCCACCAACCCGTGAGGCTATTGGCCATGTTCGTTACGTAGTGGTGATTGCGGACTCGAAGGGCAAGCACTCGGATCTCTTCGAGCCGACCGAAAAGCTGCCCGTGTCGCTCGAGGGCACGGGCTGGCTCGTCCGCGACCTCGCAAAACAGACCACGCTCCCGGCCTCCGAGAAGGCTGGGCGAACCGAGGTGTCGGTGGACCTCATCACCGAGCCCACGACTGTCCTCGCCCTCTGCAAGCCGGCTCCCGCCGCGGTGCGGCTCAAGGGGCGAGAGACTCCTCGGCTCGGCTCTCCACTCGTGTTCTCGTGCGACGTGCTCGGCGGGAAGGAAGGCCCCGCGCTCGGCCCGGTGCCCGTCCGCTACACGCTTCACGACGCCGCAGGCAAGCTCCGGGCGACCTTGCACCGCGCCGCTGGCGACGAGACGGCCTTCCCACTTCCCGCGCTGGACGCCCCGGGGACATGGAAGCTCTGTGCCCAGGAGCTCATCACCGGCTTGACAGCGCAGCTTCCCTTGGCCATCGGAGGTGGCACAGGCATCTTGCCTGGGTCGCCCACAGGCGGGACGCCTGTGCCACCAGAGACCGTCAAACCCGTCCACGATGTCCACATCGCCCACGATGTCCACCTCCGCGGCTTTCTCAGCCGCCCGGGGCCGAGATGGGTCATCGTCGAGCCGAACCAGTCCAGGCTGCTCCCGATCGCGAAGAAGCTGGCCGAGGCACTCAAGGCCAGGCTCTGGGAGGTCAAGCCCGAGGAGTTCGACACCATCCCGGTCCGGTGGTATCCGCGCGCCGAGGACGTTGCGCGCCTCAAGGAGATTGAGGCGGGGCGGCTGATCGGCTACAGAGGGAACCTCCAGCCCTACATCAACAAGAAGACCCGCTCGCACGAGCCGGAGCGTGGCGGCTACGCGGAGATCGAGCCGCCCTGGATGGTGGGGGCCGATTGCGTGGTCTTCTCGGGCGGCACACTGGCCGAGAGCCTGCGGGCCGTGACGCCCTGGATGGAGACGCCGAACGTGCCCGGCCGCGGCCAGGGCCGGCTCGTCGTCTGCTTCAGCCCCTTCATGGCCGACCGCCAGGCCCTCGCCATCGTCGCCAACGACCTCGAAGGGTTGGCGAAAGCTGCTGCCCGGCTCTCCGCATTGCCGGTTGACCCCCAACCCCCAACACCTGACACCCAACACCGCTGGACACTTGTGGCAACTGGCTCCGAAACGACCCCGGTTCCCCAGCCCTACCTCAACTTCACCCCCATCCGCCGCTTCCGCCGCCTCCTCGCCACGCCTGGGGGCAAGGCTGTCGCCATCCTCAGCGGCAAGAGGGACACCGTGGCCTTTGTGGACGAGGCGGGGAAAGTGACCGGCACCGCGGCCGAAGAGTTCCCGCAACCCTCCCAGGCGCGGATCGACTCCCAGGGCCGCCTCTGGAACCAGGAGTTCAAGGCCACGGCCACCCACCCCGGCTGGCACTATCCGACCGCGCACGACGTCATCCTCCGGTGCCTCGGGACGGATGGCAAGCTGGCGGCGACCGTGACGGCCTATTCGGGGCCGACGGAGCGCTTCCCGCCTGACTATCCGGGCGGTTTCCCCATCGCGCCCGACGGGGCAACGGCGGCCTTTGGGCGGCCGGCCGGCATGCTCGTCGGCAAGCTCGGCGAGACCACGTGGAGCCGCTACGACGACGTGCCCAACGTGCGTTTCCGCCACGAAATCCGCACGCCCCGGTTCCCCGTGGGCGCTACCTTCTCGCCCGACGGCCGCTACCTCTTCTTCACAATGGACACCCGCCCCCGCTTCGGCGGCATGGGCTATCCCGCCTTCACACCAACCTCATGCGAGGCAATCCTGCTCGAAGTGTCCACGGGCAAGGTGGTGTGGCGCCTGCGCGAGGACAAGGAGCGACGCTCTCCGTATGCCGCTCTCACCGGCTTCGCGGCCGTGGCCAGGGACGGCGCGATGACCGCCCTAGCCGACTTCGACGGCATGGCCTGCCTCGTGGACAAGGCGGGGAAGGTCCTCGCCCGCGACGAGGTGGTGATCGAGGGCACAAAGGACGATGGCCGCGGGCGCCTCGGGCCGCGCCAGGGGGTTGGAGCCTGGATCGCCGAGAACGGCTCGACGGCGGCCTTCGGCTTCAAGAGTCTTCTCCTCATCGCGCGCGGCAGCGAGATCAAGCGCGTGCCGCTGACAGGGATAGCCTCAGGCTGCGTCAGCGCCGATGGCTCGCTCGTCGCGGTCGGCCTCCAGAATGGCGAAGTGCGTGCCCTCGGCCCCGATGGAACGCCGAAGTGGGCAGCCCCTGTGGGTGGCGTGGACCCCTTCGTTGCTGCGACAAGCATGGGGACGCTGGTCGGGACGAGCGCTGGTTTGCTCGTTCTGCTCGATGCGGCGGGGAAGGAGGTGCGGCAGACCAATGTGGCCGAGGCGGCCGACCAGGGGAAGCACGAGGCACGGGCTGAAGCCCGCACTACGAACTACCCGGCCCCGTGGGACTATCGGGGGCCTGGGACCCTGGCGCTGGCGAAGGAGCGGCTGGGGGCCAAACAGCTCGCCGCCTGGAGGCCGGAAGGGGAGGGGAGGAGGGCTTTCGGCCTGGCTTTCTACCCCGCCGCCGCCCCTATCGAGCTGACGCCCGCCGAGAAGAGCAAGGAGTGCTTCCTCCACCTGGTCTATCGGAGGCCCGAGGGGAACAAGAAGCTCGCTGTCGTCACGGAGGGCAAGGACGGCCGCGAGGAGTTCATACTCGACCTCCCGACGCCTGAGTGGCGCGAGGTGGACATCCCGTTCCGCGGTCCGGGGAAAGCGGTCGTCACGCCTGACGGGGCGGTTGAGATCGCCGATTGCTCGCTGTGGGGCTTCCGTTGGCCGGGGGCGAATGTGGCCTACGTGAGGCCGCCCAAGAGCAGTGGGACGGAGATCGTGAAGGAGGAGGGCGAAGAAGCGGGCGGCGCGCTCACCGAGCTGGAAGGCGACGGCGCCGCTCCCGGCGCGATGAAGGATTGCGCGATCTGGTGGTTCAACACCGACCCCGATTCCGTGGCGGGCCACTGGCTCAAGCCGGTGGTGGACGCCCTGGAGGCTGTGGACGGGAAGCGGCTCGGCAAGATGAAGCCCTGGGCGAGCGCCTCGGGCATCTTCGCCCCGTACCGCGGCTCGTGGCTCACGGTGGACCTCAAGACCCCCACGAAGCTCAAGCTCGTCGCCACCTACGACCGCGCCACAAAACAGTCCGAGGTCGCCGCCAATCTGTCGGTCTTCACGGGCTTCGACCCGAAGGATTCCACCAGCGGCGTGGTCCTCGCGGGCGCGGTCGGCAGCGACCAGTTCTGGCGCCTCTTCCCCCTCGCGGCCGAGCCAGTGAAGGTTCTCGGCGTCCACGCCTACGTTGGCGACAATTCCCCCAGCGGCCTCAGCGAGGTCGAAGCCTATAAGTAACCAGGTACACGGCCCCACAATCAGGGGGACGAGATCGAAGTCCCGAAGGGACAACAGTGGGTAGCCGGCGGCTTCAGCCGCCGGATTCGGGCTCACACGCAGCCCAGTCCCGAAGGGACGGCAGAAGCCTACGGGATGCGCCCCGCCCACGAATCTACCGTCCCTACGGGACTTCTCTGCTCTTGGCGCACCAGCCCGGCGGCTGAAGCCGCCGGCTACCCACTGTGCTCCCTTTGGGAGCAAGAGACAGAGGATCTGCGATCTTGTCCCCTTGTTTGTGGTGCGACGCAATAAGGAGATGTCCGTGAGAGTGCGCTGGGCCACTGCGGCCCTCTGTCTGGCCGTTGCCGTCAGCAGCACGGGGCGGTGCGAAGCGCCGCGCGTCGTGGGCTGGCGGGGCGACCTGACGGGCCGGTATCCCGACGCGACGCCGCCCACCGAGTGGGGCCGCTGGCCGAAGTCCCCGGTTCGCGGCCTGAGGTCACAGCCCAGGAAGCCCACAGGCGAGCCAGGGGCCGCCAGCCGCCCTCTGGAGTTCGCCATCATCCGCGAATGGCTCGTCCTCGGTCCCTTCCCCCCCGCCGAAAAGCCCCTCGACAACGAGTTCATCCCCAAGGAGGCCGAAGCCCAGCCCGAAGAAGGCGAGAAGGCCGGGGACCTCGCCTGGACCCCTATGATCGAGCACCGCGAGGGTGAGGACTTCGGGAACGTGCTGATGGACTGGCTCCCGCTCCAGACGCTCCTCAAGGAGAAGGGGCAGGCCGCCTACGCACACGTCTATCTCCATTCGCAGATGGAGGGGAAGGTGGTCTTCGTCCTCGACCATCAGGGGGCGTGCAAGGTGTGGGTGAACGGGAATCCGGCCTATGCGAACCCCAAACCCAGCGTGTCGCTCTACGCGATGAACAACATCAGTTGGGGCTGGAGCGTGGACCTGGCTCTCCCCTTCGGCGTGGCGGCGCAGCGCATCGGCGTAGAGCTGGCCAAGGGCTGGAACCGCGTGCTCTTCAAGGCCACAGGCCCCTTCCACCTGCGGGTCGCCGCCGAGCCGTCCGTCGCCTACGAAGAGAAGAACATCGTCTGGACGACGAAGCTGACGGAGCGCAGCAACGCCTCGCCAATCGTTGTCGGCGACCGCATCTTCGTCTGCTCCGAGCCTGACGAGCTGGTCTGCCTGAGCAAAAAGGACGGGGCGGTGCTCTGGCGGCGCTCGAATGGCTTCTACGATGCCACGCCCGAGGCCGAGCGGGCGAGGAATCCCGCGTTCAAGGAGAAGATCGCCCCGCTGGCCGAGAAGCTGCTTGCCACCGAGTCCTTCGCCGACCGGCTCGCGCTCCGCAAGCAGATGCGCGAACTGCTCCTGGGCGTGGACAAAGAGAAGTACGAGATGAAGGTGGAGGGCCATAAGATCAGCCACCTGCCCATCGTGGGCTGGACCACCCCCACGCCCGTCTCAGATGGCCGCCTGGTCTATGTCTGGTTCACCCACGGCGTTGCGGCCTGCTACGACCTGGCGGGCAACCGCAAGTGGATACAGCGGGTGGACCTGTTGCTCCGCGAGGGGAAGGTGCGGGAAGGCCCCTATCGCTACCCCTGCTCGCCGCTCCTGGTGGACGGCAAGCTGGTCCTGGGCATTGTCTACGAGGGCATGTTCGCCCTCAACGCCGCCGACGGCTCGCTCGCCTGGAAGCAGCGGGAGATGAAGGGCTGCATGGTCTCGATGTCCCACGCCACCATCCGAGGCACCCAGGTCATCTTCTCGACCGCGGGCGACGTCGTCCGGGCCTCCGATGGCCAGCTCCTCTGGAAGCACAAGATGAACTGGAACATAGACTGCCCGGTCTTCGAGGGCGGCATCCTCTACCTGGCGGGCTACGGCTTCTCGTCGCTCCTGTGGCAGGACTTCACGAAGGTCCAGGGCGACTCGTTCGAGCCGGCCGTGCAGTTCGCCCAGCTTGGAGGAGTGAAGGGGGAGGGCACCTACGCCTCGCCGCTCCTCCACGACGGGCTGATCTACTCCGTCAACTCCCACGGCGTGCTCCACGTGATTGACGCCAAGGCGAAGGCCCTCGTCTACGCGCAGCAGCTCGACCTCAAGCCGATGTTCAGCTACAACGCCTGTGGCGTCGCATCCAGCCCAACGCTCGGCGGCAAGCACGTCTACGCGATGGACAACCAGGGCAACTGCGTGGTCTTCGAGCCGGGCCGCCAGTTCAGACAGGTCGCCCGCAACCAACTCCAGACCCAGCTCCACCGCGACTTCCCCCTCAACCCGCAAGAGACCATCGCCTACAGCAACTCCGTCCCGGATGGAAACCGCCTCTACATCAGGGGCGAGCGATACCTTTATTGCATTGGCGAAAGGTAGTCTCTGCCACGGGCGTTCCCGACAAGTGGTGAGACCACGCTCCCTGTTGCGCCGCGGATTGGGCTTGCTTTTCCGCCTCTAGCCGGTATAATACAAGCAGCAGTGGGGGATGGTGTAACTGGTAACACGCCTGACTCTGGATCAGGAAAGCGGAGGTTCGAGTCCTCCTCCCCCAGCCAGCGCCCGTCGGCCGTAAGGCCGCCGGGAAGCTCCAAGACCCCAAGCTCCAAGGACCAACCCCAGCGGCCGCCTGGCGACGGGTTGGTCGGGGTGTTGGGATTTGGTGTCTGGAACTTGGGATTTGCTGCTTGTCGCTCAGCGCGACAAGCAGGCCTGGCCCCCATCGTCCAGCGGCCCAGGATACCAGGTTCTCAGCCTGGGGACCGGGGTTCGAATCCCCGTGGGGGTGCCAACGATTTCGGATTTGCGATTTCGGATTTCGGATTTGCCCAGAGAACAGGCACAGGGCTGCGCGAAATCCGCAATGGGCAATCCGAAATCCGCAATTGCCCGGCGCCCATAGCTCAACTGGACAGAGTCGCGGCCTACGAAGCCGAAGGTTGGAGGTTCGAGTCCTCCTGGGCGCGCCAGAAGCAACTGGGGACTCGCACATCGAAGAGCAGAAATCGGACACGGCCGGGCGCGCGACGGACGAGAGCTTCATGCGGCTCGCCCTGGCCGAGGCCCGCAAGGCCCTGGAGCACGACGACGTGCCGGTGGGCGCGGTGGCGGTGTGCGGCGGCGAGGTGGTGGGCCGCGCGCACAACCAGCGCGAGCTGCTCCAGGACCCCACCGCGCACGCCGAGATGCGCGCGCTCACGCAGGCCGCGGCCATGCTGGGCCACTGGCGCCTGAGCGGGGTGACGCTCTACGTGACCCTTGAGCCGTGCCCGATGTGTGCGGGGGCGATCGTGCTCGCCCGCATCGCGCGAGTGGTCTACGGCGCGGCCGACCCCAAGGCCGGCGCTGTGGAATCGCTCTACAGGGTGCTGGGCGACGGGCGGCTCAACCACCGCGTGCCCTCCCAGGGCGGTGTGCTGGCCGCCGAGTGCGCCGAGCCAATCATGGCGTTCTTCCGCAGGCGGCGGAAGGAGAATCGCGAAGTCCTTGACGTGGGATGCCGAGTGGGCGGGCCGTGCGAGGCCGAGGGCTAAGCCCCGCCGCGGCCTCGCCCCCCGATTGGCAATCCGAAACCGGAAGGAGAGGTGCCAGAGCGGCCGAATGGGCCGGTTTCGAAAACCGGTGGAGGTGTTTTCACATCTCCCGGGGGTTCGAATCCCCCCCTCTCCGCCACTGAATTGCGGATTGGCGATTGCGGATTGCGGATTGGGTGGGCCACAAGCGAGGAGCCTCAGCGATGCGGGACGGTTCAATCCGCAATCCGCAATCGCCAATCCGCAATTCAGCGGGAGAGGTGTCCGAGAGGCCTATGGAGCAC
>VGYW01000249.1 GCA_016872875.1 Planctomycetota bacterium | reverse complement strand
CGAGGAGCTTGTGGCAGCGCCCCGCGCTGGCGGCGCCGGCCTCGGGGTATTCGCCGGGGTCCACCGTGTCCACAAGCTCGGCCAGGGGGGTGCGAAGGTAGGGCTCGAGGGTGAGCTGAGGGACGGCGGCGCCCGCGGCGGTGCGGACGGAGGAGTTGCCGAGGTCGTTCCAGAGAGCGACGTGGAGGACGACGGTGTTGTAGGCGGGGTCGGCGTCGTGCCCGTGGGCGTGCCAGAAGCTGGCCTGGAGGTGGACCTCGACGTCGCCCTTGACGACGGGTCCAGCGCCGATGCGCAGGGCGGCGTTGCGGAAGTCGGGGCCGGCCTCGAGGTTCCACCAGCCTGGGGAGAGGACACGGAGCTTCTGGCCGTCGTCGGCGCGCAGGCGGTCGGTGGCGAGGGACTGGTCGAACCAGATGCAGCGGACGATCCTCTCTCGGACGGTGGGCGGGGGTGAAGCGTAGCGGCCGGCCTGCTCGGCCACGGCGGCGCTGCCGAGCGCGCGGCGGTAGGCGTCGGTGAAGAGCTCGGCTGCGTCCTTTGGCAATTCGATCATGCTGAAGGCTCCCGCCCCGCCGTGCCAATGGCTCAGAAGTCATCATATCCGGGGCGGGCCGCGAGTGCAAGAGCGGTGCGAATGGACCTTGACAAATCGCCGTCAATGTGCTAGCGTTGCGGCGATTGCGGTACTAGACCAAGGGCGGCGTTCGGACTCCTTCTGGAGGATGAGACGATGGGCCTCCTGGCCAACCTGTTCGCTGCAAGAGACGCAAAGGGCTCTTCCCGAGACCGCCTCGCCCTCGAGCCGTTGGAGGGGCGGGTGCTGCTGAACGCCGCAGGGGCGCAGGAGGCGCTCGACCTCCTGGCCATCTCGCCGGCCCTCTTCGTCGAGAACCAGGGCCAGTGGTCCGACAGCGAGGTGCGCTTCGCGCACGATGGCCTCGGCACCAACGTGGGCATGACCGGCACCGGGCTGGTGTTCCAGACGTTCCGCAGCCTGCCCGGCGACACTACCGGCCAGATGGAGCTCAACGAGTTCTCCACCTCGTTCGTCGGGGCCAATCCCGTCGCGCCTCAGGGCATGCAGCAGGCCGACACGCGGTTCAACTACTACCTCGGCGACCCGTCCGCCTGGGTGTCCGGCGCGCCCTCCTATGAGATCGTGGGCTACACGGGCCTGTACGACGGCATAGACTTCGTCACCTGGGGCCTCCGCAGCCAGTTGAAATACGAGTTCCACGTCGCCCCCGGCGCCGACCCCGGGCAGATCCAGGTGCGCTACGACGGCATCGCCGGGCTGTCGCTGGCCAAGGACGGCTCGCTGGTGGTGGACCTCGGCGATGGCTGGGGCACGGTGGTGGACGATGCGCCGATCGTCTACCAGGACGTCAATGGCGAGCGAGTTGGCGTGGCGGCGCGCTTCGTGCTGGTGGACCCGATGACGTACGGGTTCGAGGTCACGGGCGCGTACGACCCGACCCAGCCGCTGGTGATAGACCCGGCTCTGATGTGGAACACGTACCTGGGCGGTGTGGATGCGGACCGCGCCAACGACATTCTGGTGGACACCCCGAACAACAACGTCTGGGTGGCCGGCCAGACGTCCTCCCCCGGCTGGGTGAGCGGGGGCATCGACACGGTACTCAACGGCCAGGACGCCTTCCTGGTGCGCATGACGCTCACGGGCCAGCACACCTGGAGCACGTACCTGGGCGGCGCGGGCCTGGACGCCGGCTACGGCGTCGCCATCGACCGCTTTGACGACCCCTACGTGGTGGGATACACGGACTCGGTCGGCTGGTTGAACGGGGGTTACGACACGACGTATGGCGGCGCTGGCGACGGGTTCGTCGTCAGCCTGGACGACATCAACGGCAGTATCTACTGGAGCAGCTTCATCGGCGGCAGCGCCTACGACCGGGCGACGTCGATTGCGGTGGACAACAACGACCGGGTGTATGTCACGGGCGAGACGATGTCGCCGGGTTGGACGCTTGGCGGGTACGACGTGACGTTCAACGGGCAACGGGACGCGTTTGTGGTGCAGTTGGACGTCTTCACTGGCGCCCACTACTGGAGCACGTATGTGGGGGGCACGAACGCCGACTCTGGCTACGACATTGCCGTGAATCTGGCAACGGGCGACACGTACATCACGGGCGTCACCTACTCGTCAGGCTGGGTCAGCGGGGGCTTCGACATGTCGTTCAACGGCGTGTCGGATGCCTTCGTGATCTACCTGACCTCGGCCGGGACTCACATGTGGAGCACATTCCTTGGCGGCGGCGCGCAGGACCTGGGCAACGGCATCTTCCTGAGCGGCACTTCGCTCTACGTCGCAGGCTACACGGACTCGCCGGGCTGGGTCACTGGCGGCTTCGACACCACCTACAACGGTTCGGGCGATGGCTTCGTCGCGCGCATGACCACCACGGGCACCAGGACGTGGGAGACCTACTTCGGCGGAACGGGCTACGACGCCGCCCACGACGTGGCCGTGAACGCCTCAGGCGCCTTCATCATCGGCACAACAGAGTCGCAGGGCATCCAGTACGGCGGCTTCGACACCGACCTCAGCGGGCAGAGCGACGCCTTCGTCGCAAAACTGTCCCTTGCAGGCACTTCCCGGCTCTGGGCCTCCTACCTCGGCGGCGCGTATGAGGAGGAGGGCAACGCGATCGCCCTGAGCACCACGGGCGACGTCTACGTCGCCGGCTCCACCGAGTCGGCCAACTGGGTCCTGGGGGGCTTCGACACCACGCACAACGGCGACTACGATGGCTTCGTCGCCCGCATCGCCGACACCCCCGTCGTCATCGTCCCGCCCGTCATCACCTCGCTCGCCCTGTCGCCCAACCCGGTCTACCCGCCGGCGTGGGTCACTATGACGGCCAACGGCGTGACCGACGCCGACGGCACCGTGGTGCGCGTGGAGTTCTACTTCGACGATGGCGACCTTGTCTACGACGCGGGCGACACGCTGCTAGGCGCCGACACCAACGGCGGGAATGGCTGGTCCTGGATGTCGAGCAGCGGCACGTGGCCGGTGGGGGGCCTCAGCAGGATTCACGCCCTGGCGCAGGACAACTCGGGCGCCTGGAGCACACCGGTCACTGCCACCATCATGGTCGGCAGCACCCCGCCCGTCATCGGCGGCCTCACCGCTGTGCCCGACCCTGTCACCCGACCCAACCCCTTCACCCTCACCGCCACGGGGGTGACTGACGCCGACGGCACAGTGACCCTGGTGAACTTCTACCGCGATGCGAACGGCAACACCACATGGGACGCCGCGGACTTCCTGGTCGGCTCCGGCACCGACATGGGCGGCGGCGTCTGGACCTTCGCCGGCAATGCCACCGGCACGGCGGGCTGGACCCTCGGACCCCACACCGTCTTCGCGCGTCCGAGGGACAACACGGGGACCTGGGGCACCGCCGTGTCCACGACCCTCACCGTGAATGGCGTCAACGCCGCGCCCACTCTCGCCTCTCTTGCCGCGAGACCGGTTGGCGGCCAGTTTGGCGACCCCGTCACGCGGCCCGACCCCGTCGAGCTCATCGCGAACGGCGTGGCCGACCCCGACGGCCTCGTCAGGCAGGTGGAGTTCTATCTCGATGACGGCAACAGCGTGTGGGACGCCGCCGACACGCTCCTGGGCACCGACGACTACGGCGTGAACGGGTGGAGCTTGACTGCCGGCACTGCCGGCTGGACGCTTGGGCCGCACACCTTCTTCGCCCGCGTGGTGGACAACGACGGCGCCAACAGCGCCCCAGCCGTCGCCTTCGCCATCGTCCAGAGGCCCATCATCCTCGTCGGCGACGGCCAGGCCAAGTCGCTCACCTACACCGACCCCGACGGCACCAGGGTCAGGGTGCAACTGAGGGGCGGCGTGCTCGACCTCGACTTCGGCGGCAACTGGACCCTCACCGGCGGCCCGAAGGGCCTCACCCTCAACGGCGCCGCCACGCTCGACGCCGTGGTCCTCCTCGGCACCACCGGCGCCAGCCAGCTCAGCTTCAAGGCCAGCGGCGGCGACGGCATGGCCACCCTCGGCGACATGACCGGCGCCGGCAGCCTCGGGCGCGTTGACGCCAGGAGCATGCAGCTCGTCGGCGACGTGGCACTCGCCGGGGCCATCGGCGACATGCGCCTCCTCGGCACCGGCCCCGACCCCAACAGCATCTCCGTCCTCTCCATGGGCAGATTCACCGTCGCGCGTTGGCTCGAGGCCACCCGCCTCACCTCGCTCAACAGCATCGGCGCCATCGTCATCGGCGGCGCGCGCAACTCCTCCGTCTTCGTCGGCGTCGCCGTGAACAACGACGTCAACGGCGACGGGGTGTTCGACCTGCCCGCCCCGGCGTCCGACTTCGCCGCACGCTTCGGCATCGGCAGCATCGTCGTCACCGGCAAGGTGTGGGACAAGGCGAGCGCCCCCACCGGCGCGCCCCGCGAGCCGTCGTTCGTCAACAGCAACTTCGCCGCGTGGGACATCGGCTCCATCGTCTTCTCCCACGCCCGCACCAACAACGGCGCCTGGCCCTTCGGCTTCGCCATGCGCACCCTGGGCTCCTTCACCTACTTCGACAGCACCGTGGCCGTCCAGCAGTCGGCGCCCTACGTGCTCATTGACCTCGAGATCCGGGTCGCCTGACCCAGCCGAGCCCGCACTCCGGCCGCCTCCCCAGCGTTCGGAGTGCGGGCTTCAGGCACCTCATTCTCGGGGCACGACCCTTGTGCAGCAGCCTGTGGAGTGCGGTCGCTTGAGACCGCTGTGGACTGCCGAAGCGCTCAGCACGATGCCACCCCTCGCCCCATGGATCGCATCCGCCAGCCATACGAGAGCTCTTTCCAGGCAGGCTCCGCAAAAGCCCACAGCGGCGTCGAGCCGCCGCACTCCCACAGGCTGTCGCATGTGCCTGATCGCCTGGGCAAACGTGGGCGTTCGGCGTGTGCTTCAGCCGCCACCGTAGCCCGCCCACGCGCCTGCCTTGATTCGCGGGAGCGGACCCCTTATAATGTGAGAGTGGCGGGCGGCGGGGCCGCCTGCCCTCCGGACCAGGCAAGACGGCGGAGCGCCCGGCCAACGGCCCTGGCGTCTTCCGCCAAGGATAGGAGCGTTCGCATGCGCGTGCGGGAGCTGGCGTTGCTGGCGCTGGTCGCCTTCCTCATCGTCCTCAGGGTCGCGCCCGGCGCCGAGAAGCGTGAGGCGAGCTACGCGAACTTCAAGGCCTTCGTCACCGTCCTCGAACAGGTCAAGCGCCACTACGTCGTGCCCGTGGACGACGAGAAGCTCTTCTACGGCGCCTTCAAGGGCATGCTGGCCGAGCTCGACCCATTCAGCCAGTTCATGACCCGCGAGGACGTCGAGCAGCTCGAGGTCGAGACCGAGGGGGAGTTCGGCGGACTCGGCATCGAGATCAGCCTCGACCAGAACCGCATCCTCACCGTCATCACGCCACTCGAGGACACGCCGGCGATGAAGGCTGGCGTGCTCCCGGGCGACCGCATCATCGAGATAGAGGGCCGCAACACCTACAACATCACCCTGATGGAGGCCGTGAAGAGGCTCCGCGGCAAGCCAGGCACCAGGGTCACCATCACCGTGCTCCACCAGCTCACCAACAAGCGCGAGACCCTCACCATCACCCGCGACATCATCAAGGTCAAGAGCGTGCGGGCGGCGCGCATGGCGGACGCCGCGGGCAAGATCGGCTACGTGCGGATCAACAACTTCCAACGCACCACCGCCGACGAGCTCGACCAGGCGGTCAAGAAGCTCCTCGAGGAGGGGATGAAGGGCCTGGTGCTCGACCTGCGGCGCAACCCCGGCGGCCTCCTCGACAGCGCCGTGGCCGTGGCCGACCGCTTCATCGAGAAGGGCGCCATCGTCTCCACAAAGGGGCGCAGCGCGGAGACCGGCCACCAGTTCGACGCCCAGAAGGACGGCACCTATCCCGACTTCCCGCTCGCCGTCCTCGTCTCCAACTTCAGCGCCAGCGGCTCCGAAATCGTCGCCGGCGCAATCCAGGACCACCACCGCGGCATCCTGCTCGGCCAGCGGACCTTCGGAAAGGCATCCGTCCAGAGCATCCTCGCGCTCGACGGCGGCTGCAAGCTCCGCCTCACCACCGCTCGCTACTACACCCCGGCCGGCCGCCTCATCCACCGCGAGATTGACGCCAAGGAGGACGACGCCTGGGGCATCAAGCCCGACATCGAGGTGAAGATGACCCTCGAGGACGAGCTCGGCCTCAGCGAACACTTCCGCGACGAGCGGGTCCAGGATAGCACCAAGAACTCCACCAAGCCGCCCACCCCCGAAGCCCCACCCGTCCCCGAAGAGGGCGAGCCAAAGGACACCAAGAAGAAGGAGGTCGAGAAGAAGGAGTTTGTGGACACCGCCCTCGTGCGCGCCGTGGACGCGCTGAAGGCGATTCTGGTCATTCAGAGCCGCTGACCGCCACTTCTTGGCGAGGCACCACGCTCTTCTTTCGTCGTCGTCGTCGTCCTCGTCGTCGTCGTCGAATCTGCTGGTCTGCGTTGCCACTGGGGATTCGAGGACGACGACGACGACGAGGACGACGACGATGGAAGAACCGTTCATGCGCATCCTCGGCATCGAAACATCGTGCGACGAGACCGCCGCGGCAGTGGTGGATGGCGGCTGCCGTGTCCTCTCCAGCGTCGTCGCCTCCCAGGAACACCTCCACGCCCGCTACGGCGGCGTGGTGCCCGAAATCGCCTGCCGCGCACACGTGGAGGCCGTCGTGCCCACCATTGACCAGGCCCTGGAACGCGCGGGCACACGCCTCGACAGCCTCGACGCCATCGCCGTGACCACCTGCCCCGGCCTCATCGGGGCGCTCCTCATCGGCGTCGCGGCCGCCAAGACCCTGAGCTGGCTCCTCGGCCTGCCCCTCGCCGCGGTGAACCACATTGACGCCCACCTCTACGCCCCGGCACTCGATGCCCCGCTCGACTATCCCCTCGTCGGCCTCATCGCCTCAGGCGGCCACACCGTCCTCCTCCACGCCACCAGCCCCATTGACACCGAGGTGATCGGCACGACGACCGACGACGCCGCGGGCGAGGCGTTCGACAAGGCGGCCTCCCTCCTCGGCCTCAGCTACCCCGGCGGGCCGGCCATCGACCGCGCCGCGCGCGGCGGAGACCCAAACGCGGTCCGCTTTCCCAGGACGCTCCTCGAGCCCGGCTCGTTCGACTTCAGCTTCAGCGGGCTGAAGACCGCCGTGCTCTACGAGTGCTACGGGCGAAACGCCAGGGGGCGCGGCGCCACGCCCCCGCCGCCCGAGAGAGTGCGGGACATCGCGGCCGCCTTCCAGGAGGCCGTGGTGGACGTGTTGGTCGAGAAGAGCATCCGAGCCGCGCTCTCGCGCGGCGCGGCCACCCTCGCCGCAGGCGGCGGGGTGGCCTGCAACTCGCGCCTGCGGACGCGCCTTGCGGAGGAGGCCGCAAAGGTCGGCCTCAAGCTCCGCTTCGCGCCCCCGGCTCTCTGCACCGACAACGCCGCGATGATCGCCGCCCTCGGCGCAAGGCTCCTGGAGGAGGGCAGGGCGGCCCCGCTCGATGTTACGCCCGTCCCCTATCTCCCATTCTCGCGTCACTACAGGAAGGGGAAGGTCTAGCGATGAACGTCGAGGCCCTCCGCGAGCTTCTTGCGCAAGTGCGCAGCGGCCAGGTCGCGCCCGAGGCGGCGCTCGAGCGCATGCGCCGCCTCCCATTCGAGGACCTCGGCTACGCCACGGTGGACACCCATCGCCACCTGCGCTGCGGCTTCCCAGAGGTCATCCTCTGCCAGGGCAAGACGCCCCAGCAGGTCGCCGGCATCGCCCAGCGCCTGATGGCCGACGGCTGCGAGGTGCTCGCCACGCGGGCCGAGCCTGCCGCCTTCGAGGCCGTCCGAGCCATCTGCCCCGACGCCGAGTTCCACGACCCCGCGCGCATCATCGTCTGCCAGCGCAAGCCGAAGCCCCTCCCACCAGGCAAAATCCTCGTCGTCACCGCCGGAACCTCCGACATGTCAGTGGCCGAGGAGGCCCGCGTGACCGCCGAGGTGCTCGGCAACTCCGTCGAGAAGCTCTACGACGTCGGCGTCGCCGGCATCCACCGCCTCCTCTCGCGCGCACACCACGTCTTCGACGCCAACGTCCTCATCGTCGTCGCGGGCATGGAGGGCGCCCTCGCAAGCGTCGTCGGCGGACTCACGAGCCGCCCAGTCGTCGCCGTCCCCACCAGCATCGGCTACGGCGCCAGCTTCGGCGGCCTCGCCGCGCTCCTCGCCATGCTCAATAGCTGCGCCTCGAGCGTCTGCGTGGTCAACATTGACAACGGCTTCGGCGCCGGCTACATCGCCTCGCTGATCAACCACACCAACTTGCCCGCTGTGGCGAAGGCCAGGAGGAAGCCATGTCGCAACGCGAAGAAGTGATGGCCTGGGTCCGCAAGCTCCGCCTCGTCGCAGTCGTCCGCAGCACAACGGACCAGGTGCGCCCCATAATTGACGCCCTCCTCGACGGCGGCGTCTCCGCCATCGAGATCACCTTCACCGTCCCGAAGGCCCCCGAGGTCATCGCCACCGTGAGGAACAGCTACGGCGGGAACGTCATGCTCGGCGCGGGCACCGTCACCGACCCCAAGCGCGCGGAGGCGGCCATTGCCGCCGGCGCTCGCTACATCGTCGCCCCCAACACCAACCTCGATGTCATCCGCCTGTGCCGCGATCGCGACGTGGCGGTGATGCCCGGCGCGTTCACCCCCACCGAGATCGCCGCCGCGTGGCAGGCGGGGGCCGACTGCGTGAAGCTCTTCCCCGCCGAGCTGGGCGGCATACCATACCTCAAGGCCATTCGCGCCCCGCTTCCCGAAGTCCCCATCATGCCGACGGGCGGGGTAGACGTGGACAATGCCGCCGACTGGCTTCGCGCGGGCGCCGTCGCCCTCGGCGTAGGCTCCAGCCTCGTCCGAAAGGACGCCCTCGCCGCCGGCAACTACGCGCTGATCACCGAGATGGCGAAACGCTTCCTCGCCGCAATCGTCAGCGTGTGACGGACAGACAAGGAATGACGAGGATGAGTGGATGGATGGATGAATGGATGGATGGATGAATGAATGGATGAATGGATGGATGGATGAATGGATGAGTGAAAGACTGCCTCTCTCTTGCATTCATCCACCCATCCACCCATCCATTCATCCTCTTTATCGGAGGGCGGCAGCCCGTGCAGTTCCAGCCTGAGCAAGCGATGCAGGGCCTCTCTCGCGAGGCCGCCGCCCACAAGGGCCAGTTCGGCCACGTCCTCGTCCTCGCCGGCTCCACGGGCTTCGCCGGCGCCGCCTGCCTGGCCGCCGAGGGCGCGCTCCGCAGCGGAGCCGGCCTCGTGACACTGGGTGTGCCCGCCTCGCTCCTGCCCGTCGTGGCCGCAAAGCTCACCGCCTGCATGACCCACCCGTTCCGCGAGGTCCCAGGCGGAGCGTTTGCCCTGGGCGCGCTGCCCGAGGTCCTTGCATTCGCCGAGCGCCGCAATGCCATCGCTCTCGGTCCCGGAATCGGCCGGCACCGCTCGACCGAGAAGCTCGTCCACGCCCTCATCCGCTCGCTCACGAAGCCAATGGTGCTTGATGCCGATGGGCTGAACGCGCTCGAAGGCCAGACGGCCATCCTCGAAGAGGCGCGGGCGCCCATCGTCCTCACACCCCACCCCGGCGAGATGGCCCGCCTCACCGGCTACTCAGTGCGCGAGATACAGGCCGCCCGCGAGGACGCCGCCCTATCCTTCGCACACCGATTCTCCCTTGTCGTCGCCCTCAAGGGCCACCGCACCGTCGTCGCCGACCATCACGGCGCCCTCTATGTCAACGAGACTGGGAACCCCGGCATGGCGAGCGGCGGCACGGGCGACGTGTTGACCGGGATGATCGCCGGCCTGCTCGCCCAGGGGCTCGATCCCTTCCCCGCCACGTGCCTCGCCGTCCACCTCCACGGCCTCGCGGGCGACCTCGCAGCCGAGGCCATCGGCCAGCACGCGCTCACCGCGGCCGACCTCCTCCACTACATCGGCCCCGCCTTCCTCAAGAGGAGTTCCGGATGATCCGCGAAGTCGTCATGCCCAAGCTCGGCCAGACGATGGAGGAAGCCACCGTCGAAGCCTGGCGCATCAGCGAGGGCGACACCGTCCGGAAGGGCGACATCCTCCTCGAAATCAACACCGACAAGGCGGCCCTCGAAGTCGAGTGCTTCTACCCAGGCGTCGTCAAGAAGCTCCTCTACGCCAAGGGCGACACGGTGCCCTGCAACGCCGTCATCGCCTTCATCGGCGAGCCCGCCGACGCCGTGACCGGCGAGATGGTCGAGCGTGCCCTCGCCGGCGCGAAGGCCCTCGCCGCCGCCAAGGGCGCCGCTGCCCCCGCCGTCATCGCCCCCACGCCGGTGCCCGCGCCACCCGTAGCCCAGCCGGCCCCAATTTCGGATTTCGGATTTCGGATTTCGGACTTCAATCAGCAATCAGCAATCAGCAATCAGCAATCGGCTCCATCTCGCACCTTCTCTTCCCCCCGCGCCCGCCGCACCGCCTCCGGGAAACGCATCCCGCTTCAACTGCTCCGCGGCTCGGGGCCGAGCGGCCGAATTGTCGAGGCGGATGTCCTCGCCTACGCCGCCCGCCTCGACGGCATCCGCATATCGCCCACGGCACTCGAGATCGCCTACCAACGCGGCGTTGACCTCACGCGCATCAAGCCCTCAAGCCCGGGCGGCAGGATAATGAAGGCCGACGTCGAGGCCGCGCCGCCCCCCGGCGGACGCCGCGTGGCCCCCACCCCCATGCGCCGAGTCGTCGCACAGCGCATGGCACTCAGCAAGGCCACCATCCCGCACTTCTACCTGACCCTGGACGTGGATATGACGGCGCTGATAGAGCTGCGGCGCGAGCTCGCCGCCGGCGGCCTCAAGGTCTCCTTCAACGACCTCATCATCCGCGCCTGCGCCCTCGCCTTCGCCGCCAACCCCGACATGAACTGCGCCTGGGCCGACGGCGCCCTCCTCTACCGCCACGAGGTCAACGTCGGCCTCGCCGTCGGCATCGAAGGCGGACTCATCGTCCCCGTCGTCCGAAACTGCGAGAGCAAGTCCCTCGCCGACATCGCCCGCGACACCGAGGCCCTCATCGCCAAAGCCCGCAACAAGCGCCTCACCCCCGACGACTACGAGGGCGGCTGCATCACCGTCTCCAACCTCGGCATGTTCGGCGTGGACAGCGTGCTGCCCATCATCAACCCTGGCGAGGTCGCCATCCTCGGCGTCGGGCGCATCGCCAAGCGCCCCGTCGTCATTGACGACGGCATCGCCATCCGCCAACTGGCCACCCTCGTCCTCGCCTGCGACCATCGCCTTGTTGACGGTGTCATTGCCGCCAAGTTCTTCCAGAAGCTCAAGTCCCTCCTCGAAGCCCCCAAGCCCCTCGCCTGACCCCCCGGCCAGAAAAGACACCCGCTGTCTTTTTCCGGTGTGTTCAGCGAGGGTGGAGCCATCCCCCCTCTCCCTCGGGGAGAGGGCTGGGGTGAGGGTGCTTGGCTTGCCGCAGACGAGGTGGTGTCACGGGTCGCTTCAAGATAGCCCGGGCCGGGGCGGGGAGCGCCCTGGCGGTCTGGACCCATTGGCGGACGAGCTCGGGGTCTTCTTGTAGCGCTCGCCCTCCAGCTTGCCGGGGATGCCGTAGGAGAGGAAGTAGGGGAAGTCCTCGCCCATCTCGACGGGGAAGCCGAAGCACTTGCGGCCGCCGAAGCAACTGACGGCGGCGGCGTCGAAGGCCAGCGAGGCGCCGCGCCGGACCCTGGCCAGGTCGGCGATCACGCAGCGGTGCCCGGTGGCCGGCTTCACGGCCTCGGCGTCGCCGGGCGCGTCCGCGTGCCAGCAGCAGATGGGCAGCTCGGCGCCGGGGAAGTGTTCCTGCCAGAGCCTCTCGAACGTCTCCTTGAGTCCCGCTCCCATGGCTCACGCTCCTGAATAAAGGCGGCGGCCGCGGCGTCTGTATTGTAGCGCGGGGGGACGGCCCCCCACAACCTGGGAGTATGGCCACCAGTTCTGGTGAACTACTCCGGAGCCCCGACAGGGGCGTACTATAGCAGCCCAGGGCGAAGCCCTGATCTTTGCCCACATCTCGGGGCCTTGTAGCCCGCCGACGCGGGCGACCCAGCCGTAGCCCAGGGCGACCGAAGGGAGCCCTGGGATGGCGCGTCCCCCCCATCCAAGCCCCCGAAGGGGGCGTTTCACGCCCATTGAATCGCCCCGCTTCGGGGGCTCTACG
>VGYW01000248.1 GCA_016872875.1 Planctomycetota bacterium | reverse complement strand
GAACAGTCGGGGGGGCCTCCGGGGGGCTCTGGCCCGGCTTGAGTGGGACGCGACGGGGGCGGAGCGTGGCCGGGCGCTCTTCGCCGAGGCATTCGCCAAGTATGCCGAGGCCGTGCGGCACAAGCCGGACATGCACGAGGCGTGGAACAATTGGGGGAACGCTCTGGGGGCTCTGGCGCGGCTCGAGTGGGATGCGACGGGCGCCGAGCGTGGCCGGGCGCTCTTCTCCGAGGCATTCGCCAAGTATGCCGAGGCCGTGCGTATTGCCCCCGGGGACGCCGTGTATTGGGCGAATACGGCATTGCACCACACCGTTGCTGCTTCACTTGTGGGTGCGAGCGACGAGGGGGAAGCGGCGGCCCATGCATCGGAGGCGGCGCGCTGCTGGGAGGAAGCGCAGAGGCTGGATGCTAATGTGGCGCGGTATTGGCGCGCTGCGGCAGCGGAGGTGACAGGCCAGAGGGATGAGGCGCTGCGGCTCCTGGCTGAGGCAGTGCGGGCGGACCCGGCGGCTGCGGGTGCGGCGAGGCAGGAGTTGTACTTCCGCTCGCTTCGGCGCGATCCGCGTTACGCCCAGATTGTCTCCAGGTCTCAGGCGAACAGTTCGTAGCGGATGTCGGCGAAGACTGGGTTGCGGCTCTCGCAGTCCCAGAGGAAGCGCCACTCGGAGTCGGCCACCCAGCGGCCGTGGCCGTAGTCCCACGCCATCCGTGCGAGGCGGTCGAAGTCGGCGTGGTGCTCGTGGGTGCGGCGCTCGGCGATGTTGCGCGTGACCCAGTCGGAAGCCATTGACGCCCTCTCATCCCGTGGGACCTCCCTCGTGCGACACAGCTAGCCCCGGCATGATTGAGTTTACCCATGGCCTGTGCTGGGTCAAGAGGAATCTTCGGGTTTGACCTGCACGGGTGCGTTGGTATAATAGCGGGCGCCCGGGCCGGAGCTTCCCTAGGAGCATGGAATGGCGGGGACGAAGCGCATCCTCGTGGTGGACGACGACCCGAAGGACCTCGCCTTCGTGGTGAAGACGCTCGAGGGCGCGGGCTACGCCGTGGACCGGGCGGGCGACGGGGCGGCCGCGCTGCGGAGCGCCGAGACGAATCTGCCCGACCTCGTCGTCCTCGACCTGCGCATGCCGGGCATGGACGGCCTGGCACTCTTCGACAAGCTCCGCTACGGCCCCAAGACCCGCGACGTGCCGATCATCTTCGTGTCGGCCGCCGGCGACGACGACACGGACGCCGTGGCCTCCACCCTCGATGCCTACGCGCTCGTCCACAAGCCGCTCAACCCGCAGGAACTCCTCAGCGAGGTCCATGACTGCCTAACCGTGTTCGGGAGAGAGACGTGACGACGACAATCGTTGAGACGAAGGCGCGCGAGATTCTCGATTCGAGAGGCAACCCCACGGTGGAGGTGGAGGTGGAGCTTGACTGCGGGGCCGTGGGGCTCGCCGCGGTGCCCTCCGGCGCCTCCACCGGCGAGAACGAGGCGGTGGAGCTGCGCGACGGCGACAAGGCCCGCTACGGCGGCAAGGGGGTCACGAAGGCCGTCGCCAACGTCAACGACGTCATCGCCCCCGAGGTCGAGGGCCTCGAGGCCACCGACCAGGCGGGCATTGACGCCCTGATGTGCCAGCTCGACGGCACGGCGAACAAGGGGAACCTGGGCGCGAACGCCATCCTCGGCGTCTCGCTCGCCATCGCCAAGGCCTCCGCCAGCGCACTCGGACTCCCCCTCTACCGCTACATCGGCGGGGTGAACGCGCGCGTGCTCCCCGTCCCGATGATGAACATCCTCAACGGCGGGAAGCACGCGGACAACAACGTGGACATCCAGGAGTTCATGATCATGCCCTTCGGGGCGCCCAGCTTCCGCGAGGCGCTGCGCGTCGGGGCCGAGTGCTTCCACGCGCTCAGGAGCGTTCTCAAGAAGCAGGGCCACAACACCGCGGTGGGCGACGAGGGCGGCTTCGCACCCGACCTGAAGTCCAACGAGGACGCCATCGCGGTCATCATCGAGGCAATCGCCAAGGCCGGCTACGAGCCGGGCAAGGACGTCTTCATCGCCCTCGACCCCGCGGCCAGCTCCTTCTACGGCGAGGATGCCAAGGGCCGCGGCATCAGGGCGCCGGGCAAGTACGTCCTCGCCTCCGAAAACCGCCAGCTCACCTCGGACGAAATGGTCGAGTTCTACGCCGGCCTCTGCGCCAAGTACCCCATCCGCTCAATCGAGGACGGGTTGGCGGAGAACGACTGGGACGGCTGGAAGGCCCTCACGCGCAAGCTGGGCGACAAGGTGCAAATCGTCGGCGACGACCTCTTCGTCACCAACGTCAAGTTCCTCCAGCGTGGGATAGACGAGGGCGCGGCCAACGCCATCCTCATCAAGGTCAACCAGATCGGCACCCTCACGGAGACCCTCGACGCCATCCAGCTCGCCCACACCCATGCGATGGCCGCGGTCGTCTCCCATCGCTCGGGCGAGACCGAGGACGCGACGATTGCGGATATTGTTGTGGCGATGAACACTGGCCAGATCAAGACCGGCTCGTTGTGCCGCACCGACCGCGTGTGCAAGTACAACCAGCTTCTCCGCATCGAGGAGGAGCTGGGCGACACCGCCCGCTTCGGCGCCGCCCTCTGGCACAGGGCGTGAACGTCAGGACCTCGTCAGGCGGCTTCATAGATGACCTTTCCGTACTTGTGCGCGGGATAGGCGATGCCGCCGATGACGTTCTTGGTTTCCTCGAAGTGCTCCGAGGAGATGACGATCACGTCGAAGGGGCGCCCCAGCCCCCGCAGGGCCGCGCGCAGGCGCACCGCCTCAAGCCGAAGGTCGGGCGGCGACTTCTCCACCACGAGCAGGTCAATGTCGCTGTCGCTGGTCATCCGCCCCGCCGCGGCGGAGCCGAAGAGGACGATCCGCTCCGGGTGAGCAACAGTGAGCAGGCGCTCGACAATCTCCCGCAACAGCCCGTCATCAACCCCCATTGCTCCCCCCTTCGTGAAGAACGATGCGGAAGCCAGTCAACCGGTCGGTGAAGAGGCCGTATTCGGCGAGGATGCTGTCGTTCACCTGCTCGGCGTAGGAGGGCTCCCCGAGACCGAACGTGATGTAGAGCACGTAGGCTCTCTCATCATACTCGAATTGGGGCTCTGGCAAGGCTGCGTCAATCCCCACGTTCTGCCCTCTCCGCCCGGGCCAGCAGGTCGCGGACCGCTGGGACCAGTTCGTTCGGGATCGGCATCAGGGTGTGCTTCGGGTTCTCCCAGGCGGCCTCGTCCTCGGCGACGGCCTCCTCCTCGGTCTGGCTCTCGTAGTGCTTGAGCACTCGCCGAACCCTCGCTTCGTCCCAACCTGGCGGAAAATGCGCTTGCTTCATCGGCGTTCCCTCGCACACCATGATTGTATATGTGCGGGAGCCCGGAAGCAAGGTCAATGTAGAAGCGCAACCGCATGCCATTCATTGCTCACCCCAGAGTGGCCAGGCACCGCCATGCCGCTGAGGGTCAGAGCCTGAGCCTGAGCGAGGACCAGGTGTCGTCAATCGAGAAGAGGGCGACGGCCTTCATGCCCAGGCCCTCGGCGTGCTCGCGGATGATGTCGCGATTGATGTCCGTCTTGACCTTCGAGGTGCCTTTCGGATAGGCGATCCAGAGGATGGCCTTGGGGGAGAGGGCGGCCTTCAGCTTCGGCAGGAGCTTCTCGAGTTCCGCCTTCGACGTGACGAAGCACTGCACCACGTCGGCTGGTCCGGCGAGCCGTGTCGAGACGTTTACGTCCTTGGGCAGGTCCCCGATTGCCTCCCTGTAGCCCTCGGGCGCGTTGAGTACCACGAGGCTCTGGCCCGCCTTGACCATCAGCTTCTGAGCCACGCTCTTCTCAGACACATCGTGCTCCTTTCAGGCCGCTCCGTAGATGACCTCGCCATACTGGACGGCCTCCCCCGACAGTGCCTCGCCCACTCCCCTCGGCCTTCCCACTGTGCTGCGAGCTCGGTGAGGATTGCCCGATTCTAGCTCTCTGCGCTGCGAGGCGCAACACGGCCTTAGAGCATGGGTGCGTGCAATCTCCTTCGGTCGGAGCGCTGGCGTTCTCAGCCTCCGAAGGAGGCGGAGGAATATAGCCCACGGCGATGCTCGGAGAGCCGTGGGATCAGTGGGACCCGAGGCCCAGCCCCCGAAGTGGGGCGGCGGAAGCGCGGGCATCCAAGGCTCCGCCGCCCCACTTCGGGGGCTGGGCCCGGTTCTCGCATCCAACCCCACGGCTCTCAGAGCATCGCCGTGGGCTGTACTCCGCCACGCCCTTTGGGCGTTCGCCGCGCATCTCCTGACCGAAGGAGATCACACGCACCCTGGAGCACGGAGGCAGCGGGCGGCAGGAGGGCCGCTGCCACGCCGACGACAATGCCGGCCACGTGTGCGACTGCGACGACCTCGACGCCGGGCGGGAGGCAGACGTTCACGACCTGTGCGCCCGTTGCGGCCTCGAAGACGGCTTTGCCGCAGATGGCCGCCAGGACGGCTCCATAGGCGAGCGCCCGCCAGCCTCGCTCCTCCAGCGCTCGCACAAGCAGGAGCCATGCCAGGAGAGCGTAGTTGATGCCCGAAATGCCCATGTAGGTGGTGATGCCGCCCGCCCAAAGGTAGACCGCCACGCCGGCGGCCACGGCAGACAGCACCACCACCGTCAGGGCGGTGCGCGGGCGCCGCAGGCCAATCCAGCACAGGAGGGCGAATGTCCCCGCGTCGGCGGCGAGGTGGCGCCAGTCGCAGTGGACGATATGTCCCGTGACCAGGCGCCACCACTGGCCTGCCGCAATCGCCGGGCGATGCAGAGCCAGCGCGTCCCGCGCTGAGGGCCAGGCCTGGACCGCCAGCGCCGCGGCGACGACGGCTGCGCTGGCGATGGTCAAACATTCTATAGAATGATTGAACATCACGCGCCACGTGGCCGGCCTCTTTGTCCCGTCCACGGCTATCCATCGCAACTCGGGGCCATGCCCGCCCTTGACCAGTGGGCCGCTCGCGTCCATCTATCGCCGCTCCTTACGGCGTCGGCGCCGTTCGAGTGCCGCGAGTGCAACGATCACGGCGATGGCCGCGGGGCCGACCGGGCCGCCACCCCAGCCGCCGCCAGAGCGCGAGTCGCCGGAGGCGGGTCGGGCACCCTGCGCGACATAGCCCTGGCCCCCAGCCGACGGATCGTTCTCGCTGATCGTGGCCTCGTACGAGACGCCGTCGGGCACTGGGACACGGACAGGGATGACCTCGGCCTTCTTGCCCGCGAACTGCGTCGGCGTCTCGTCCACGGCCACGAAGGATGTGTAGGCGGACATCAGGGAGAAGTCGAGGGCAAGTTGGGTGACTCTCTCCTCGAGTGCCTTTGGGTCGCGGGTGGCCAACTTGTCCATCTCAAGCTGCTTGATCTGCTGGCGGGCCCAGATGCTCGGCAGGGGGGAGTGGTCCTGAGTGGGGCAGGGGAGTTCGATTGTGGTCTTCGCGGCGCTGGGCTGCGCGCCAATGCGGCCAACGACCTCAACGGTGGCCTTGCCCGACCCGTCGTAGCGGCCATAGAGATAGACAGGCTTCCCAGCGAAGACGTCGGGGACATAGGTCGGGATCACATCGCGGGTCTTCACGCCGTCGAACTTCGCCGCCACGTCGGTGAGCACCGGCTTGCGGAGCCGTTCCGCGAAGCGCTCGACGACCTCGTCGGGGCGGTCGTTCAGGAGCACGTACTGCGCGGTGCCACGGCCTGCGATGGCCATGCGGTCGAGGAGGTAGCGGTTGACGCTGGAGCCGATGCCGAAGGAGAAGAGGCGCGCGGGGCCGAGGAGGCGCTGCACCGCGGCGATGATCGCCGCGTCGTTGCCGATGTAGCCGTCGGTGAAGAAGGCGACGATGCGCATGAACTCCTCGGGGGGCGGGGTGGCGAGGGCGGCCCGTACGCCGGTCATCATCTCGGTGCCGCCGCCGGCCTCAAGGGACCGGATGTGCTCGATGCCGGCCCGCACATTCTCCGCGGTGGCGGGGAGCGGCTTGCCGCTGTAGGAATGGGCATGGACGTTGAAGGAGAGGATGTTGAAGGTGTCGGCGGGGGCCAGCTCGGCCATGAGCTTCTCCGCCGCCTGCTTGGAGAGCTGGAGCGGCCGGCCGCTCATCGAGCCGGAGCAGTCGAGAACGAGGATGATCTCGCGGGGCCTCACCTGGGCCGGGGCGGGCGCCTTGGGCGGCTGGAGGATGAGCGTGAAGTAGCCGTTCTTCCCGTCGTGGTGGCCCAGGAAGCCGATCTCGGGCTGCTCGCCCGCGACCTCGAGCTCCAGGACGAAGTCCTTGTTGGGCAGCGTGTCGCTCTTGTGGAGTGCCACGGTGGCCTTCGCTTCAGCCGTGCGCTTGACCTCGACCTGGTGTGCGCGCGAGCGAAGGTCGCGCAGGGGAACGCCTGTGTCAATGTCCACCGTCAGGCCGATGTCCTGCCCGCAGCGTTCGCCGGGCTTGTAGACGAATGGCGTGAGCCGCGAGGCATCGGGCACCTGGTCGGTGTCGGCCAGGCGCCCGCGTCCGGCCCTCGCCTGCTCCGAGGTCGGGGTGCCGGGAATGTAGCGTGGCCCGACGACCATCGGGAAGACGAGCTCGTAGCGCCCGTCGGCGTAGGGCAGTGTCTGCACGTAGCGGAGTGCCACCTTGATGGTCTCGTTGGGGCCGATGTTGGCGACCGACTGGGTGAAGATGTTGGGCCGCTCCTGTTCGATGAGACTCGTCCGCTTGCCCTCCTCACGGGCCTTCTCGTAGGTGCGGCGGGCCTCGGCCCGGCGGTCAATGCGCCCCCGGATGACCCGCTCGCCGATGCGCATCTCGCTGGAGTTCACCGCCGCGTCGTCGGGCAGCGGGAACACATACTCGGCCTCGATGGGCCTGTCGAGCGCGTTGTGGAACTCCTGGACGACCGTGGCCTCAGCGACGAAGCCGCGGACGACGATCTCGACCTCGGTGTGGCGCAGGGGCACAACAGAGGGCACGCCCTTGTCGGGCGACTGGAGGTCCGCGGTTCGGATCTCCAGCCGCCCCTCGCCAACGGGCGTCCATTGCGTCTTTGCCAGCAGGGGGGTGGCGATGGCCAGGATGGCCAGTGCCGCGAGGAATGCCCGTAGTCTCATGTCCGACACTCCTTTCGTGGGTGTGCGCGGCCCGGGGCTGTTGCGGGGGCAGTGCGCTCCCGCAAGCGCCGCCTTCGTCGGCTCGCGCTGTGTCAATCTACCCGCTCAGGTGGTGCCGGCACCATTGAGATCACGGATGTTACGAAGTTGAACCCTCGCTCTGTGACTGTTCGTTGAGGAGCTTTGCGAGCAACTCGTCGAGCAGCGCGAGGTCGGTTGTCACCACGTAACCGCGCCCCCAGAGCTGCTCGTCAGGGAATGCCTCGGGGTGTCGGCGTCGCAGGGCCTTGCCGGCCGACTGGAGCCGATGCACGGTCTGCTCCGCCGAGTGGTTCGGCCAGACCTCGAGGACGACGACAACGTGGTCGGGCTCGACGCGCCGTTCGAGCACGCGCCAGCCGTGTTCCAGGGCTTCGCGATCAATGGCCTCGGCCATGCGGTCGCGCAGCGGGCCGGCGAAGTGCGGCCGCCGCTGCCACGTGGTCCAGGCGAGGCCGTAGACCACGCGATGGAGGACCCCCTGGTCGGTCCCCAGCATCTCGTGCAGCCTGCGCTTGAGGCGGCTCATGGGCGAGGGGGAAGGGATGAGGGAGACTGAGCGCGCCTTCTGCGGCGTCCTGGCGATGTAGCCCTTCCTCTCCAGGGCTGCCACGTGGCCGCGGACGGCGCTCACGTTGCTCAGGCCGATCGCCTCGCCGATCTCGCGCAGCGTCGGCGGGAAGCCGTGCTCTCCCACGTAGCCCTCCAGGAAAGCCAGCACCCGCTCCTGCTGGACGGTCAGCGGCCTCATCGTCATGCTATACCTCCGAATAGTGGCTTTATCTATAGTATACACCAGTATACCGCAATGTCAAGCGCTTTCTCCTCAGTTTTCTTTAGGCCAGGGGGAGGCGATCGCGCCCCTCACATCGCATCGGGCAGGCTTGCAGGTAAGACTCGCGCCCCCCGGGGGCGCGAGTCTTGAATCCTTCGACTGCCAGGCTGTGTGGTGCCATGCCATAAGCGTATGTGGGCTGAGGACTTGCATCTCTGATCTGTGGCGCTCCGGGCCGTGCTCCAGCACACGTGGCGTGGGGGGATGGGGGCGCGAGTCTTGAATCTCGGGGGGGCGACCCGGGGGCTCGCAGACGTAGGCCCTTTGACCCGCCTGACTTGCATCATCCAGCGGGGGGTCGGGCGGATCAGACAGCCTCGGAGAGGCTGGAGAAGGTGAACTCGGCGGCGCGGAGGGCAGGGAGAAGGGAGTTGCCGATGCGCATCGGGCGGGTCAGGCCCGTGACTTTGTCGAGGACGGCAATGGGGGTCTCGTTGAAGCGGAAGTTCTTGACAGCGTTGGTGATATGGCCGCCCTCGACCAGGAAGACGCCGTCGCGGGTGAGGCCGGTGACGAGGAGGGTCTGGGGGTCGAGGTGGCGGATGTACCAGAAGCGTGTGACGAGGAGAGCCTTGTCGGTGGAGGCGATGAGCTCGTCGAGCGAGGCGTCGCCGCCCTCGAAGATGAGGTTGGGGGGCCACCCGGTCGGCTCCTTGCCCTGTTTCTGCGCCCAGTAGCGGTCGTACATGAGCCGCTGGAGGACGCCCTTCTCGACCCAGACGTAGGGCTTGGCGGGCAAGCCGTCGCCGCTGAAGGGCGCGCCGAGGACCTCGCGGCGGGCGGGGTCGCTGCGCATCGTGACGTTCTCGCCCACGATCTTCTCGCCGATCTTGTTACCGCCGCCCTTCTTGGCGTAGAAGCTGCGGCCCTCGTCGGCGTTGCGGGCGTTCATGCTCCAGATGGCGTAGCTGAGGAACTCCTCGACGGCGGCGGGTTCGAGGATGACGGGGTAGACGCCTGGCTGGAGGGTGACGGGGCTGCGCGAGGCGAGCGCCTTCTGGATGGCGCGGCGGCTTGCGGCGGCGAAGTCGAGCTCGGCGATGTCGCGCGAGTTGTCGCTCGCCCAGCCCGAGCCCTGGCCGTCGGCCGTGCGGGCGGTCACGCTGTAGCGGGTGTCGCTGCTCGGGTAGTAGCCGAAGAGGCCCTTGTTGTTGCCCACGGCGTCGAAGCCGTGGCCGAACTCCAGGAAGCCGGCCACGGTGAGGCCGCTGGCGAGCGCCGGCTCGATGGCGGAGCGGGCAACCTCGACGCCGAGCTCCGAGCCGGCGCGCGCCGTGCTCTCGAAGTACGGGCGAATGGGCAGGAACTCCTGCGGCCCGAGCTCCGGCACATATTCGGGGTCCTCGGGGGCCACGCGGGCCAGTTCCTGGGCGTTCGCCACCACGCGGCGGAGCGCCGCATCGTCGGTTTCCGAGCCGCTCGCCGTGGCGTGCCGCTTCCCGAAGTAGGCTGTGACTGACACCGAGAGGTCGTCCCTGTCCCCGCAGGTCGTGATGGTGTTGACGGCGAAGCGGGTGTTGCGGCTGCGGCCGCCTGAGAGGTTCACCCGCACCTCGTCGGCGGAGGCGAGGGAGAGGGTCTTCTCAATGAGTTGTCGGGCCTGGGGTTCGGTGAGGATCATGCTGATCTCCTGGTCGTGGCGGAAGCACACGGACGGGCACGGACACACACGGACAAGGGCCCTCATCTCCCACAACGAGCCCCCGTCCGTGCCTGTCCGTGTCAGTCCGTGTCCCTCTTCACAAGCTGTCGGCCTGGGAAGGTGCCTTGAGCTACACCTCCCTCTTGGTGTTGAGGACGTTGACCTTTCGGAATCGGGCGGGCGCGGCGCCGTGGCTGCACGGGCTGACCTGCTCGGGCTGGCCCTTGCCGCAGTAGTAGGTGCCGCCGAGCTGCCAGAAGCGCTCGTCGCAGATCGCGTCGCAGGAGTTCCAGAACTCCACGGTGTTGGACTGGTAGGCGACGTCGCGGAGCATCTGGGTGACTTTGCCGCCCTTGACCTCGAAGAAGACCTGGCCGCTGAACTGGAAGTTGTAGCGCTGGTGGTCAATGGAGTAGGAGGAATCGCCCCGGATGAGGATGCCGTCGTCGGTCGAGGCGATGAGCTCGTCGAGGGTCAGCGGCGTCTTGCCGGCCTCGAGGTGGATGTTGACGTTGCGCTGGAAGGGGAAGGAGCCCCAGTGGTCGGCGTAGGAGGCGCCGTGGGCGCACGTGGCCTCGGGCAGGCCGGCGGCCCGGCGGGAGTTGCGGTATTCGGGCCAGGCGACCTGCTCGCGGATGGTCTGGTAGTCCACGAAGAGGCCGTCCTTCACCAGGTGCCAGGCCTCGGTCTTCACGCCGTCGTCGTCGTAGCCGCAGGTGGCCATGCCGAAGGGGATCGTCTTGTCGGCCCGGAAGCTCACGAGGGGCGAGCCGTACTTCAGGCGTCCGAGCTTGTCGGGGGTGAGGAAGCTGGTTCCCGCGAAGTTGGCCTCCTGGCCCACCACGCGGTCCAGCTCGGTCGGGTGCCCCACGGACTCGTGGATGGTGAGCCAGAGGTTGGTGGGGTGCAGGATGAGGTCGCGGCGGCCCGGCTCGACCGACTTCGCGGTGAGCTTCTGCACGGCCTCCTCGGCCATCGGTTGGGCGAGGGCGAGGAGGTTCGCCTCCTCCACGTGCTCGTAGCCGCGGCCCATCGGAGCGACCTCCGCCGTGCGGGTCTGGAACTCCCCCTTCGCGCTGTCAATCGCCGTCACGGTGAAGCAGGGCCAGGAGCGGGTGATGTCCTGCTCGATCACGCTGCCGTCGGTGGACGCGAAGAGCTTGAGCTCGTTGCGGAAGAGCATGAAGGAGTTGACGTACTTCGCCCCAGGCACTTTCATCGCGGCGGCGTTGAGGGCGAGGAGCAGGTCGGCCTTCTCCTTCAGCGGCACGGCGAACGGGTCCTTCACCACAGGGCTGCGCCAGGAGTCGGTGTAGGCGGGCACGGGTGCGAGCTCGACGGGGCGGCGTAGCGCCGCCTTGTTGGCGCGGGCCATGTCGAGCGCGCGGCGGGCGGCCTCGGCGATGGCGTCGCGCGTGACCAGGTGGCTCGCGGCGAAGCCCCAGGCGCCGTCGAGCAGCACGCGCACCCCGAAGCCGAAGCTCTCGGCGTCGGAGACGCTTTGCACGCGCTCCTCGCGGGTGTAGATCGTCTGGTCGCGGTAGCGTGCGATGCGGATGTCGGCGTAGCTTGCGCCGCCGCTCCGCGCCGCGTTCAGAGCCACTTCGGCGAGTTCCTTCATCAGCAGCTCCCATCGTCGTGGTCAGAGAATCACCGATGCCTTCACCATACTACACGGCTCGGCGTACCGAGGCAAGTGCGAAGCGTCTTTGACAGGGGCGATACCCATGAGTTTACTTGGCACGACCTCTCGATTCTCCGAAGTCCAGGAGCGCCCACTCATGCCTCTCCGCATCCGCCGCGTCTTCGACCTTGCTCAGCCGCTCTACACCGATTGCCCAGCCTTTCCGGGAGACCCCAAGGTGCATCTGCGGCCGATCAAGACGATTGACGCCGATGGCTTCGCGCTCGAGACTCTATTTCTCGCAAGCCACTCGGGCACACACGTGGACGCGCCCAGCCACCTGCTCCATGTCGAGCGCGGGGCGATAACGGATTTCCGCCCCGGCGACTTCGTCGGGCCGTGCGTCGTGGCCGACCTGCGGCACAAGCGCGACGACGACGAAATCGGCCCCGCCGACCTCGAGCCCTGCCGCGACCTCCTCGCCCCTGGCGACATCCTGCTCCTGGCCACGGGCTGGTCGCGCTTCCGCGGGGAGGACCAGGAGCGCTGGATGCACCACTCGCCCTACCTGACGCGGGAGGGCGCCGAGTGGGTGTGCGCCCGCGGCGTCAAGGGCGTTGGCATTGACCACTTCACCATCGGCACCACGCTCGAGAAGTTCGACCGCCCGCCGCACGAGGCCCTCCTGCGCCGCCGCATCTGGATAGCGGAAGACCTCATCATCCCGGACGAGCTCCTGGCCGAGCGGCGCAAGTGGCTCTACGTCGGCATCCCCCTCAAGCTCCTCGGCGCCAGCGGCGCCCCCGTCCGCCCCGTCGTGCTCGATGTTGAGGAATAGCTGAGTGTGGCCCCCAGTTCTGGTAATGTTCCTCGGCTCCGAAGCTCCGAATGGAGCGTACTATAGCAGCCCAGGGCGAAGCCCTGATCTTTGCCCACATCTCGGGGCCTTGTAGCCCGCCGACGCGGGCGACCCAGCCGTAGCCCAGGGCGACCGAAGGGAGCCCTGGGATCGCGCGTCCCCCCCATCCAAGCCCCCGAAGGGGGC
>VGYW01000247.1 GCA_016872875.1 Planctomycetota bacterium | reverse complement strand
CCGCTCATCCGCCACCTCACAGACCTCTTCGGGCAGACGAACTGCCCCTTGCGCCCCGACACGGGCCGCACTCGCCACCGTGGCGTCCACTGGCAAGGCTACTCCTGTGCCTGCCTCTTCGTCTCGGGCTTTCCCACAACACCCTTTGCCCACCACGCGGCAGCGCCCGACGCAACACGAACGCCACGGTTACGAAACAAGCCCTACTTGTGGGCAAAGATCAGGGCGAAGCCCTGGGCTGCTATAGTACGCCCCTGTCAGGCCTCCCGAGTAGACGAGGAAAAAGACTCCTGTACGTGCAGGCCGTGGCCGCCGATGCCGACCTGCGCGGCAAGTTCAAAGAGCGCACCGACCCGCTCTGGGAGGAGGACGTGGGTGATGGCAATTCCGTGGAAGAACCTGGCGCACGTCAGCGGCCAGCCGCCCAGGGCGGGCGACGCGTGGAAGTTCACCTTCGCCCGCTACGACTACTCGAAGCTCTACCGGAAGGCCGAGGAATCCAACTCCGCCCCCATGACCACCGACGACTGGCACCGCTGCGAGCAATACTCCACGCTGCGTTTCGGCGACTGAGTGCGGCTCAATGCCCCACGAAGTCCTCCACGCTGTATATCCACGGGAAACGGTCCCGAAGGGCAAGCAGTTCGCGATCGGCGGTCACAAGGTCGAGGCCGCGGGAACGTGCGAGGTGCAGATACGTCGCGTCGTACGCAGTCAGCCTCATCGAGAGCGCGGTGTCGAGGATGCCCCCTTGGCCCTGCGCCTCGGTGGGAACGAGTTCCAAGGGGATGCTGCCAATTCGGGCGAGGCCCTTGCGGGCCTGCTCTTCGGTGATTCGTCCCGACAGCACGCCTGTACGGAGCACGTTCAGCATCTCGTAGCGCCAAAGCTCAGGCACCACGAGGGCATGGCTATCATCCACCACCTGTTCGAGGAGGCGCTCGGAGTGCTCCGTCCTCTCGTCGGGGAGGACCCAGGGCGCTGCCGCGGAGCCGTGAATCACGATCTCCCGGCTCATCGCTCCCTCCCTTCCTCGACCAGGGCCTCGCCGGTCTCCCCGGGCCTGGCGGGCCGCGCTGCCGCCCGAATCTCCCTCAAGCCATCCAGAATCCACTTCTTCTGTTCGGGGGTCAGCCGCCGCCTGTGGCAGGGAGCGAGCACGGCAACATCCTTGCCGCGGCGTTGAATGACCATCTCCTGGTTCGTAACCTCAATCTCTGTCAGTAGTTGGCCGAAATGGGTCTTGGCCTCGAATGCTCCGACTTTTCGCATGGCAGGTCTCCTGACTGGTTGTCCGACCGGTTGATTGTATCACACTTGCCCCAAGCTGTCCAGCGCTCTCGGGGTGAGACAGCAGTGTTGAGGCACTTGACGGGTTGCAGGCGTCCGGAATATGATCCCTGGCGCACAGGCATGGGAGGGACGGAAAGGGGCAACCATGCGTGGGGCGCTCTGGTTGGCTTTGGCGGCGGCCACCGCCGCGGCGCAGCACGAGTTGAGAACTCCTCAGGGCGTCGTCTACACGATCACCGCCGACGGGGTCTCCTCGATCCGCCTCGGCCAGCGTGAGGTGGCCCGCGGCAGTTGGCGGGCCGACAGCGGCGACTGGATTCTCAACACCGGCTCGGGCAAGATCGATGCCAAGGTCATCCAGAAGAAGTTCGTCCGAGCCGACGAGGACATGGTCCGCGTTGACCATGAGCACAGAGACATGAAGGTCTGCTACGTCTACTCCCTCGAGGGCGATGACCTGAGGATCCTGGCCCTGGTCTCCAGCCGCCATGAGACGCGCGAGTTGGGCGCCGTGTGGTTCCGAGGGCTGACGTTCGACTTCGCCAAGCCGCCCGCGGGCCTGATGTTCCACCAGCACGGCAGCTACCTGCGCGCCCACGGCGTCGGCCTGTGCCATCCCAGCTTCGCCAGCCGCATCGGCGGCAGCTACGCCGTCGGCGACGGCTTCGGCGTCGGACTCTCCCCCGCCGGGCCGACCCTTGAGCGCACGCTGTTCTGGTGGGACTACACGGACTGGCGCGAGGGCCAACGCGAGAAGCTCCCGACCCGGGACCTCTCCTACCTGGTCGCGGCGCCCCTGCCGCCGGTGAGCATGCGCGAGTTCGACATGACCCTCCGCGTCAGCACCGCTACGGGCTGGAAGCACCTGCTCGAGCCCTACAAGCGGCAGTTCACCGCCGTCTGCGGCGAGGTGCAGTACAAGGCCGACCACCGCGTCTTCGCCCAGGCCTGCGTGAATGGCGCGGTCAGCTTCATCAAGCCCGACAATCCCTACGGCTTCCACGGCGGCTTCCGCCGGCTCGACCTCGCCGAGGGCGCCAAGGCATTCTGCGACACCCTCATCACCGGCCTCGCCGCCGCCCGCGGCCAGGGCGTGCTCATCTGGGGCCAGGGCGGCGAGAACCCGCGCGGGGCCATGTACCGCCCCGACTTCGACATCCTGCCGCCCGAGGTCGAGGCCAACTGGCCGACCCTTGCCGCTCGCTTCAAGGAGGCGGGTCTCCGCCTCGGCGTGTGCGCCCGCCCAGGCGAAATCGCATACCAGGCGAACTGGAAGCAGGACGCCACGCTCCGCATCAACCCCGACGACCCCGCCCACGTCCAGATGATGGTGCGGCGGTTCAAGAACATGACCGACAAGGGCTGCACGGCCTTCTACCTCGACACCTTCGGCTCGTCGCTCGACGACGTGAAGGCGATGGTGGCCTATCGCAAGACCCTGGGGCCGGACGTGGCGACCTACGTCGAGCACGCCTGCGACGCCGTCCTCCCCCATTCGGGCGTCTACACCGAGCTGCACTTCGACAAGAAGGCCAACGCCTACATCCTCGCCTTCATGAGCGTCCACACCTGGGAGATCTTCCGCTGGCTCGTCCCTGGGGTCACGTGCGTCGTCCGCTCCCACGTCGAGCCGAAGGACGTGCCCGACGGCCTCGAGAAGCCGTTCCCCTTCATGTTCCGCAACCACCTCACGCCGCTGGTGGCCGACTGGTTGGTCAAGGGCCACGCCGCCGAGCTGAAGCCCCTGGCCGACGAGTGGCTCGACGACAAGGGGCAGTGGAAGAAGTAGCCGGTCCCCCCTCCCGAAGGTCCCAATACCTTCGGGAGGTTAGAAACAGCGCGCTCGGGGCATGGAATCCCCCCGGCTTTCGCCGGAAGGAGGACCCACCACGGAGACACGGAGAACACGGAGAACAACCCGTTCACCAATCTCTGGTTCGCTCGGTCTTCTCCGTGCTCTCCGTGCCTGCGTGGTGAATCCGCTGTGTTGCTGAATTGTCAAAGAGCGGGTGCGGCGGCCCGACGCTACTCGCGTTGGTTATGCTTTGGCCGGCCGCCTCGGAGGGCCACTCCTACAAGGGAAGAAGGCCCGGAGTTGCGCGCGTCGGACCTTCTCCCCTCCACCCTTGTACAATGCGCACGCCCCCGAAAATGACGGCCCCGCGATCGCAAAAGACCGTGATCGGCCGTAGCTGCCCTTGCTCACTACACTTAGGACGCGGGCAATCCCTGCCCGCTCGCCACCCGCTGCCGTTGACGTGGCTTGCCACGCGACACCCGCGAATGAGGAGGCACAGGGGCGGAGGCGGACCGTCGCGCTTTCGCGCGAAAGCGCGACAATCCCCAGGCCAGCAGGGCGAGCCGGCGGTTGCGGCACGGACCGTCGCGCTTTCGCGCGAAAGGGCGACAATCCGCAGGTCAAGCGGGCGAACCGGTGATTGGGGCACGGACCGTCGCGCTTTCGCGCGAAAGCGCGACAATCTGCAAGCCAACCGGGCGAGCCGGCGACTGCCGATGGTAGACAGTTGAGGAGCGGGGGAAGGCGTAGGCCCGCAGGCACTCAGAACGTGTGGTCCCTGAGCCACACCACCGTGGGGGTCAGGACAACCAAAACCTTCACGTCCTCATCGAGGGGATAGCCGCGCGCGTCGGCGCGCGAGAGGAGCTTCTGCGTGTCGTCCCGCTGGATGCGCGCCTTCCCCTCGCGCACGTACGCTCGGAAGTTCGACTTGGCGACCAGGAATGCCACGTCGCTCAGCGGCACGACGAGCGATTCCCCCGCCTTCACCCTCAGGCTGCACGGTGAGGGCACCGCGCTCTTCCTGAGGAGGAAGCACGGCTCCTGCGCCCCCGGCTTCATCTTCACCTTCCCGGCTTTCGCTCCGACTTCAACGGCCTCAAGCTCCACCATCTGGAAGCTGTGCAACGCATTCACCCGAACCGAGAGGAGTGTGAAAAGCGTCTCGGTTCCCAGCGGCAGGGCCCTTGCTCCCACAATCAGCCCCGCTGGAACGTTCCCGATGATCGGCTCGAAGTCCTCCAGGCGCACGCCGGCGATGTAGTTGTAGCTCGCCCCGAAATGCAGGAACACGCTCCGGCTTGAGGGGAACGAGAAGTGATGAGAGTGGAGAATCGCGCCCATCGGCTCCCCGACGCCTGGCATCCCGTGCCATTTCGCGAGCCGGCACGGCAGAAGCGGAGGCGGGTTGGGGATGGCCCGCGCGCGCTCGATAAGCTTCTGCCGATGCTCAGCAGAGGCAATGGTCACTGCCCTCTCCCAGGCGATACCCAGTTCCGCCAGCTCGGGCTCCCTCAGCGCCACCACCGAGTACGACAGCTTGATCTCCGCCGGGTCCTTCGGGGCTGGCTCCTCGGCGGGCATCTTTGGCATATCGAGTTCCGGGATGGGCTTGCGGACGGCGTGCTCGCGCTCGACGATTCGCGCGAAAGCGGCCGGCTTCGCGCGCGGCGGCTGCGAGGCATCTTGCGCCCCACCCCCCCACGAAACCATTGCGAACGCCGCACCGAATGCCGCAAGATGGCGCATCTGCTGGCCCTCCAGCTCACCCGCAATCATCATGGCGCTTCTGCCGGCGGATGTCAACTTGTTGCTGGCCTTGCATCCTCAGCAGGGTCCTGGTAGATAGAGATGCGCGGGGCATGGGCCCGCGCTTGTGAAGGAGTGGCACGGACATACACGGACGGACACGGACACCCGCCCATCGCCCAGGAATCTGCCCGTCCGTGCCTGTCCGTGGCCGTCCGTGTGATTTCCTCACAAGCTCTCCTGCGGCTGGATGAAAGTGGGATGTGTTGCCTCCCTTGGGGGGATTGCTATGTCGGTTCTCGGCTGGCTTCTTCTGTCGCTGGCCGCGGCCGCGGGCGGCCCGCCCAGCGTTCCCACGTTCGGCTCCGAGGACTGGAAGCCCGACGAGCCCTACATCGTCCATCGCGCCGCGGGGGCGATCACGATTGACCAGACGCCGCACCCCGAGCAGTGGAAGAACGCGATGGTGATTCGCGGGTTCGTCGTGGCCAAGACGACCAACCCCGCCCGGAGCAGGACCGAGGCGATGATGCTCTGGGATAACCAGCACCTCTACGTCCAGGCCGTGGCCGCCGACGCCGATCTCCGAGGCAAGTTCAAGCAGCGCACCGACCCGCTCTGGGAGGAGGACGTTGTGGAGCTGTTCCTCAAGCCCCGCGACGACAGGCCCGGCTACTATGAGTTCGAGGTGAACCCCATCGGCACCGTCATGGCCCTCAAGATTGACGAGCGCAAGGACAAGAAGTCGCTCAAGGAGCGCTCGGCCTGGGAGACGGGCATCGCCTGCGCCGTCCAGGCCATCGGCACCGTGAACGACTCCTCGGACACCGACCAGTTCTACCGCGTGATCATGGCGATTCCGTGGAAGAACCTCGCCCACATCGGGGGCAAGCCGCCCAAGGCGGGCGAGACCTGGAAGTTCACCTTCGCCCGCTACGACTACTCGAAGCTCTACAAGCGTGCCGAGGAATCCAACTCCGCCCACATGACCACCGACGACTGGCACCGCTACGAGCAGTATTCCACCCTACGGTTCGGGGACTGATGCGCGCCGCGCGCGGGCTAGGCGGGTGAGGGTGAAGACGAGGACGGCGACGACGAGGAGGATGACGGGGATGGTGTAGTGCTCGCCGAGGGCGTCCCAGAAGCTCTCGCTCGGCGGGCCGGCGTTGTCGTCGCGGGTGCCTGCGGCGAAGGCGTGGACGACCCCGCTGTAGGAGGGGGCGATGAGCATGGGCCGGCCGGCCAGGGTGCCCACGACGCACGACTCCCAGATGGTCTTGCCCTTGCGGTAGTGGCTCCAGGGAAACTTGCCGAGGTTGTAGCGGAAGAGGAAGCGGCCGTCGCGCGCGGCCACGACGTAGACGTGGTCGTCGAGGGAGTTGACGCAGACGGCGAGCTCGTCGCCCATCGTGGCGAGTGCGGGGGAGCCCTGGACGGGGCCGCGCGTGCGGTAGCGCCAGAGCTCCTTGCCCGTCGCGGCGTCGAGGGCGAAGATGAAGTAGGTGTAGGAGCCTATGAACAGGGTCGGCCTCCCGCCGACGACCGCGAAGGCGGGCGTGCTGTCCACCCACGTGTTGATCGGGCTGGCCCAGACCTGTCGGCCCGTCTCGGCGTCCACGCAGTAGGCCCAGGCGGTGCGGCCGCCCGTGAAGAGGAGCTGGCGGCCGTTCACCGTGGCGACGGAGATGCCGCTGTGGATTTCGTCGCCGGCCGAGTACGGCTCCTGCCACAGCGGCTTGCCGTCGCGGGCGGAGAGTGCGAAGACGCTGCCCGGCTCGTAGGGGACGAAGAGCGCCAGCTCGCCCCGCACCGTGCCGAGGCAAGGGGTGCCGACTGCGGCGGTGCCGAGCTCGCGGCGCCAGACCTCCTTGCCCGTGGCCGGCTCGAAGGCGATGGCCTCGCCACGCTGGATGTTCTCCGTCCCACTGCGGTTGTTGTTCCACACCCCGCAGAAGAGCACAGGCTTGCCATCAACCTCGGCGATGAGCGGGTTGGCCATTCGCGCCGGGTTAACCGTGCCCTTCCAGACGAGGGTCTCGACCTTCCATAGCTCCTTGGGCGGGCTTGGCCTCGGGTCGAGCGCGTAGATGAAGCGGTCGCTCGACGCCACGAAGAGCATTGGCCGCTCGTTGATGAGGGCATATACCGGTGTTGCGCCCACGGAGGCCGCGGTGTTGAAGGCCCAGACCTGGGCGCCCGTCTGGCCGTCGAAGGCGTAGACCGCGTTGTCGTAGCAGCCGATGAACACCCGCGGCTGCCCCTCCATCGTGGCCAGGCAGGGGCTCGACCAGTAGGGCGTCCCCTCCACGTAGGCATAGAGCGTTCTGGGCGGGGGAGTTGACCAGAGGTGTTCCAGTGTGGGCGATGGGAAGCGTGTGGGGCTGAGGCCCTGGCGCCGGGGGTTGAGGCCGAACATGGGCCAATCCACCACTTCGGCGGCAAGGGCGCCTGAGAGGCAGAGGGCGAGGATGTGAACTGCTGGCTTCATCATGTCTGCCCGATTCGACTTAATCGACTCAATCGATCTATTCGATTCATTCGGTTCCCTCGATGCCTCAGAAATACTTCGTGGCCCTCGGGGTGAAGGGGATACCCTGCTTCTTCCCCGGCGCCAGCTCATTGACAATCTCGAGGGCGCCGTAGGGGCAGGCGTCCACGCACTTCATGCAGTAGAGACAGGTCTGGCGGTCGCGGATGCCCATCACGATGCAGTCAACTGGGCAGACGGGCTCGCAGCAGCCGTCGCGCTGGCACAGGCTGTCGTTGCGGTTGATCTGCCAGGCCGAGTGGTTGGCGAGGAGGCCCAGCATCGCCCCCTCTGGGCACATGTAGCGGCACCAGGCGTTCATCAGGACGATGGAGAGCAGCAGGACGCCGAAGCAGGAGATGAGCGACGCCCACTCGACGTAGGCCGTGAAGAACACGCAGAACGGGCCGTTCGCGTAGACCCCGTAGACGAACACCGCGAAAATCGAGGCCAGGAGCGCGTAGCGGAACCGCTTGAAAAACCAGTCCTTCGAGGTGTCCGTGAGCACGGTGAGCGCGATGAGGGAGAGGCCGATGGTGTAGAAGACCATCGCGTGCTCGATGAAGGAGAAGGTCGCGGGCTTCGTCCTGTAGGAGCTGTAGAAGAGCACGCCGAGGAAGAGCACGCCCAGGATGTAGCGCTCGTAGATGCCGCCGCTGCTCTCCTTCTCGCCGCGGGTGGAGGCGGTGAGCTTTGCGAGGAGCTCCTGAGCGAAGCCGAGGGGGCATATCCAGCCGCAGAAGACCCGCCCGAAGAGCATCGTGAAGGCGGCCACGGTGGCGAAGACGATGAGGTACTTGAAGGCCCCCAGGTCGTCGCGCCCGAGGGCGTTGGCGCCCAGGATGATGTCGCGGGTCATGCAGGCGCAGGGGTGGACGCCCACGATGAGCGCGGCGGCGGAGATGGTCTGGACCACGTGCCGCGCCCACTGGCGGTGGGGGAACTTCCAACGCATCAGGAGCGCGGCGACGACCGACAGCCCGGCCATCATCAGGAAAGGCGTGAGGTCAATCGCCGTGTTCCCCAGCGGCAGCAAGGCGCGCTCGATCACCTTGCGGATAACCAGCCGGTCGCCTTGCCAGCCGAAGGGGAGTTCCATCTAGCGCCTCGCTTGAGGGGGTGCGCAGGGCGCGCAGCCGGGCTCGATCGGTCGGATCGGTCGGATCCGTCCGATCCGTCCGATCTCATCGTGCCCGCCACCCTCGCTCTCATCATCCCCCCACCGAAAGACATGCGCGGCTTCGGGCGCGAAGCTGAGGGCCACGGGCCGGCCCACGGCCAGCCCCGAGGCCGCGTAGTCGCGCTTGGTTTGGAGCACCACGAAGTGCTCCCGGGCGGTCGCCACGTCGTAGCGCACCAGCGCCCCGCGGTCCGAGATGGCATCCACCCTCCCCTCGATCTGGTTGGTGGCACAGGCATCTTGCCTGTGGGCCACAGGCGGGACGCCTGTGCCACCAGCCGGGGCAATGGAGACAAGCTCGGGCCGCACGCACAGGCCAACCTGGCCCTCAATGAGATTGGTGGCACAGGCATCTTGCCTGTGGGCCACAGGCGGGACGCCTGTGCCACCAGCTCTCACGATGCCGCAGCCGAGGCGGATGAGGGTGGAATCGCCCTCGCGCGTCGCCTCGCCCGCGAAGACGTTCTCCGTGCCGAGGAAGCGTGCGACGAAGGCGGAGTTGGGGCGGTCGAAGACCTCATCCTTCGGGCCGAACTGGAGGAGGCGTCCGCCGCGCAGCACGCCGATCTTCCTGCCCAGAATGCGGGCCTCCTCCTGGTCGTGGGTCACGTGGAGGATGGTGGTTCCGAGCTGTCGGTGGAGCGCGGCGATCTCCGCGCACAGGGCCTCTTTCGCGGGCGGGTCGAGCGGGGCCAGCGGCTCGTCGAAGAGGAGCACCCGCGGCTCGATGGCGAGCGCCCTTGCGAGGGCCACCTTCTGGCTCTCGCCGCCCGAAAGCCCCTGGACACCGCGGTCGAGAAGATGCTTCACACCCACAAGCTCGGCCACGCGGTCCACCACACCTGCCCTTGCGCCCCTCTCTACACTATGATAGCGCAGACCGTAGGCGATATTCCCGCGGACCGAGAGATTCGGGAAGAGCATGGAGCGCTGGTAGACGAAGCCGATGCCGCGCCGCTCCGGCGCCCAGCGGGTGACGTCCTGCCCGTCGAGCCACACCTCGCCGGCATCGGGGCGGTTGATCCCCACGATGGTCTCCAGGAGCACGGTCTTGCCGCAGCCGGTCGGGCCGAGGAGAACTCCGTAGTCGCCCTGGGCCAGCTCGAAGCTCACGCCGCGAAGCTCAAAGGCGCCGAGGCGCTTAGTCAGATTGACGACTCGGACCACCGACGTAGCTCCAGACGGTTCGGACGTTTCGCCAGACGGTTCTTGAGGCCATGAGGTGCAGCGCCGCGAAGACCACCACGCACAGGACGATCATCAGGATGGCGAGGGTGGCGGCCGGCCCCTTCTCGCCCGAATTGACGAACTCCTTGTAGATGCGGACCGGCATCGTCTCGGGGTGCTCGGCGATGACGCTGACGGAGCTGAACTCGCCGATGGCGCGCCCCCAGGTGAGGATGCAGCCCATGAAGATGCCGCGCCAGGCCAGCGGCAGCGTCACCCGGAAAAATGTTCCGAACGGGCCGGCCCCGAGGGTCCGCGAGACGTGTTCCAGCCTCGGGTCCACCCCCTGGAACGCCGCCATGGCGGAGCGGATGAGGAAGGGGCAACTGATGAAGGTCTGGGCCAGGACGATCCCCTTCCAGTTGTTCGCCAGGATGATGCCGAAGCTGGCCTCCAGCCAGGCTCCGAGGGGCTGGCGCTGGCCCACGAGTTGGATGAGGGCTATGCCCACGACCGGGGGCGGCAGGACGATCGGCAAGTCCACCAGCGCGTCGAGCACCCGCCGCCCGGGGAAGTCGCTCCGAACCAGAAAGTAGGCCAGCGGCACCCCGAGGGCCAACACCACAAGTGTCGTAACGGTGGCGGTTTGGATGCTGGTCCACATGGCTCGACGGGTCAGGTCGGCCGCGGCGTCGGCCCCCAGGAGGGCCGTGCGGAGGTCCTGCGGCGAGCGGCTCACGCCGAGGTTCACCAGCGGGAACAGCACGGCGAGGAGCAACACGTAGCCGAGCGCGAAGCAGGCCAGGACCAGGTGGCTCCTGGTCTCGCGCGCAATCCTAAGTTCCGCAAGGACAATGAGATAGAACATGGCCAGGAGCGCGAGCGTGGCCTCGGCGAAGAAGGGGAACACCAGGTAGGCCACGAGGACGACCGCCATCAGCCCGAACGCGGCGGGCATGTGAAAGAGGCCGCTCGTGAGCATCAGGAAGAGCGCGAAGAGGAGCAGGCGGTGCGTCCCGCCGAAGTGCAGCCGGTCCACCGACGCCACCGCCGCGAAGAGCGCGAAGAGCACCACATACCAGCCGAGATAGGCCAGCTTCACCCAGCGTGGACGTAACGCTATGTGGTATATGAGGTTATAGAGATAGAAGAGGTTGGCGCAGAAGATGAGGGTGCGGATAGTGGCCGAGCGGAGGTCAGCGCCCAGCACTGGCGAGAGCCAGAGGTGGCCGCCGATGGCGAAGAACAGCGCCCCGGCAGCGAAACCCAGAGCCTTCTTGTCCCCGGGCGCTAATGGCATACGAAACCCGTTCGCTCGCGGGCGGTTCTCGGTGCCGTTCGTAGTGCGGCCTTCAGGCCGTGAGAGACGGGCTGAAGCCCGCACTACGAACCCGAACATCCCTTCGTGGGGCTTGCTGAGCGCTCGTCAATGTAGTTCGCTTTCGGGGGAGCTGGCGTGACTGTGCTGTAAGCCTCGTGCCCTCAAACCTTTGCGGCTGGGGAGAAGCTGGAGCGGACGGGGACTGTGGAGCCGGAGTCGGCGGCTTCGAGTGCGGAGAGCGTGATGTCGAGGGTGTGGAAAGCCGCCTCTCCTGGGCAAGTGAGGCGCTTGCCTTGGCGAATCCCAGCCGCCAATTCCAGCGGGCCGCGAGCCCACTCGATCCCCTGGAACGGCTCGCGGACGAGCGGCACGGGCTCCCACTCCCGCTTACCCGCCTTGCACAGCTCAAGCTTGGAGTTGAAGGCCACCACGGAGTCGAGCCGCAGCGAGCCCTGCGTGCCGTGGACCTCGATGCCGGTCTGGGCGCTCTTGACCGCGAAGAAGCTGGCCGTGAGGCGCCCGTGGACGCCGCTGGCGAACTCCATCAGGACGCACGTGTGGTCGGGGTTGGTCGCGGTGAAGGACTTGCCGGCGTTTGGGCCTGAGGCGATGGTGCGCTCGGGCAGGCGGACCCCGCCCATCGCCCGCACGGCACTCGCCGGGCCGAGAATCTGGATGAGGACGCTCAGGGGGTAGCAGCCGACGTCGAAGAGCGGCCCGGCCCCGTGGCCGTAGAAGGGGGCGGGGGAGGGGTGCCAGTATTCGATGCGGCTCCAATTCATCTCCGCGTAGACCTCTTTCACCTCGCCCACCAGGCCGTCGGCGATGGCCTTCTTGAGGGTCTGCTGCGCCTCGCCGAGGATGACGAACGGGGAGCAGCCGAACAGAAGTCCTTGCTGGGCGGCGAGTTGCACGCAGGCCTGCCCGTCCTCGCGGGTGGCGGCGAGGGGCTTCTCGCTGTGGACGTGTTTCCCGCCCACGAGGAGCATGCGGGTGACGTCGGCGTGGGCGAGGTGGACAGTGAGGTTCAGGGCCGCCTCAACGGCGTCGTCCGCGATCAGCTCATCGAGGCTGGCGTACTGGCGGCCGCCGTGCTTGGCCACGAAGGCCGCGGCCGCCTCGGGATAGATGTCGTAGGCCCCAACGGTCTGGAGCCTGTCGGGGTGCTTCTTCATCGTGTCGGCATACGGCCCCGCGATGTTCCCGCACCCCACGAACGCGAAACGAACCGGTTCTGTCTTGGCCATTCGGTTCTCCTCGTTAGTACGCCCTTTCAGGGCTGATTTCCCCTGGCCTCGGCAACCCAGGGCGTTGCCCTGCTCTTTGCCCACATCTTCTGGGGGCTGGGGTTTAGCCCCCGAATGGGGGCGTTTGAGCCGTAGCCCAGGGCGACCGAAGGGAGCCCTGGGGAAAGGCGCCGCCAGCGTAGAGCCCCCGAAG
>VGYW01000246.1 GCA_016872875.1 Planctomycetota bacterium | reverse complement strand
CCTTCGCCGACAGGCAGGCCATTTGGCTGGTCTACAGCGTCAACAAGGAGGACATCTGGGTCGCGCGTGTGCCCCTGCCCCTCAAGCCCGACAAGTCTGCATCTCAGTCCGACGACTTCGCACGAGTCGCCCCTGGCGCGGTCGTGCCGGGATGGAACCTCTACAGTCCACGCTGGGCGCCTGTGGCCGTGGTGGCCGACGGCGACAAGCGCTGCCTGGAGCTTCGGGATGCGGACCCGTTCGACTACGCGCGCGCGGTTCGCGTGTTCCCGGAATCCGCTCGGCCCCGGGTCGAAGTCCTTGTGAAGCCGTCTCGGACCGACGCCCGGCTGGAGATCGAGCTGTGCGACGACGCCGGCCGGCGGCCCGTCCGCATCGCTCTGTCCGAGACAGGCCAGGTCCAGGCCGCTGACGGAGGGCAGATGCGCGAGGTCGGGAGGTACGCCGGGGGCAGTTGGATGACCTTCTCACTTGCCGCCGACCTGACGGCGGGCCGCTACACGCTACAGGTGGACAAGGGGGAGTCGCAGAACCTGGCCGTGGCGGAACCTGGCTGCAAGACCGTGCAGCGGCTCTCGCTGCGCACCGGCCCGTGGCGCGGGCTGGGCGATGGCGGACCTGTGGAACCGGCAGCCGACACGCCAGTTGCGACGCCTGCGGTGTTCCTCCTCAGCCGGGTCTCCGTCCAGGCGCCCTCTTCGCCAATACCTTGAGGAACCGTGCGTCCCCGGCTCAACCCGTGACCACGCCGTACCTGGCCGCGTCGGCCGCCAGCGCCTCCGGCGCGCGACGGAGCCGAACCTCGACGCCGCGCTGGGCCAGGAGCGCCCACGCTCCGGCCAGTCCGCCGATCCCGCGCAGCATGGGCACGGGGAGCCGCCGCTCCCATGCCCGGTCGCTGGCCGGGTCGAACCCGGCGGCATCCGCCCGGACGGAGACGATCCGGTCGTCCGCCGCTGCGGCAAGCAGGCTCCACAGGCCGGCCTCGCCCAGGCCGGCCAGCCGCCGGCAATGCGCGGCGGATGCCGCGTCCATGATCTGGCGGACGGCGCGGGCCGCCGGGCACAGGTTGTAGGTTGCAAAGAACTCGGGGGAGTCAGGGACGGAAAGGGGGGCGCCGGTTGGCTCCACGACCAGCATCCCGTCTTCGACGCGCGTCCGGACCATCCGCGGGCCGGCGTCTTCCCGCTCCGCGGCCTTCGGCTCGATGCCCAGCGCGTGCGAAAGCAACGGCGCGAGTTGTCGCAGCGCGGTCTTCCGGTCGCGCAGGCACGGCGCCAGCGCCGCTCCGCTCCGCTCGCGCCAGATCGCGCGCAGCGCCTGGATCGAAAACGGCTCCGGCGCCTCGCGGCCCCACCAGACCATGCAGTCGCGCAGTGACGGCCGCCTCACCGACCGCTCCGGAATCGAGGCATCGCTGCGGCCGCCGAACAGGCGGCGCCGGAAGAAGCCGTAGGCGCCCTCGCGGAGCTGCTGGTTGTAGCTGTGCCCGGCGTCCACGTGGCGGCCATGCACCCGGCCGGCGGCGCCGTAGAAGCCGTAGATGCGCTGGATTGCGGGCCCTTCCACGGTCGGGGTTTCGCACGTCCAGTCGCCCGTGCAACTGCCGATGAAGAGCGGCCGGGGCGCGAAGAGCGCGGTGATCTCGGCGTTGCTCGCGGCGAGGCGCAGGAGCGGCGCGTTCTCGCACATGCATCCGCCCTGCATATGGCAGGAGACCATGCAGACCGGCGCGGACGCCGCCAGGCGCTCATCTACGGCGCCGAGCATGAAGGACAACGTGCCGCCGCCGGATGCGCCGGTGATGCCGATCCGCCGGGGGTCGACTTCGGGCAGCTCGGCGAGGAAATCGAACGCCAGGATGCTGTTCCACGTCTGTAACGCCATGATCGAGAGACCCCAGAGCATGTCGGCCGCCGCCGGCCCGCCCCGCGGCCAGTCCATGCTTTCCGTTCCTTCCGGACAGTTGTTGTGGTTGTGAGGGAGCTGACAGGAGTCGTTGTAGCCGACCATGTCGTAGGAGAAGACCGTGGCGCCCATGAGGGCGAGGTTGATGCAGAGCAGCGGCCAGTTCGCGTCCGGGTGGTGGTCCAACCGGCCCGACATGCTGTGGCCTTGCGCCACGAGCACAGCGGGATGCCGCTTGGCCCCCCGGGCCAAGGGGCGATACAGGTTGCCCGTGACGAAGAAGCCCGGCAGCGACTCGAACGCAACCTTCTCGCAGGCATACCCGTTTGCTTCACGGCGGCCGAAGATGCGGGCACGCAGCGGCTTCCGCGGGGGCTCGGGCGCCAGCGCGAGGCTGACACGGATGTGGCGGCGAAGCCATTCGGCATAGCTCCCCCATTCTGCGCCTGATGCGAAGTGCAGAGGTCGGAAGCGGGTGTCTGTGTGATACGGCCAGCGGTACTCGGCACCTCTGCCAGCACCCGACCCGGCCATCACTTCGGGCATGGCATTCTTCGACGTTGCCATCACACGGACCTTCCTTTCTGATCATGGTACCCAACGATGCCGCGCGGCATCGTCCCGTCCGGTCAGAATACCACGCTACCCTCGTCCATGCCCTCGGGTCGCGGACCGTAGTGCGGCAGGGGCTGGCCGGCTTCGTACGCGCCGCAGTCGGGAGCGGTCCCGAGGAAGCCGTCATTGATGTTGGGCAGACGGAGCCCTTTGTCCACAGCAGCGGAGCCGGCGCGAGGACGCAGGTCGGGATGCGCACGTTCCGGGAGCACATGGGTGGGGAACTCGACTCCTCCGAAGACGCTCAAGTCCACCTGAATGGCGTGCGTTTCATTCGGCCCCTTGAGCAAGTCAGCGAAGCTTGCGTATTTCTGCGCTCCGATCTGGCCTTGAAACGGCGTTGTGTCTGTGCCCAAGGCATCGTAATCAAAGGAGCAATGGGGGCCTGTGGCCTGCATCCATATGGGGCTGCCGGCCGTCGTGAGAGCGTATTTCGCCCTGACCGAGGGGTCAACAGGACCGCCGATGCCGAGGTTGTTTCGGAAGTACGCGAAGTCGAAGGGCTGGCCCGCGCCGCAGACGATGCCGTCGGCGCCTTTCACCACCGTGTTGTGGAAGGCGACATCGCCCACACTGTAGCAGTGGAGCTTGAAGGAAGAGGAGACGATGTTGTACATGACGTTCCGGATGAAGTAGGTGGGGCCGCCCAGTCCGGGCTGCGAGCTGAGGCCGACGAAGCTGCTCGTGATCCGATTGCGCATGATCCGGCAGTTGTGCATGCAGTAGTCGGCCTCAATCGCGTCGTCGCCGGCGGCGGCAAGGTCGTTATTGTAGATGTCAATCGAGATCTGTTCGAAGGCATGCCTGCCTTCCATGGTAGAGATGTTGTCGCGGCAGTTGCGAACTCGGTTGTAGCAGATCACGTTGCCCGGCCCAGTGATCTCGATGCCTTCGCCAAAATTGTCCGGATACATCCGCTCCAATGTCCACGGGATGGGCCCGATAACGACGTTGTCGGCGATGTAGCAGTTCTTGGCGCCGGGTGGTCGGTTGGCCCCAATGCCAAAGCTCTTGCCCGTCAGGGTGACGGTGCAGCGGCGCACGACGCAGTTTTCGGCTCCGAGCAGGTCAATGCAGCCATTGCCTTTCACCGTCGCGCCTTCGACAAAGACGTGCTTTCTGCTTCTCAGTGAGATGCCGGTGAACGTGGCGCCCGGCTCGGCGCGGAAAACGATGGGGTTGGCCGCCTCGCCGTCCTTGGGAATGTTGACGTTTCCATAGGCGCCGGGGCCGGCCAGTATGGTCTCGCCCGGCTGTGCGGCCGCGAGCGCCTGCAGCAGGGAATCGGGGGAGCATTTCCTGACCGGAGCGTCCTTCTGCACGCGCGGCACCGGGCGCGTCTTCGCTCGCACGGTGCGCTCTGCGTCGCCGCCATCCGGGTCGTGGAGCTTCAACACCATCTCGTACTCAGTATTCGGCTTCAGGTCGAACAGGCTGCCGGAGTGCTTGTTGGGCCACTTGAACTTCGCAATGCGTATCTTCGGGTCGTCGGCAGTCTCGCCGGCGGGAACACGGCGGAGGGGCAACCCTTCGCGCCACTTCTCCTCGCCCACCGCGCGAAAACGCACGGTCACGGCCCCGTCAAGGTTGTCATCGCCCTGGATCATCCATTCGACGGCCAGATTGATGATGGTCGGGTAGGGCGTCGTTACCTCGCCAGGAACTGTGGCGTTCCCGGCACCCGCCGGCTTGATCTCCGCCGCCGCCCACAATACGACGCCGAGTGTCACGTGCAGGCGAAGCCAGTCGGCGTAGGACCGCCACGGGGCGGCCGAAGCGAAGCGCAGCGGACGGAAGCGGGTTTCGGTGTGATAGCGCCAGCCGGCCCCGGCTGCGCCCAGCGACTTTCCCTCAGAATCGCGCGGGGTCATGACTTGCTCTCCTCTAGCAGCCATTCGAGCCCGTGATCGTAGAGCGTCGCGAGGGTGGGCCGGCCCTGCTCGTCCCATCCCATCATGGCATAGAAGGTGGCAATCGCCCGCTCGAAGGCCGGCCGGTCGAGGACATCGCCCTTCCGCGGCCCGGCCGCGATGCGCTCCTGGTGGAAGCGGTCCGGCAGGCGGTCATCGGCGGCCGTCAGCCCTTCCCGCAGGTTGTACCACCGCATCAGGTGAATGCGCCGCTCGCCGAGGCGCATGATCTCGTAGGCGCTGGTCTCCCAGCCCGTGACCGCAGCCAGCATCTCGGTCATCTGCGCCAGCGAAAGCAGCCGGGTCGGCGCGATGGCGAAGATGCAGAAGTCCACCGCGTCGGCCGCGGACCAGAGCGTGAACAGCGCCTTGAAGTTGCGCACCTTCGCCGGGCTGATCTCCTGCATCGGGATGCGCTCCAGGATGCCGACGGTGCGGCTGAGGTCGAGGGTGTGCGACCAGCCGACCTGGGTGTCGAAGTCCCAGTCGTGCTCGCAGATGTCGTACCGCGGCCCGATCGGGGCCACGGCGTAACCCAGCGCCAGGTTCGTCTGGCTGCGCGGCTCGAAGGGCACCAGCTCCAGGCCCTTGACCTCCATCGCGTACCGGCCGGCCTCGCCGCCGATGCGCGCCGCCGCCCGGCGGCTGCCCTCGGCCAAGACGTCCCCCAGCCCGCGCCGGTGCGCAACGGCCTCGATCATCCGCAGCGCCGCCGCCCCGTCGCCGAGGCGGAGAGCCTCGCCGCCGTGGGCCTCCGGCGTCAGCAGGCCGCGCTCGAACAGCTCCATGGCGAAGGAGAGCGTGAAGCCGAGCGAGGTCGGGTCCATGCCGAGTTGGTTGCACAGGTTGTTGGCCCGCAGCACCAGGTCCAGGTCGCCCACGCCGATGTTCGGACCCAGCGTGCCCGTGGCCTCCTGGTGGATGCCGCTGGCGCGCGGATCGAGGTCGCCGCCGCCGTTCGGGTGAATGGCCATGATGCAGTTGTTCGGGCAGCCCGGACAGCCGAGCTGCCGGATGGAGCGCGCCAGGAAGTTCTTCTCCTCGTAGGCCGCCAGCCCGCCGAACGTGCACTCCCGGTAGTTGTTCACGTCCAGAGCCGCGTCCAGGCCGTGCAGGTAGATCCAGCAGCTGAAGCCCGGCGGATTGTGCTGCCACTTGCTGAGGTCGTTGCTCAGCATGCGCCGGCCGAAATCGTCAGTCAGCCGCTTCAAGGCGGCCGCGTCGTGGACCGGCGGGGGCTGGCTTCCGGACAGCACCACCGCCTTCAGCCGCTTCGCTCCCATGACGGCGCCCATGCCCATGCGGGAAGCCTGATACGAGCGGTCCGTTACGATCGAGGCAAAGCGGACGCGGTTCTCGCCGGCCGGCCCGATGGCCGCGACGTGGATCCCCGCGCCCAGCCGCGCCTCCAGCGCGTCCACGGCCGGGCCGACCGTCATACCCCAGAGCTCGCGGGCATCGTGGAACGCCGCGCGGCCCTGCTCGATGACGACCGTGACGGGCTGCGCCGCCTGACCCGTGAAGACCACCACGTCGGCGCCGCAGCCCTTGAGCGCGACGCCCCACGGCCCCTCGGTGCGCGTCTCCCCGATGCCGCCCGTGAGTGGGCTCTTGGCCGCCGTGGTGAACCGCGCCAGCCCGGCCGCCCGGTGCCCGGCCACCACGCTGGAGGCGAAGATCAGCAGGTTCTCCGGCCCCAGCGGGTCTATCCCCGCCGGCGTCTTCTCCAGGAGCAGGCGCGTGGCGGCCAGCCCGCCGCCCGCGTACCGGCGCCAGAAGACGTCGTCGCGCTCTTCCAGCTCCGAGGTCTTGCGGGCCAGGTCAATCCATAGGATCTTGCCCGTGTATCCCAGACGCTCGCTCATTGTGCGGCTTCCTATCTTGGCCCCTCAGCAGGAATGCCCGTCGAGCGGCGCGGGCGCCAGCCGAAACCGGCTGGAAGCCATGTATCACCGATGGAGAAACTAGCCCGCGGGCGCCCGGTCAACGGAACGTCACGGCATCGCGATCTCGACCTTCCCGTTCGCTTTGGCGAACTCCGCCGCGCTGATCGTCTTCGCGGGCTTGCCCTGGAGCGTGATCGTCGCGTCCACGTTGCCCATGACCTCGTACCGCGTCCCGGCGGCGCCGCCGGCCGGCAGACGGCGCACGTTCACGAAGGTGCTGTGCCGCACGGAATCGCCGACGCCGTACTCCCAGAGCCGCAGCGCGTTCTCGGGGGCGAAGTCGGCCTGCGTCACCGGCGCGCCCGTGACCTTGAATTGCGTGCGCGTTAGCTCTCCAGGCACCCGGTCCATCATCTCGGCCCGCCAGAACTTCGTCCGCGCGTCGTTCGAGACCGTGAAGTCCTTGTCCAACCCGGCCATCTTGCCCAGCACCGGCGCGATCACCGTCTCGACGACGCCTTCCTTCTCGTCCACCGACATGATCGGCGAACGGTAGTAGTCCGCGCCTTCCGTCACCGTCAGCACCGTGGACTTGTCGCCCGGCTTCGCCGACGCCAGGGTGTAGCTCGTCGTGCGGCTCGGCGTCCCGATCTCGAACACCCCGCCCGGGCAGGCGCCCGGCCAGGCCGCGTCAATCGTCATCTGCTTCTTGAGGTAGTCCGCGGCCGTCACCTTCCCGGTGTACTCGCGCGCCGCGGCCTGGACCTCGATGCCCGGCGCCTTCAGCAGCGTGCCGCCGGTCAGGCTCGCGAGCCGCACGCCGTCCTCGTCCGTCGAGTAGCAAGCGAACTCGCCCGCCGCCTGGATCCCGCCGAACTCGCGCGTCTTCTCGGGGTACCCGTCCGAGAACAGCACGTCCGTGCGGCCGGACTTCAGCTTCACCTCCACGGCCACGGCCTTTCGCGCATCGGCGTCGTTCTGCTTCACCTCCAGGAGCTTCCGCTCCGCGATGAACGGCTCGCTCTTGTACGGCTCGTGCAGGGCGACAAACGCCGAGCTCATCTCCTTGCCGCCGGCGTCCTTGCGCACCATCTGCTGCGCGAACTTGTACTTCGCCGCGAAGCAGATCACGTCCGCGCGGTACACGCGCGCGCCGGCAACGTCAAAGAGGTGCAGCCTTGTGTACTTGCCCGCGTTGCGCCACGTGGTTTCCAGAACGGCCGGGGCAGTGCCCGCGAAGCGGGCGTTGGTCATGCCCCCTGCGTCGTTCCAACCCTTCAGGAACTCCTGGTCCGGCGTGCGCTCGGCGCCCTCCGCGAGCTGCGGCACGGGCTTCATCTCGGTGTTGCAGATCACGTCGCCGCCGGTCGGCCCGTGGAAGCAGTAGGTGTGATCGTTCGTCCCGCCCCAGACCCTCACCACGTCGAGGACATACGACGTCTCGGGCGTGGTGTCCGCGTCCACCAGGGCGATGGCCCGGTTGAAGGACTTGGCCAGCATGGCCGTGGCGCGCAGGTAGCGCGCGCCCGTCCCGTCGCTGATCACGCTCGCCCACGACTGCACGCGCCCGTAGCCGCCGTCCACCAGCACGACGTTGTGGACTTTTGCGTCGTAGTCAGCGGGCGTGGAGTAGTTGGCCCGCTGGCCGCCGTCAATCGTCATCTGCTGGCCCAGCATGCAGTACTGCAGGTCCAGCGTGTCCGTGTGTTGGTGGCCCTTGCCCACACCCGTGCGCAGGTAGGCCGCGCGGCGGAGCGCGGGGTCGTCGTGCTCCGTGCCGGCTTCGAGGATGCTCGCGGCGTTGTAAACCTGCCGCGACTTGTTCTCCAGCCACGGCGCCCGCTTCACCGTCGCCGCGGCCGCCTCGATCTTCGCCCACTCTTCGGCCGAGAATTCATTCTGCTTGTCGGCCGTCTTGTAGAGGTTCTTCAGGCACCAGGCGAAGGCCGGATCGCCCGACCAGCGCCAGCCGTTCCCCGCGGCATGCGTGTTCACCGCCAAATAGCCGGGCCCCTTGTCCGGCCCGGTCACGTCGCCGATGCGCGGGAACTCCGTACCGGCGATCTGGATCCCGATCTGCCACCAGCAGTGGGCCAGCGGCTTGGGATACAGCGCCGGGTCCGTAAGATCGTACTTCGCCGGAAGCTGGCCCTTCACCTTGAAGGGGTACAGGCTCTTGGCCACGACCACGGCGCCCTCGTTGCACTGGTAGTACATCGAGCCCAGGTACTGCGCGCCGTTGCGATCGTTCCCCACGATCATGATGTCCTGGATGCCGGCCGGCTTCATCGGGTAGACGTGCGCGCCTTTGAACATCCAGTCCCACCACGGCGCGGTGACCTCCGGGTCGTCCAGGATCCCGGCCAGGTCCAGCAGCGCCATGGTATGGCAGTAGTAGTGATAGCGCAGGACGCGCTTGGCGGTCATCTGCACCAGGTAGGTGTCGAAGAGCTGGATCAGGTCCTGGCTCGTCTTCACCCACGGCACGAACCGGTTGATGGACTTGGCCAGTTCCTCGTTGCCCTTGATGTAGCTGAAGAGCTGGTTGTACGTGTTCGGCGCACCGAGATACCCGCCGTAGTGGCCCAGGAAGAACGCGATGGTCTCCTTGCGCCGATCGAAGGAATTCCGGAACGGCTCACGCACGGGATCCTTCGAAAGGACGCATAGCATCCAGGCCGGATCCAGCGTGGGAAAAAGATAGGCATACCTGGCCAGCAGGACGGCCGCATCGCGCGCCGCGTCCGAGTCCCCCTCCTTCAGCCAGGCTTCCCCCGCCCCTGCCCCGCTAGCACCGGCGATCCGTCCCTTAATTGCCATGGCCTGCACGGCCAGAATCCGGCCGCCATCGACCGTGTTGGTCCCCTCTTTGAACGCTTCCGCGTAGTACAGCCCCGTGCCGTTGTCCTTGTACGGGTAGGGATCCGGCAGCGGCTTGTAGGCTTTCATGTCGGCAATCGTGTACTTCAGGTTCAGCTTGGGGTGAACCAGGAAGATGCCCCATTGCGACCGGTCGCTTGTGAATCTGTCCCCGTTCTTCCCCCTCTCCCACAGCTTGGGGCTCTGCCAGTTGCCGATCGAGGCATCGAGTTCCTTCATGTTCAGGAACTTGCCGTCCTTGTCGCGGACGCCCCACGTCACATACCAGGGGGTGGGGCCGGCATACGGCGAGCTATCGCCGGCGCCGCCCTGGTGGTTGGGCGGCGGCAGGAAGTTCCAGAGCGCCTCGTCGCGCGCCAGCCGCTCTTCGCCCGTGATCGTCGGCGGCTTGACTTGTTGGGGCGCGGGGACGTCGCTCGACTTCTTCGATGCCTTGCGCACGATGCCCGTCAGCACGTCGTCCAAACTGACGTTGCGGACCAGCAGGTCCACTTCGCTGCCGGCGTCCATCGCCAGCTCGGCCTTGTACGCGCGCTCCTCCGGCGCGTGGAAGTAGAACTCCGCCACCTTGTAGAACTCCTCGCAGTAGCCGATGCGCAGCTTGTACTCGGTCGTCTCGCCCTTGAGCCCGTCGTTCACCGCGCAGCGCATGTAGATGGGCTTGCGGAAGGCCTTCATGTCCGCCGGCGCCACCGCCCCGATCACGCGCACGACGTACAAGCCCACGTCCAGCGTGCCCAGGTCCAGCGACATGACGGGCTTCCCGACCTTCAGGCGCACCACGTCCACCGGCGCGCGCGTCTTGCCCGTGTCACGGATCGCGGAATGACGCGCCACGTAGAAGACCGGCGAGGCGTACTTCTCCACGTCGCCCTTGCCGGCGCCAGGGATTTCAGGGGCCGTGAAGTTCTTGATCTGGCTCTGCCGGTCGAAGAAACTGCGCTGGGGGATGTACTTCAAGTAGTAGCCGCGCCAGTGCTCCTCCGCGCCCGGGTACAGCTCCATCTCGGGGAAGACGTTCCCGTCGTCTCCCGTGAAAAGGGTGCCCTTGGCCTTCTCCTGCAGCTCCGGGGTGCCGCCCGGATACCCCGTCGGCTCGCCGTGCTGGCCCTTGAACAGCGGCAGCTTCACCCCCGCCAGCGGACCGCCGACCAGGTACTCCTCCTGCGCACCGGTTGCTGCGCCGATGCAGACCAAGACGAGTGCAGTCATTCCGGTTGGCAGACGTCTCAAAGACACTGGAAGCCCCTTTCAAGTATCGCCCTTGCGGAACTCGCGTCACGTATCCGCGCCTACCCTAGCGCGACAACCGTCGAGATGTCAATGTCCCTTACGGTAAGCACGCTCCCTTCGATGACGGCCTACGTGGCGGGCTCGGGGAGCGTGCAGTCCTGCGTGCTCTGGGGACACCAGCCTGGACCGCGACGCTTCGTCCGTCTGCACTCCTTGCACGGGGATCAAGTTGCGGCTTCGTCCTCAAGGGAGGCCGTCATCACATAAAGTCGTGGAGTCCGACCCGTTTGTTCGTGATGTCCCAGAAGTAGACCGGGCAGAACAGGTAGAGCGTGTTCCCCAGATTGATCCGCCCGGGCGGTTTCTCAGGAGGGCGGATACGCCACGGGAAAATCCCCGACCAGTCGCCGACCATCACCTTGGTCGGGTTTGGGCTATTGAAATCGCCAATGCTCAGGAACTCGCAGCGGGTGGTTTCCCCCTTGCTGTCCGTGAAGGCGATTCGCACCGTGACCCCGCCCCGCAGGCACAAGGAGTCAGCCTTGCCTTGTCCCTTCCGCCAGCCGGGGCCTTCATCCGTGAAGAACTGCTTGTAGACGTCGCTGCGGTGGGGATCGTCACTTCTCAGTCGCAGCATGAGCTCGGGCGCGCCCGTGTCAATCGTCGCCGAGAGGTCCGGCACTACGATGTCCGGCACGGCGACGTCGTTGGTCTTCGGGAAACGGAATGTGATCGTGAACCCCGGGGTGGCCCCCGGGGAGAAACGTTCGGGGTGAATCGGGACATCCGTCCGCCAGTGCAGCTTGCCGGTGATCCGCGGGTCAGCTCCGATTTGGAGGTAGGACTTGCCGGACGCCCAGTCCCGGCTGGGGCCGGACTGCACATCCGAGACGATGCCCAGGCCCACCTTGCCGGGTTCGGAGTGCTTCAGCGCAATCGCATAGGGAAGCGACGGCCACTTCCTCACCGGGCCGATCCCCGGCAGGCCCCCCACGATGGCCGCTGTCCACTTCGAGGTCCTGTCGCAGTCGGCGTCCTCGCCATTCGGCTTCTTGCGGGCGTAGAACACAAAGTCGTCAACGGCGTACAGGGTCTTCCCATCGGTGCTCTTCAGGGCCAACTGGCCCCGCACGACGTCCGCGGGCTTGCCCCAGGCATCCTTGACGTCCTTCTCCAGGACGGTGAGTTTCGACTTGTCGAGACAGCCGTACGGGAGGCACGTCGGCCAGCTTCCCGTGTCGAAGTGGACCTCGAAGGGCTCTCCGCGGATCGCGCTTCCAGTGAGAGAGACGCAGAAGTTGTTGCCCCGGTACTTGTGGCTTCGGAGGGGGATCATGGCGGCGGGATCAAAGAGGTCGCGCGCCTTCTTCCCGGGCGGGACCGCACCCTCTGCTTGCTCCATGGCTCGTCCGCTCTGGCCGATGCCCCCGGCCAGCACCACCATTACAACCAACAGTGCTCGCGGCATAGTGCCCTCCCCATTTCCTCGGGGCCGGTAGCGCGGAAGGGGCGACGCGCTCAAACTTGAAGACGGAATGGCTCTTCGGCTCGATCAACCGCGAGAGGCAGATAGAGCAGAATGAGCTCCGTGGTGGGACGTTTCATCTGGTCTCCAGGCACGCGGGGGGGAGAGCGTGATACGTAGTAGCCGCGCCAGTGCTCCTCCGCGCCCGGGTACAGCTCCAGCTCGGGGAAGAGGTTGCCGTCATCTCCCGTGAAAAGGGTGCCCTTGGCCTTCTCCTGCAGCTCCGGGGTGCCGCCCGGATACCCCGTCGGCTCGCCGTGCAGGCCCTTGAACAGCGGCAGCTTCACCCCCGCCAGCGGACCGCCGACCAGGTACTCCTCCTGCGCACCGGTTGCTGCGCCGATGCAGACCAAGACGAGTGCAGTCATTCCGGTTGGCAGACGCGTCGAAGACACTGGAAACCCCTTTCAAGCTTCGCCCTTGCGGAACTCGCGTCACGTGTCCGCGCCTACTCTAGCGCGACAACCGTCGAGATGTCAATGTCCCTCACGGTAAGCACGCTCCCTTCGATGACGGCCTACGTGGCGGGCTCGGGGAGCGTGCAGTCCTGCG
>VGYW01000245.1 GCA_016872875.1 Planctomycetota bacterium | reverse complement strand
CGGCTCGCCGCCGAGGTAGGTTGACGGCGTGACCAGGTTGCCCGCCATGCCCACGATGGTCGCCTCGAAGAGGATGGGGAAGGGCACGGCGTGGCCCACGGGGCGGTTCAGGAGCCCCCAGGCAAGCGCCTGGGCTGCCAGCACCACCGCGGTCAGCGCCCCGACCGCCGCGAAGGCCCCCACGCCGGCCCGCGCCACCTGGGCCAGAGTCTCCCTGAAGCCCACCACCCAGACGATGCCGACCAGGAGCAGGACGGTGAACGGCAGAATGACGGCGAAGCTCAGCGCGCGGCGCACCGCGGTCGTCGCCTCCTTCAAGGGAACCGGCAGGCACATAAGAGATTACGTTACGGCGGCTGCGTTGTCAAGGACGGGTTTGACGGGGGCCGCTATCCGCGATGGCCTTGACTCGGAACGTACACCCTCCGGGGATCCCGGGGGCCTGCACCAACTTCGGCGAGCACTCCGTCGGTCACGAGCTTCCGCAGGCGAGACCTCGCCGTACGGTCGGAAGTGCCCCAAAGGCGGGCCGCGTCTTGCGTGGAAACGCGACCCTCCCGCGCCACGTACTCCATGAGCTGAGTGTGCCATCCGGGTCGAGCGGCAACCCCCACGTGGTCGTTGAAGAGCGTCACCCGGAAGTTCGTGCCGGCCTCCTCGAATCGCGGGCGCGCAAGCCCAGCTTCAGTGCAGGCGGCGATCATCCTACCGATACCCGAACCCCATTGCTCGATCAGACCCAGCTCCCGGAAAGTGCGGCCGATCACCCTGTTGCGAAGACGAGACACGCCCGAGACGGCCGCCTCGAGCGTCATGCCAAAGGGCAAGAGCCCCGGATTCGTAATCTCGATTCGGTCATCGAAGATGGCCACGCGAGTGCCGGCTCCCCCGATGGAGTAATCGGCGTGGACGACTGCGTTGATGACGGCCTCGCGGACGGCTTGGGGCGGATATTCGGGCAGCTCGCGGCGCCGCAGCCGCCCGATCTCGATGCCCTGGCAGGTGTGCCGTTCGATGAACGCGATGGCCCTGTCCACGGCCACCGGCAGGTGCTCGTCTATCTCGCACTGGTCCAGGAACCGTGCCGTGTCGGTCCCAGCGAAGCGCGCGCAGCGGATCGTCGCGTCCGGGAACAGCCGGCTCCGGGTCTTCCCGAACAAGAGCACCGCGCCCTGCGTAGGCACCTCGCGTCCGCCGCAGTCGGCGAGCAGCCCAAGGGACCGCTGCTTCGCTGGGGTCAGCGGCCGGGACACTGCTGCGAAGAGCTCGGAAGCAGCTCGGAAGTCAATGTCTTCCGAGCTCATTTCCGAGCAGGGCTGCTCGTCGAAGGAGACGTTCCGCGCCAGCCGCTGGATTTCGGCGATCAGCTCCGGGCCGGCGCGCCGGTTCGTAGAGCCGAGCCGCACGTACACCCCGGCCTCCGGCCCCTCCGAGAGGATACAGTAAGGACCCACCGCGTGAGGGACGGAGACCACGATCAGCTCGCGGTCGCGCCAGGCGTGAACCTGGATGTCGGGCACGAGCAGCGGGCGGATGCTCTCCGCAAAGGCGTTGGCTAGCCGTTCCTCGTCCGCCAGCGGGTCCCCGAGGCCCACCACCTCCTTCGTTCGGTCCCGAACCCCGAGAACAAGCGTGCCGCCCGCAGTGTTGGCGAACGCCACCGCCGTGCGCACAATGTGGTGCAGAGGCCGGCAGTTCTCCTTGAACTCCAGCGTCTTCCCCTCGCTCCTGGCTAGAAGCGATTCGAGCATACGCCTTCCCCCTTGCAGGTTGCCGGGCCTCGCGCGGCGCTGATCATTGTACCGGTTCAGCATGAACTGGACAAACGGCCATTGGCAACCGGGCTGTTTGACTCTCTCAGGCGATGCTTGCTAGAATAGGCTGCGAAAGGAGGCGAGAGCCAAGTGGCGGCTCCAAGAAGAGGCTATCGCTATATCCAGCCAGAGGCGCTGGCGAAGGTTACGCGCCTCAACCTCGTCGCACGCTCGGTGGTCGAGGGCTTCATCTCGGGGCTGCACAGAAGCCCGTTCAGGGGCTTCAGCGTGGAGTTCGCTGAACACCGCGAGTATATGCCCGGGGACAATATCAAGGACGTGGACTGGCAGGTGTTCGGCCGCACCGACCGCTTCTACGTGAAGCAGTACGAGGAGGAGACGAACCTCAAGGCGCACATCCTCCTCGACGTGTCGAGCTCGATGTCCTACAAGAGCGACGAGCACGGCCTGACGAAGCTGGAGTACGCCTGCTACCTGGCGGCCTGCCTGAGCTATCTGATGATCAGGCAGCAGGACTCGGTGGGGCTGGTCTGCTTCGACCGCGAGATTCGCCACTACATCCCGCCCCGCGCCACGAGCACCCATCTGAGCCTCGTCCTCCGCCACCTCGAAACCCTCAAGATGGGCACCGGCGTGACCACGAACGTCTCGAAGACCTTCCACGACCTCGCCGAGTTCATCCGCCGACGCGGCCTGCTCATCATCCTCTCCGACCTCTACGACGACCCGAAGGAGGTGGTCCGCGGCCTCCGACACTTCCGCTACAAGAAGCACGAGGTCATCCTCTTCCACATCTTCGACCGCTGGGAGCTCGACTTCCCCTTCCGAAAGCTCAGCGACTTCGTGGACATGGAGACGAGCGAAGAGCTCCAGGTGGACCCCCGCTACGTCCGCGAGGAGTACCGCAAGCAGGTGCAGGCATTCGTTGACGGCTACCGCCGCGATTGCTCGACGAGCCGCATCGAATACGTGCAGACCGACACCTCGGTGCCCTACGACTTCATGCTCTTCGCCTACCTTGCGAAGCGGAAGAGGTTGTTCTAATGCCCTTTCTCTATCCCATCTATCTCCTGGGCACCGTCTTCGCCGGAATCCCGATCATCATCCACATGATCCACCGGCGCAAGGCGCCGAAGGTGCTCTTCCCCACGCTGCGGTTCCTGCGGGCGTCGAACGAGCGGACCTCGCGGCGGCAGAGGATTCAGGACCTCCTGCTCCTCCTGCTGCGCATCCTGCTGTTCGTGCTCCTGGCCTTCGCGCTCGCCCAGCCCTTCCTCGGCTCGCGACGCTGGGGACTCGGCCAGCGCATCCACGCCGTCATCGTCCTCGACAACTCCTACTCGATGGGGACGGAGCACGAGCGTAAGGCCCGCTTCGCAGCGGCGAAGGACCTCGCCTCCGCCGCACTCGAATCGCTGCCACCCCTGGGGAGCCAGGCGGCGGTGCTCCTCTCTGTCCCGCCACACGGCTATCCCAGGCCGTTCCTGACCGCCGACCGCGAGGCGCTGCGGCGCGACATCCTCAAAGCCCCGCTCTCCCAGGGACGGGCCGACATGACCGCCGCCGTCCAGCAGGCCTACGACCTCCTGGCCGAGGGCAGCGACAGCAAGGCCCCGACGATGGAAATCTACGCGGTGACGGACATGCAGCGGAACGCCTGGACCGCCCCCCGCCCCCTCGAGGACAAGCACCGCAGCCCCCAGCCCGCGCTCATCGTCGTGGACGTCGGCCGCACCGACTACCGCAACCTCGGCGTCGCAGACCTCGCAGTCCACGGCGGCGCGCGCGTCCGCGCCCGCCCAGTCACCATCCAGGCCAAGGTCCGAAACTACGCCCACTCCAAGGCCACCGTCAACGTGACCTGCTACGTAGACCAGGCCAAGCAGGCGAACCAGCAGCTCGAAATCCCGCCCGACCTCGTGATGACCGCCTCCTTCAACCACGTCTTCGCCGAGCCAGGCATCCACAACGGCTGGGTGCAGATAGATGACGACTCGCTGGCCCTCGACAACCGCCGCGACTTCTCAATCGAAATCCAGGACCACCTCCCCGCCCTCGTCGTCCGCGACGCCGTGCCCGCCATCGCCCAGCTCGACCCCTCCTTCTATGTCGCGAAGGCCCTCGACCCCTTCGGCGACGACCCCGGCAAGCCCCGCTCCCTCGTCCAGACCACCATCACCGAGCTGGACAAGCTGACCCACGACCTCCTCCAGAAGTTCCGCGTCGTCGTCCTCGTTGACCCCGGCGCCCTCCAGATGACCCAGATCGCCGTCCTCCGCCAATACGTCCGCCGCGGCGGCCGCCTCGTCGTCTTCCCAGGCCCCAACCTCCGCCCCAGAAGCCTCACCGACTTCCTGCGCGGCGACAAGCCCGCCGACGCCCTCATGCCCGTCGAGCTCGGCGAGCCTGCCCAGGGCCTCATTGACCGCAAGAAGTTCGACTCCCTCGTCGGCCTCGACGAGCGGCACACCATCCTCAACGTCTTCAGGGGCTACCACAGCCTCCCGCAGGCGGTCAAGGTCTACAACCACGTCCCCATCAACGCCCCCGAGCGCCTGCCCGCCGAGGAGAGGTCCCCCGTCCAGCTCCTCATCGGCCTGAGCAGCGGCGACCCCTTCCTCCTCGAAAACCGCTTCCACGAGGGCCGCGTCCTACTCTTCTCCACCTGCACCGACCCCGACTGGTCCAACCTCGCCGCGTCCCGCTTCTTCCTCCCGCTCCTCCACCGCATCGTCTACTACCTCACCGAGCGCGAGGACATCGAGGGCACCCACCTCGTCGGCTCCCCCGTCAACATCAACCTCCGCGACGTCCTCCGCCCCGTCACCGTCCAGGTCCGCGACCCCGCCGGCGAGATCGTGGACCTGCCCGCCAAGCCCGAGCCCGCCAGCGGCCTCACCCGCGCCACCTTCCCCCGCACCGACCGCCGCGGCCCCTACGTCTACCTCGTCCTCGACCCCGCCCGCGCCGCCGACAGGGCCACCCCCGAGGCAAGGGCCGAGGCCGAGCGCGGCTTCGTCGTCAACCCCGACCCCCAGGAGGGCGACCTCGCCCGCACCAGCGAGAGCGAGCTCCGCAAGCTCCTCGACGGCCACGCCCTCCACTACGTCGGCCCCCCCGAGCAGGCCTCCCCCGAGCTCCTCAGGGCCGCCGTCGAGAAGATTCGCCAGGGCGTCCCCCTGCGCGACCTCATCCTCTACGTCGTCCTCTTCATCGCCATCTTCGAGACCTTCTTCGCCAACCGCGTGGTTCCCGCCTTCCAGCGTGCCGAGGAGCGCCGCACCGCCGCGGCCGGGGCCTGACAGGCGGACAGATGATCAGTTTGTGCGTTCGGGATTTGATCATTTGTCCGCGCCCCCTAAGTGCTTGCCGCCACGCCACTTAAGTATGCGGGGACAGACGATCACCCGTTCCTCCCCCGCCGCTCTGATCATCTGTCCGCACCCCCCACCCCCGGTTGGTGTGGCCCTGCCCGGCACCACGGGGCTGCCCTCGAGGTCTCACCCCCCGCCTTCATTTCCTGTTGCATCCCGCTTCCATCCGTGCTATGATGCGGGCGTGTGAGGCGGGTCGTCCATCCACCTTGCCCCGAAGCGCCATGTCAAGCTCGGAAACAGCTCAGCTCCGAGATAGGCTACGGCACTACGGGGTTCCCCCCGACAGGCCCAGTGTCAAGTTCTTCACCGAGGGCCCGCGCCCCGAGCTGATCGAGTATCTCGATCTTGTGCAATCCCGCAGGGAGGGCGAATTCCTCCCCGACGGAGTGGCCGAAAGCCAGGGCAAGCCCCTCCTCTACTTCGTCAACGATAGCCGCCTGGCGCAGCCCCAGGAGCAGCGAGATAGCCAGCTTCGTAGGCTACGGCGCGCCCTCGGCTGCCGCGGCCAGCGCGCATACCTCGCCGTTGTCAAGCCGGCGGGCATCTTGGAGGTCGTGCCTGTCAGCCTGGACGAGAAGACACCGGATTGGCAGCAGTACCGTCGGGACACGGGCCAGGCGATCACGTTCTTCTCGCGTCTCGCGCTCGGCCATTACGACGGGAAGGGCGAGCCCACCCAGGCCGACTATGCGTTCCACGGGATGCTCAAGTTGCTCACCGAGGCAGGCAAGCGGCTCGCCGACTCGCCCTACAACCTAAACAAGTTGGATGTGCTCTCCCTCATCGGCCGGGCGCTCTTCTTTCGGTTCCTATACGACCGGGAGATTGTCACGCCGGACTACGCAGAGAGAATCGCGCCAAAGGCGGCTGATTTGGCGGCCTGCTTCGATACGGCTGAGAACGCAGCGGCCACCTGCAAGTGGCTCAACGATACGTTCAATGGCGATTTCCTTCCCCTCACGGACGACGGTGGCCTGGCCTTCTTCAGGAAGGCGGCCGAGCAATCGAACGGGGAGGTCTTCCTTCACCTCCGCGCCATCGTGCGTGGGTACGAGCCCATCCCCGGGGGATACCAACCCCACTTCGACATCAACTGGTCAGACTTCGATTTCGCCCATGTTCCCGTCGGGCTGCTGAGCCAGGTATACGAGAGGTTCTGCTGGAAGTGGGACCCGGCAACCGCGTACGCCACAAGCGTGCATTACACGCCCAGGAACATCGCTGCTGTCTTGGTCGGCGAGGCGTTCGACGGCCTACCGGACGCCCACAGGGCGCGCGTCCTCGATCCGGCCTGCGGCGGGGGAGTCCTCCTGGTGCTTGCTTTCCGGGAACTCTACCGAGCCCGGTGGCAGACAACCGGAGTGCGGCCTGATACCCAGGTGATCCGTGACATCATGCACCGGCAGCTCAGGGGCTTCGAGATCAGCGAGTCGGCAGTGCGGCTTACGGCATTGAGCTTGTACCTCACCGCGATCGAGCTCGACCCTGAACCGATACCGCCGGACAAGCTCGGATTCGACGTCCTCCGCGACGCGGTTCTCTTCAACTTCTGCCGTAAGGGAACCGACCCAGCGCAGGGGCCGGTCATCGGCTGCCTCGGTTCCCATGTCTCCAGCGGCCTCAATGGCCAATTCGACGTTGTGCTCAGCAATCCTCCGTGGACAAGCGTGCGGAAGAAGGCACCGTGGATCGCGAGCGAGACGGAACGGGAGAAGGAAGAGAAGCGTCTGGCGGCGCTTGCCGATGAGTTCACCAGGGTGAGTAAGGGAGTCATCACGCGGAAGAAGGAGCCCGAACTCGCTCGGAGGTACCGAAACCCCGACAAGGCGCCCGATCTCCCCATCTTCTGGCGGTCCACTGAGTGGTGCAAGCCAAGCGGTCGCATCGCTATGGCCCTCCCTGCTCGCATCCTCCTCAAGCAGACGCGAGTTGCCAAGCAGGCACGCGAGACGCTTTTCCGTCTGACCGAGGTGACGGGTATCTTGAACGGCTCCAATCTCAGCGACACACCCGTGTGGCCCGAGATGGGGCAGCCGTTCCTCTTGCTCTTCGCGCGCAACAAACGACCGTCGGCGTACAACACCGTCCAGTTCATCTCGCCTCATTGCGACATCTCGCTCAACAGCTACGGCGAGTTGCGGGTAGACTCGAAGTCAGTGCAGCCCATCGAGCCCGACGAGGCCAGGGAGGAACCATGGCTGTGGAAGGCCCTGGCGGTTGGTTCCCAGCTCGATGTTGAGGTCATTCGCAGGATCAAGGCCGCCAAGGGAAGGCCCGTCGGCCCATACTGGAAGAAGGACCTCCGCCTCACCAGTTCGACGGGCTATATGATCAAGCCGGAACAGACGCAGCGTGACGCAAGTTTCCTGTGCGGCTTGCCCAACTTGACTGCTGCCTACGCGGGGCCGCAACTCGTTGATGTAGCGACTCTCAAGCCGTTCGAGCGCACGCCACCCACAGCCTGTCGGCCACGGAAACCAGAGGTCTACCGCGCTCCCCTTGTGCTGGTTAAGCAGTCTCCCGGCGAGCGGCGTGAGGACAGGCCGGCCCTTCTCTCCTTGCGCGACGTTGCGTTCTCGCAGGACTTCTATGGCTATTCAGCAGCCGCGCATCCTCATTGCGAGGAACTGGCGCGGTATCTGCTCGCGTTCTGCCATTCATTGGTGTGGTCCTACTACGTTCTTCTGACGGCGCCTGTGTTCGGCGCCGAACGGCGTATTGTGTACAAGACCGACCTGGATGCATGCCCGATCATCCCGATGCAACGACTCACCCAGCCGCAGCGCGACTCGATCAAGTCGTTGGCCGACCGCCTGTTGGGTGGCGACCGGCGTGTCTTCTCGGAGATCGACTCATTCTTCGCCAGTCTATACGGTCTAGATCGTCTCGACCTCGAGGTAATCCGCGACACCCTTGAGGTCTGCCTACCGTATGAGAGGTCCCGGAAGCGCGCCTGCCAGCACCCGACAGACAGGGAGCGCGACCGGTTCATCTGCAGGCTCCAACGCCTTCTCAAGCCCTTCTTCGAAGTAGTGGGGCAGGAACCCGAAGTCGCGCCATGGGCTCAGAAGGGTCGCAGCGCCAGCGCACCGGTGCCGTTCACGGTGCTGATCATCAGCAAGTGCGGGCAGCCCCATGCGGAGCCCGATGCGGTTGTCGTAGACGGAGTTCTTCCGCTGGCCCATGAGGCTGGCGCATCACAGATCATCCAGCCCATCGAAGGGGGGCTGCTGGTCGCGATCCTTAACCAGTACCGCTACTGGACCCCCAGCCGCGCCCGGCTGTGCGCGGCCAGGATACTCCGCAGCCATATGGACGCTTTCGAGGGGTAGCCCGTGGTGCATGGCTTGGCCAGGTCCATGGGGTTGCCCCACCCACCCATCGCGCTGTCAGTGTTCCTTATCGTTGAGAGGGCTATCAGAAGGGCGTGGCAGCTCTTGCGGAGGAAGCCGCGCGAGGGGTTCGACCTCGCCGCAGCCGAAGAGGACGGGCTTACCAACGAGCTGTACGAGGTCCTCTACGATGTCGTGTTCAAGCAAGCGCTCGTGAAGGGATTTGACCGGGAGTTGCTCAGGGATGTGGTCAGGGAGCCCAAGCTGCGGTCGTACAATCGTAGCAGCCTCGACAAGATGCCCGATCTGGCCTTCGCGCTCGCCGATCGTGACCCCGTTGCCGTCCCCACGCAGGACAGGCTTTTCGTCGAGTGCAAGCCGGTGGACTCTGACCACACTGTGGGCGCTCACTACTGCGACAAGGGCCTGATTCGGTTCGTGAACGGCGAGTATGCGTGGGCGATGAGCGAGGCCATGATGGTGGGCTACGCCCGCGAAGGCTACACGATCCGGCCAAAGCTCGGCGCGGCGCTTGAGGCGAGAAGGGCCACGATCCCCACGCGCCGCTTCCCGACGCGATGCGCCGTATCGAGAGCCACGCGCTTCAGCGAACAGGTCTGCATCACGGAACATGACCGTGTCTTTCCATACCCTGGCACGTGCACGCAGGCTTCTTCCATCACCATCCGGCACCTGTGGCTCAGACGAGACTGAATTCGCCCGCGCCTTCCGCCGCTTCGAAGGAGTCGCGCCCACCCGCTGGCGCCGGCCGCGAGCCTGAGGCAGCCAACGGCCGAATGCTCAATATCCAATGCTCAATGCTCAATGCCCAAGTGTGTCCATTGTGGCCTCGCCGTGGCCTTCACTTGGTCATCGAGGATTGGATATTGAGTATTGGACATTGGGCTTGGCGCCTCCCACCCCAATGCCCATTCGGTGTGCATCGTCACGGCGGCGGGAGCAGGCCCTTGAGGGGACGCGGCGGGAAGGGGCGGTCGCCCTCGTCGCGCAGCGAGACGCGGAAGCGCGCTATCTCGCGCCAGCGGTCGGGATGGGCCTGCTGAAGCTGCTGGAGGGCGTCCTGGAACTCGTTGGGGCGCATGGCGTCGTGCAGCGTGGCCACGCGCATGAGGCCGTAGACGAAGGCGTGGTCGCGCCGCTCCTTCGAGGCGGCCTCGGCGGCCTCGAAGAGGGCGGTGGCGTCCTTGGGCCGCCGCTCGAAGAGGCACCTGTGCGCGGCCTCCGCACAGAGCAGCGCCGCAAGGTCGGGGTGCCAGAGCCGGGGCACGATACGGCGAAAGGTCTCCGCCAGCGGCTCGTCGGGCCGCAGGAACAGCCCCTCGCGGAACCGCTGAGCCAGGAACACCCAGCGCGCCACCTGCGGCCGCCGCAGGTAGGCCACGTGCACCGCCAGGCGGACCAGGGGGTCCTTGCGCTCGTCGTGCGGCAGGTCGAGGAACTGCACCTGGGCCACGCTCGCCTCGGGCAGCGGCAGCTCCCCGCTCCCCTGGCGGAGCCGGAACTCCCCGTCCTGATAGCGCAGGTCGTAGCCCGTCGCCATGCCGTCCGTGGTGCGGACCAGCACGTGGATGCCCGCGAAGGCCGGGGCAGCTTCCGGCTCCGGCTTCGGCTGGGGCGCCGCCGCGAGCACCCAGGCCGCTGCAAAGCTCAGCGTCACGTATCCCATCCGCCGCTCTCCTCATGCTCCCGCGAATTATACCCGCCCGCCCCCGGACATTCAACCCATCGCGGCACGCCTCAGCCACAACCGGGGCGATTGCGGCCACACGGCCGGCATCTGCCCCCTCTCCCTCGGGGAGAGGGCTGGGGTGAGGGTGCTTGGCTTGCCGCGGACGAGGTAGGAAGCACCCTCACTCGCCCGCCTCTGGTGGGCGACCTCTCCCCAAGGGAGAGGTGGGCAACCTTCCGACGCGACGCTAGACACGCACGAGTGAGAGGGAAGAGGGGTGCAGTGCCCAGCCTCCCGCGGGTTCCCGACCCGCGGGAGGTTCGCGTCTCCGTGATTCCTCCAGACGCAAGTGCGGCTGCGAAGAGCCTGAGAACGCCAACAGGGAGCATGGCGAAGCCAATCAGCAAGAGACCGAAGTAGCCGCTGCGGGCCGCGAGGACGATGGCGATGATGAGGACGCCGAGAAGGAACATGCCCAGACCGGAGAGCGCCAGCCAGACGGAGCGCCACGTGTCCCTTCGGGCCTCGCGGCGGGCCGCGGCGACCCCTGCGGAGTAGTAGTCGGTGGGGGGCGCGAGGTCCCACACAGGCTGCCTCGGCTCGCCGCCCCCGGCCGGCTCGGGCGGGGGCTGGAAGGAGGCGATGGCGTCGAGGGCTCCGAGGACGGCCTCGGCGGAGGCGGGGCGGTCGTCGGGCCGCTTGCTGAGGAGCCGGTCAATGAGGCGGCAGAGGCGCGGGTCGGCGCCGCGGCAGGCCTCGGCCGTGCGCGGCGGCTTCGCGTCGCGCTGCTTGAGGACGAGCTCGGTGAGGCTTGCGCCCTCGAAGGGGGGCCGGCCGACGAGGACGTGGAAGAACGTTGCGCCGAGGGAGTAGAGGTCGGAGCGGGCGTCGGCGGCTCCCCCGGCCGCCACCTCGGGCGCGAGGTAGGCCGGGGTGCCGAGGGTATGGCCCGGCGCGGTCGCGGTGGCGTCCTTCGGAGCCTGCCCGGCCGTGGCCGCGCCGTCCGGCGGGGCCGCGAGGCCGCCTGGGGTGTGCTTGGCGAGGCCGAAATCCGTCACCCGCACACAGTCCTGCGAATCGAGCAGGATGTTCGACGGCTTGATGTCGCGGTGGATTATCCCCGCCTCGTGCGCGGCCTGGAGCGCGCCGCACACCTGGCGCATGAGCCTGAGCGCGAGGCCGGGCTCGAGCGGTCCCCCGCGGGCCAGAACCTTGTCGAGGCCCTCGCCGTCCACGTACTCCATCGCAAAGTAGTAGTAGCCATCGGCCAGGCCGGCGTCGTAGACCTGCACGATGTGGGGGTGACGCAGCCTGGCCGCCGCGAATGCCTCGCGGATGAAGCGGGTGACGAAGCGCTCATCCCGCGCGAGCCGGCGTGGGAGGACCTTGAGTGCCACGATGCGGCCGGTGGAGGTCTGGCGCGCCTTGAGCACGGTGCCCATGCCGCCGCGGCCGAGGGTGCCGAGGACCTCGAAGCCGCCGACCCGGGCGGGGAGCGGCGGCTCGCCCTCGGCGCCGTCGGCGGGGCGCGCCTCCCCGCGGAGGCGGGCCATCACGCGGTCCCTCACGCTGGCGGTGCCGCGCAGGCCGCTGAGCCCGGCCTCGAGCTCCTGCGAGTCGTAGGCGGCGCTCCAGGCGTCCCGGCAGCCGCGGCAGGCGGCGAGGTGGGCGAGGATGTCGGCCCGGCGCTCCGGGTTCGCCTCATCGAAGGCCCGCTCCGACAGGAGGCGCCCGACAGTCTCGCAGCTTATGCTCATCTCAGTGTAGCCCTCAGCACCACTCCCCCACAAGTAAGGGGACAAGGGCGCAGTCCCGAAGGGACAGCAGTGGGTAGCCGGCGGCTTCAGCCGCCGGATAGGGGCGCACACACCGCCCAGTCCCGAAGGGACGGCAGTGGGTGGCCGGCGGCTTCAGCCGCCGGATAGGGGCGCACACACCGCCCAGTCCCGAAGGGACGGCAGTGGGTGGCCGGCGGCTTCAGCCGCCGGATGGGGGCGCACGCACTGCCCAGTCCCGAAGGGACGGCAGTGGGTGGCCGGCGGCTTCAGCCGCCGGATGGGGGCGCACGCACTGCCCAGTCCCGAAGGGACGGCAGTGGGTGGCCGGCGGCTTCAGCCGCCGGATGGGGGCGCACGCACAGCCCAGTCCCGAAGGGACGGCAGTGGTTAGCCGGCGGCTTCAGCCGCCGGATAGGGGCGCACACACCGCCCAGTCCCGAAGGGACGGCAGTGGGTAGCCGGCGGCTTCAGCCGCCGGATGGGGGCGCACGCACAGCCCAGTCCCGAAGGGACGGCAGTGGTTAGCCGGCGGCTTCAGCCGCCGGATAGGGGCGCACACACCGCCCAGTCCCGAAGGGACGGCA
>VGYW01000244.1 GCA_016872875.1 Planctomycetota bacterium | reverse complement strand
GGTCCGTGGTCCGCAGTCCGTGGTCCGTGGTCCGCAGTCCGTGGTCCGTGGTCCGTGGTCCGTAGTCCGTAGTCCGCCGGAAGGCATTGCGCAGATAGGCGCCCCAGAGCCACAGGAACGCCGCGAGGCCGGGCACGCCCAGCTCCGCGAGCACCTGGAGGTAGTCGTTGTGGGCGTCCTGGGCAGGGTGTGCCATGAGCGGGCGGTAGAGGGGGTAGTGGTCACCGAAGGTGCCGAGGCCGACTCCCCCGAGCGGGTGGTCGCGTGCCATGCCCAGGGCGCCCTGCCAGTAGCCCAGCCGAACATCGCGCGAGGTGAAGAGGTCACGGAAAATCTGCACCGGAACCGCCTTCACCGCCAGGAGCAGTCCGAAGGCCACGATGGCCGCCGCCGCGACGCCGAGCACCAGCCGCGCGCGGCGCACGAGGAGCTCCTTGCCCAGCATCGCCGCGAACGCCACCATCCCCACCCCGAAGGCCACCCACCCGCCCTTCGAGTAAGTGAGCAGGAGGCAGGTGAGGGCACATGCCATCCACAGCCCCCCCGTCCAGAGGAAGAGCTGGCCCCTCGCCTCCCCACGCAGCCGGTCGAGCACGTAGCCCAGGAAGCCGGGCACCACGAGCGCCAGGAAGCCCGCGAAGCTGTTGGACACCAGGAAGGTGGAGAAGATGCGGCCCGTGGCGCGCGCCATCAGGTCGCCGATGTGCTGCGGCCCCATCCGCAGCTCGGCCATCACGCGGGGGGCATCCGACTCGATCATCCTCTTGGCCGCCGGAAGGTTAACGTATTGCTGGAGGAGCCCGTAGAGGCAGGTCACGAAGGCCGAGGCCCAGAGGAGCCTCAGGAAGAAGCCGCGGCTCGCCTCGTCTCCCCCTGACGTGACGCCCACGAGGAGCGCGAAGGCCGCCGCGTAGCTCAGCCACTCCAGCAGCGTGGCCAGGCTCGCGCTCGGGTGCGGCGAGCGGAGCGCCGAGCACGCCGCGATGGCAAGGAGCACCACCATGGGGATGCCGAGCCCGGTCCGCTGGAGCGTGAGCCGCTCCCCTAGCGCCGCGCGCACCAGCCAGGCCAGCGCCGCGACGAACACGCACATCGCCACCCACAGGTTCGCCTCGTCCCGGTGCCCTGGCAGCAGGGGCCGCAGGGTCACCGCCAGCGCAAGGAAGAAGACCAGGATGCCGCCCAGGAGGCGCGGCACGAGGGAGGCGATTTCTGATCGCTGATTGCTGATTGCTGATTTCATCAGTTCCTTCGCCGCCCGGCGCGCTCGAGGAGCGCGATGAGGACGAGAAAGGTGACGCCGATGACGAGGACCGTGATGGCCCCGGCCTCGTTGAGCGAGCCCATCAGCGTGGAGGCCAGGCCGAGGCAGAAGGTCACGAGGTAGATGAAGACCACGGTCTCGCGCTTGCTCATCCCGAGGGCCATCAGGCGGTGGGCGAAGTGGCTCCTGTCGCCCCGCCACACCGGGCGCCCCTCCCGCAGCCGAATCGCGATCACGGAGAGCGTGTCGAACACCGGCACCGCCAGGATGAAGAGGGGCACGAGGACGCTGTAGAGGCGGCCCGAGGGGGCGTCGCCCGACTCGTAGAAGGTGAAGAGGATGGTGAGCGCGGAGAGCGCGAAGCCGAGGAAGAGCCCGCCGGCGTCGCCCATGTATATCCGCGCGGGCGGGAAGTTGAAGACAAGGAACCCCCCCGCCGCCCCCGCGAACGCAAGCGCCAGCCAGGCCATCAGCTCCTGACGCGTCTGGAAGCCCACCAGGGCCAGCACCAGCGACGCCACGAGCGCCACCCCCGCCGAGAGGCCGTCCGTGTTGTCCAGAAAGTTGAAGGCGTTCGTGATCCCCACGAACCAGAGCACCGTGTAGAGGAACGAGAAGATGGCCCAGCCCGTGAAGAGCGTCACGCGCAGCTCGTGCGAGGCGAGGTAGAGTCCGCTCGCCACGGCCACCTGCGCTGCCAGGCGCAACAGCGGCGAGAGGTCGAGCGCGTCGTCCAGCAGCCCGAGGAGCATGATGGCAAGGCCGCCGGCGAGGATCATCCCGAGCGGGTTCGCGCGCGACGCAAGTTCCGCGAGGAGCCTGCCGCACCGCCCCTCTGAGGGCGTCGCGGCCAGCGCGAGGGCCAGGCTGGCCCCAACGGGAACGGCCCAGGCCAGAAAGATAGCCACCCCACCCCCCAGCGGCATGGGGCGCTCGTGGGCCTTCCGCCCGCCCGGCTCGTCCACCAACCCGAGTCGCGGGCTGACCCTCATGGCCAGAGCCGTCAGCAGCACCGACAGGATGAAGGGCACTGCAAAGGCCAGCCCTGAGATGACGACCTGGCTTGTCACCGCCAATATCCCCCAACAGAACCCGCCATCCGCCGGGGACAAGGATAGCGCACCCCCCACGTCCGGTCAAGGCGTGGGGGGACTGGGGGTGCGCGTGATCCCGTACGGCCGGGTGTGGATATCGAACGCCCGAAGGGCGTGACGGAGTGTAGCCCACGGTGGAGCGAAGCGGAACCGTGGGTTTGCGTACGAGGACAGTGCCAGCCCCCGCAGGGGGCGGGGGAACCGCCGGTGCTCAGCGCTCCGCCGCCCCCTGCGGGGGCTGGGCCTGTGGTCGCCTGTTATCCCACGGCTCCCGGAGCATCACCGTGGGCTATACTCCCCCCGCCCGCCGTGCGGCGGGCCGCGCTGCTCTTCTACATGCTCTGACCGAGGCCGGTCCACTCGATCCCGATCTTCCGGGCCGCGTAGCCGAGGGGGGCCAGGTGGTCGCCGTAGGCCATCATCCAGTGGGAGTCGCGGGCCTCGGGGATGAGGCGCCGCCAGTCGCCCTGGATCTCTACGTCCTGCTGGCTGCGGCAGATGGCGTAGAAGGGATTGTCCCGCACGATGCCCGTCATGCCGAGCCAGCGCGGGGTGCTGTATTCGGGGTCAACGAACGTCACCTGCTGGCCAATGGGCATCTCGACCTTCGGGGCCGCGCCGAAGTCGGATTCGTAGTGCGTCACAATCCGCACCGGCTCGTAGCGCTTGCCGTCCATCCGCCGCGGCGCCGTGCAGTGGGCGCACGTGACCATCCCCTTGTGCGGGAACGTGGAGTTGTGGAGAAACACCGGCGTCCCAGCCACGTAGTGCAGCAGAACCCCCGCCGGGATGATGACGAAGTCGGATTCGCAGAAGGCCATGTAGCCCTCGTCGTTGAGCAGGCTCAGGGTCAGGCAGGCCGTGGTGTTCGCCACGTTCATCACCGTGCCCATGCAGGCGTTGATGGTGAAGGCGGGGGCATTGTGCTCGCAGAGCCAGTTCCTGAAGACGGCGTAAAGGATGAACGCGAGCGGGATGTGCTCCCTCTGGGCCTCCAGCCTGGTCCTGCGGAGCGCCAGATAGCGCTTCGCCCAGTCCTCGGCCTGGGCGCGGAGCTTCGCGTTGGCTAGAGCGACCTTGAGCTGGGCGGCGAGCACGTCGTAGCCGATCTCCACGATCTGCATCCCGTAGCGCTCGCGGGCGACGGCGGGCGCCTTGCCGTCCCACTTCCCCTGAGCGCCGCCGAGGGCGACGATGCGCGAGCCAATGAAGCTCTTCAGGCCATACAGCCCCCGAAGGCGCCAGAGCACGTCGCCGTAGTCGTCCACCACCGCGTCGTCGAGGGTTACTGGCCCGTGGTTCTTCGCGCTGTTCTGGCGGACCTGTTCGGGCGTGAGGGGCTGGACGAACCTGCGGCCGAAGGACTCATAGTAGTAGTAGGTCGGGCCGTTCCTGTGGCGGAGGAAGAGCACGGTGTCGCGGGTCGGCGACTTGGCGAAGCAGTCGTGGAGGTTGCCGCCCGATGCCGCGTAGAGCAGCACGACATCGAAGTCGGCCTTGTGCACCGCCTCGGCCTCCGCGCGCGACGTGACCTTGGCGACGGGGAGGAACTCAATGGGGAAGCCGGCGCGCGCCTTGAGCGCCTTGAGCTCGCCTTCGACGCGGGCGACCTCCTCGGCTGCGGCAGCGTCGTTGACGATCCTGCTCCACGAGCGCCACGACGTTTTCGCCCTCGGGCTGTAGCGGGCGTGCATGAGGATGGGCTGCACGCGGAGCGGCCTGCCCGTGACGATGGGCGGCTTGTCTGGGTCCCACGGCTCAACGGCCAGCCCCTGGCCGCTCGCCGCGGAGAGCGCGAGCGCGCCGCCGGCAATCCCCGCCGCGGCCAATCCAGTGAACTCCCTTCGGTTCATGCAGTGAGGGCACATAATCTTCTCCTCGCCTCCGATCGCCCCTGTCATCAGACCTCACTCCGGCTCGCCGCCCCAGGCCGCCCCCCATTTTGGCTACTGTCCGGGCATTGTCAAACGCCACGAGGAGCAGGCAGTGAGTCTCACACCTGTACAGGTGTGGAATCCTGTCGTGTCTCCTTCTGACCCATGTCCACGGGTTGTCCGCCGCGGCGGGGGGGGCACCAGAATTCCACACCTGTACAGGTGTGGAATCCTGTACCGCCTCATTCTGGCCGCTGCCTGAGCGCCGTCGGGCGGTGCGCGGGCCGGGACCAGAATTTCACACCTGTACAGGTGTGGAATCCTATACCGCCTCATTCTGGCCGCTGCCTGAGCGCCGTCGGGCGGTGCGCGGGCCGGGACCAGAATTTCACACCTGTACAGGTGTGGAATCCTACAGCGCCTCATTCTGGCCGCTGCCTGAGCGCCGTCGGGCGGTGCGCGGGCCGGGACCAGAATTTCACACCTGTACAGGTGTGGAATCCTACAGCGCCTCATTCTGGCCGCTGCCTGAGCGTCGTCGGGCGGTACGCGGGCCGGGACCAGAATTTCACACCTGTACAGGTGTGGAATCCTATAGCGCCTCATTCTGGCCGCTGCCTGAGCGCCATCGGGCGGTACGCGGGCCGGGACCAGAATTTCACACCTGTACAGGTGTGGAATCCTACAGCGCCTTATTCTGGCCGCTGCCTGAGCGTCGTCGGGCGGTACGCGGGCCGGGACCAGAATTTCACACCTGTACAGGTGCCAGAACTCAGATCATCTGCCATGCAAAACACCAGAAACTGCTCCATCGGGTGTTGTCCCGGAGGGGCAGCCATTCCCACAAGTACGTGGGCTACAAGCACTTGTGTTTTGGGCCCTCGTGCAAAAACGCCAGCAAGGCGGACTATTTATTGGCGTTAGCGTCCGATGGCCCTTGATCGCCAAGCTTGCGGGGGAAACACGGGTTCGACGGCCGTTCTCGGAAAGGGTGATCTGAGTTCTGGGTGTGGAATCCTATAGCGCCTCATTCTGGCCGCTGCCTGAGCTCCGTCGGGCGGTACGCGGGCCGGGACCAGAATTTCACACCTGTACAGGTGTGGAATCCTATAGCGCCTCATTCTGGCCGCTGCCTGAGCGTCGTCGGGCGGTGCGCGGGCAGGGACCAGGATTCCACACCTGTACAGGTGTGGAATCCTATAGCGCCTCATTCTGGCCGCTGCCTGAGCGTCGTCAGGCGGTACGCGGGCCGGGACCAGAATTTCACACTTGTACAGGTGTGGAATCCTATAGCGCCTCATTCTGGCCGCTGCCTGAGCGTCGTCGGGCGGTACGCGGGCCGGGACCAGGATTTGACACCTGTACAGGTGTGGGATCCTGTACCGCCTCATTCTGGCCGCTGCCTGAGCGTCGTCGGGCGGTGCGCGGGCCGGGACCAGAATTTCACACCTGTACAGGTGTGGAATCCTATACCGCCTCGTTCTGGCCGCTGCCTGAGCGTCGTCGGGCGGTGCGCGGGCCGGGAGCAGAATTTCACACCTGTACAGGTGTGGAATCCTCTTGTGGCCACTGAACGCCAAAGCCATGGCGCCGTCAAGCACGCCCATCCCGCTCGCCCCAGTGTCTCTGCACGATCTCCATGAGCAGCGCGTGATAGGGCGTCTTGGGCGCCGGAGCGAGCCGGTAGGACACTTCCTTCCCTTCGCGTGACGGGCTGATGTACTGCCGACGAATGAGCTTCGCCAAGTGGCGGTTCAGCGCCGGACCAGACATCCGCAGCTCGCTGGTGAATTCCCTGGCCGGCGCAGGCGTCGACGACGAGAGGCGGCGGAGGATCTGGATGCGCCGCGGATGGGTGAAGGCCGTGGCAGCATCAAAGACGACACGGTACACTTGCGGGAGGCCATCGGCGCCGGGCCTCTTGCGGGATCCGGATGGCAGGGCGCGCCGGGGGGGCGAGCCCTCGGAAGGCAGTGCAGTGCCAAGCCATGCGGCCACTTCGCCACTGAGTGTCCCCGGGCCGTAGGGCGAGCCCGCGGCGCAGTAGCACTTCCGCCCCGAGCGCCGGCGCTTCACCAGCCCCACGGCAGCAAGGCGTGCCAGGTGAATGCACGCCAGGTCGGGCCGCACGCCCAAGTCGCTGGCAAGCCGCTTCACCGTGAGCTCCTCTCCCCCGCCGAGCCGCGACAGGATGCGCAGCCTCGGCACGCACGCAACCGTCCGCAACACCCGCGCGATCAACTCATCCATTGCGTCGCCTCCTCGGGAGAAGGATTCCACACCTGTACAGGTGTGGAATCCTACACTGCTCCCCACCCCCTGTCAACTCCAGGCTCTGCCGATGTTGCAGCCCCCTGCCTCCGGGCGTATAGTCGAGTCGCCTGCAACAGACGGGAAGAAGGAGCGCCCCGATGAGCGTGGTCAGAGTCGTGCTTCTCCTGCTGGTGGCGCCCACTAGCCTCGGGGCACCGGCGCCGTGGATGGCGAAGGAGCGGCCTGACGTGGCGGCGCGGGTGGTGAACGCGGAGCCGCTGAAGGTCGAGGAACTGGGCGTGCCCGTCGCGTCGGTGCGGCGGGGCGAGCTGATGCTCGTGCCGAATCCCGATGGGAAGACCTATGACTTCGTCCAATGGTACTTCAAGGGCTATGGCGGGCCGACCAGCGTGTCCATCGGCGACCTGGCGACGGGCGCCGTTCCCCCTGCTCGTCGCCATCGGCTCCAACCAGGTGTGCAGTCGCGCCGGTGTTGACCCCCCCTTCCCGATGTGCTATAATCCCCAGTCGCTATTGGGCGGGTGGCCAGACAGCAGCTTTGCGGAGAGGCGTTACACCACCACCGCAAGGCGGGGTCCGTTGCGAAGCGTGAGGTGGCCATGTCCGCAGTCCTCCGAGTCGTCAATGGTCCGCGGGCGGGCGAGCAGGTGAAGGTCCGGTCGGGGGAGGTGCTCTCCGTCGGGCGCTCCGGGGAGAGCGACCTCCAGCTCCTGGGCCTCGGGGTGTCGCGCTTCCACTGCGTGCTGGAGGAGCATGGCGGGGAGCTGGTGATAGCGGACCTGAACTCCAGCAACGGGACGTTCGTGAACGGCCAGCGGGTGAAGCGTCAGCCCGTGAGGCAAGGCGACGAGATCGAGGTGGGCACGATCAAGCTGGTGGTGGACCAGGCCCCTCAGCGGCGCGGCGCGGCCATCGCCTGCTCCTTCACGGAGTCCAGCGGCGAGGAGACGCGGGTGTACCCCGTGGCGAAGCTGACGGAGGCCCTGGAGCAGGTGGCTGCGCAGCAGGCCGACGGCGGCCTGCGCCGCTACCTCATTGCCCTGGACAAGGTCTACAAGGCGCTTTCCGCCGAGGAGCGGTCCGGGCGCCTGATGAACGTCCTCATGGACGCCGTGCTGGAGGTGATACGGGCCGAGCGCGGGTTCCTGCTGCTGATGGACAGGGAGGGCGGGGTCCGGCCCTACGTAGCGCGGGTGGCCCCCTGGTCAGGGTCCGACCTCAAGCTGCCGCTGAGCCGCGGCGTGATACGCCAGTGCATCGAGCAGAAGGCATCGGTCTTCAGCCGCAACGTCCGGGCGCAGGAGCGCGAGCCGTCCAGCGCCCAGGAGGCCGCCGAGCAGCTCCGGTGCGCGATCTGCGCGCCGCTGGAGTCGGGCGGCCGCGTGCTCGGCGCGCTCTACCTCGACACCGGCCTGGGGAAGGACACGTTCGACGAGCAGGACATGGAGCTCCTCAGCGGCGTTGCGCGCCACGCGGGGCTGGCGCTCCACAGGGCGGAGCTGGTGGACGACCTCGAGCGCTTGGTGGTGGGCGCAATCGAGACCCTGGTGGCCGCCCTGGAGGCGAAGGACATCTACACCTACGGCCACTCGGCGCGCGTGGCCAAGCTCGGGCGCCGCATCGCCGAGGGCATGGGCCTCGCCGAGGACGACCAGGAGAAGGTCAAGCTGGCAGGGCTCCTCCACGACATCGGCAAGATCGGCATCCCCGAGGCCGTCCTCAGCCAGCGCGGCCGCCTGACCGAGGACGAGTGGGCCTACATGCGCTCCCACCCCCAGATCGGCGAGAGCATCATCCGCCAGATGGGCAGCGAGCGGGTGACCGACCTGTGCCACCTGGTCCGCCACCACCACGAGCGGCTCGACGGCAGCGGCTACCCCGACGGCCTGGTGGGCGAGGCGATCCCGCTGGGCGCGCGCATCCTCTCCGTGGCCGACGCCTACGACGCGATGCGCTCGAACCGCCCGTACCGCGCGCCCTTCTCGGCCAGGGAGGCCATCGCGGAGCTGCGCGGCAACGCCGGCCGGCAGTTCGACGCCCAGGCCATCGAGGCCCTGGCCGAGCTGCGCTCTGAGGCGCGCCCCGCCGCCGGCGCGGAGGAAGGATGAACGAAGTGCGGGAAGCACGAAATCCCGAATCTCAAATCCCAAATCCGAAATCCGGAATCCGAAACAACATCAAAGCTCGAAGCACCAATTCATAGGACGCGTGGAACCCGGCGCACTCTCTCCCTCTTGCTTCGGTCATTGGGGGTTCGTGTTTTGAGCTTGTTTCGGATTTCGTGCTTCGGATTTCGGATTTCCTGCGTTTCTCACCAGTGGCTGGTGAGAAACGCAGGGTGGGCCGCCCTCCTCCTTGCCGCAGGGTGGGCCGCAGGGGGCGCACCGGGCGGCGCCACGGCCCCCGACCTGCCCCAGGCCCCCTTCCTCATCAAGGCCGACATCTTCGCCCGCGAGGGCGCCGACATCCTCTACGCCATCGGCAAGGTCCACATCGAGCGCGGCGACGTCGTCGTCACCTGCGACGCCGCCGTCCTCTGGACCGCCCAGGGCGAGGGCTACCTCGAAGGCCACGTCCTCTACCGCACCGGCAAGAGCGTCATGGAGGCCGAGCGCGCCTACGTGCGCTGGGCGGAGACCAAGGACGAGAAGACGGGCCGCATGAAGACCGTGCTGAACCGCGGCTTCTTCTTCAACACGGTAATCCGCTGGGCCGAGCGCCCCGACCAAGTGACCTGGCAGGTGCGCGCCGAAGAGGTCCTCCAGACCGACGTCCGCACGTTCAAGGCCCGCGGCGGACTCGTCATGTCGCCCTGCCAGTTCCAGGAGCCCCACGCCTTCTTCCGCGCCAGCGAGGTCGAGCTCGTCACCGACGAGCACATCATCGCCTCCGACATCATGTACTTCATCCGCGGCGTCTCCCTCCCCTCCATCTGGGTCTTCCCCACCTACTGGCCCAAGCTCTACATCCCCCTCGGCTGGGAGTGGCCGCAGGTGAACATCGAGTTCAGCAGCTCGCGCCGCTTCGGCTTCTACATCCGCACCGAGGTCATCCACACGATCCCCGAGAAGCTCTTCGGCTTCCTCAAGAGCGAGGTCGGCGTGAAGCTCGACTTCTTCTCCAAGCGCGGCTTCGGCTACGGCGCCAGCTTCGAGTACGAGGACGACTACCCGCCGCCCGACGGCGTCCTGGGCCGCGACCTCATCCGCGGCCGCATCGAGGCCTACCGCGTGCCCGCCGACAAGGGCGAGGACCGCGGCAAGTTCACACTCGGAACCACCGACCGCTACCTCGCCAAGCTCACCCACTCGCAGGACGTCCCCGAGGGCTGGGAGTTCGACCTCGAGGCCTACCGCCTCTCCGACTCCGGCTTCATCCACGAATACTTCCCCCGCAACTACGAGACCTACAAGCCGCTCGAAAACCGCGCCTACCTCAAGTACGCCACAGGCCCCTTCGCCGCCTACTTCCACCTCAAGTGGCGCAACGAGCGGTTCTTCGACAGCACGGCCTACCTCCCACAGGCCGGCCTCAACGTCTTCTCCTACCCCATCGTGGGCAACCTCCTCTACACCGGGCACTTCGAGTTCGCCAACATCCACCGCCGCCTCTCCGACCTGCGCCTGGCCCCCGGCCAGCTCCCCACCGACCCCGCCTTCGAGGCCATCCGCCGCAGGTGGAACTTCTTCTTCGACGGCGATCCCTCCTACCCCATCCTCCCCCTGGAGTCCACGCCCCAGGAGTTCGCCTCGGACGGCCGCAGGCTCTTCCGCTTCAACACCTACCACCAGCTCTCATACCCCTTCGACGTCTCGATCTTCCACTTCGAGCCGTTCGCCGCCTGGCGCGGAACCTACTACTCCGACACCCTCGACGGCGGCAGCGGCTTCCGCAGCATCGTCGCCTACGGCGCGCGCATCAACACCCAGTTCTGGCGCTCCTGGGACAACGCCCGCATTGACCGCCCGCTCCTCCAGGTGGACGGCATCCGGCACGTCATCACCCCCGAAATCCGCTTCCTCAACATCGAAAAGCCCTCGCTCACCGTCGACGAGCTGATCCTGACCGACGACTACAACTCCGACTTCTTCCAGCCGCCCCGGAACAACGGCTACGCCTTCCCCGCACGCCCCTACCGCCCACTCGACACCACCGCGCTGGCCTTTGGGGACATTGACGCCATCGTCCCCGTCCGCCTCATCAACCTCAGCTTCCGCAACCGCTGGCAGACGCGCCGAGAGGGCCGGCCCGCCGACCTCCTCGAGATCAACCCCAACGTCACCTTCTACCTCGACGGCGGCCGCGACAACTGGGGCAAGGCCCGCGGCGACTGGTCCATTGACACCCGCTTCAGCCCAGTCCACGGCGTCTACTCCTTCCTCGAGTTCGGCAGCAAGGTGTCCGGGGACGCCTTCGGCAAGGCCAAAGAGGTCGGCTTCTACAACCTCGGCCTCTGCATCGAGGTCTCCGACCGCTGGGCCTTCATCCTCTCCCAGCGCTACGAGGCCGGCTACTCCAACCACACCGCCTTCCGCCTCGTCCACCAGATAAGCAAGAAATGGCGCCTCGACGTCCAATACGAATACGAGACCGAGCGCGGCTACTCCAACGAGCTCACCTTCCGCCTCACACGCGACCTCCACGACTGGCTCGTCGAGTTCGTCATCCAGCAGGACACCGCCGGCCTCCAGAACATGTTCGGCATCGGCATCTCGCCCAAGGGGCGCCGCGAGCTCGTCACCGGCCTCCAGTTCACCCGCGACCTGCGCGCCGGCCTCGACGCCCACCTCAAGGAGGCCTATCAACACTTCGACTATTGACCATGGCTCCGCTCACACCCCAGACCCTCTTTCTCCAATCGTCCTCGTCCTCGTCCCTCGTCCTCGTCCTCGACTCTTCTCCCCCTGAGCCAGGAGGATCGAGGACGAAGGACGAGGACGAGGGACGAGGACGATCGGGATAAGCCGGGGAGGCCCCTTGCCGACTTCGCCTCGCCGCGCGGACCAGCTCTGGCTCGACTATCGCCGCACGGGCGACGAGCGCCTCAAGGCCGAGCTCACCCGCCTCTGCATGCGCAAGGTCCACGCCGCCGCCAAACAACTCCGCGCCGAGATGGGCGGCGTGCCCGCCTTCCGCGACCTCGTGGACGCCGGCACCCTCGGCCTCATGCAGGCACTCGAGCGCTTCGACCCCACACGCGGCGTCTACCTCGAAACCTGGGCATCCTGGCGCATCCTCGGCGCCATGCTCGACGAACAGCGCAAGTGCGCCTGGACCACCGAGCGCGTGCGCCTCAAAGCCCACCGACTCGGACGCGTCGTCGAGGAGATGGCTGCCGCCCGCGGCCGGCCCCCCACCGACGAGGAGCTCGCCGACGCCCTCGGCATCCCACTCGCCGAGGCCGCCGAACTCCGCCGCTCCTACGAGCAGCCAAAGCCCGTCTCGCTCGACACCCTCCAGGAGGAGAGCGCGCGCGACCTCGACCCCGCCCTGATTGACCCGCGCCCCGACCCCGCCCGCCGCCTCCTCGCACAGGAGGCCCGCGCACGCCTCCTCGAAACCCTCAAGGCCCTCCCCGACAAGCAGCGCTACACCCTCCTCCTCTACTACTTCGAAAAGCTCACCATGGCCCAGATTGGGCAGGTCCTCGACATCACCGAGAGCCGCGTCAGCCAGCTCCACACGAAGGCCATCGAGACCCTCTCCCGCCGCCTCGGCCACCGCAAGGACGAGTTCCTCGACGCCCTGGGCGCCTGAGCCTCCCCCCTCTGGGACACGTGTGCGGCCACAGACGGGATGGCGAAATACAGGAACGCTGTAGGCACGGGCGGCCCGCCTGTCCCTCCCCCTAAACGCGAGCCGCGTGTCGCCACGCCTCGCCCAAAGATTCGTCTCCTGGCACTTGACCCTTGGCGATCTTGGTGTATAATCTCGGCATGCGTGTCAGGCGCCACTGCTCTCCTACCCCGTTAGGGCAAGGCGTCGTGCCTCTGGTTCTTGCTCGCCGTGGAGGCCAGCGCACCTCCACCGCCAGAAGGCGCGCTGACGCCGCCGTTTCGCCGCCCTAAC
>VGYW01000243.1 GCA_016872875.1 Planctomycetota bacterium | reverse complement strand
CTGGATGAGGTGGAGCTGCTCGGCGATCTTATTGGCCTTCGCCTTGATCTGGTCCGCGTTGTCGGTGATCAGCGTGTCGGCCGGGATGACGAGGACGAGGCCGTTGACGGGGCAGTTGTGGCGGTAAGTCCTGAGCAGGCGGAGGAACTCCTGCCATTCGCTGGTGGTGCCGGCGGGGACTTCTTCGAACATGAGGCGTCCCGCGGTGTCGAGGATGACTGCGCGGTCGGTGAACCACCAGTTCATGTTGATGGTGCCGCCGGCGCCCTGGAGGGGGTCGTGTAGGCCGGCGGGGAAGCCGATGCAGGAGTGGCGGACGGCCTCGGTCTTGCCTGAGCCGGGCTCGCCGACGATGACGTACCAGGGGAGGCTGTAGAGGTTCTTGCCTGCGGCGCGGAACTTGCCGATGCCGCCCTCGAAGTTGCGGCGGAGGTCGTCGAGCATGGCGCGGCGGCTGGCGGCGCTCACGGCGGTGGGGGCGGCCGCGGCCTGCCCCATGATGTCGCGCTCCATCGGGTTCGCTTTGCGCCGCTTGTGCCACTTCACAAGGGCGGCGAAGCCGACGATGAGGAGCACGACCACGAAGATGCCGCCGACGACGATCCAGGAGGCGTGCCCCATGCCCATGAAGGAGCTGAGCATGTAGCCCAGCATGCTGGCGGACCCGCCGCCGACGATCAGCAGGAGGACGAACCGCAGGGGCAGCGGCAGCCCCACGCACGTGCTCACCAGGTCGCGCATGAAGTTCATCGGGTGCTCCCCTCCTTACTCTTGGGGGCCGCGCCGGCTCCGGCGGCCTCCTGGGTTACAGTGGCCCTCTTGTGGGCCACCACCTGCCGGAGCGCGGTCACCAGCTCATCCGAGGTCCACTTGAAGAGGAAGATGTTGGAGACGAACAGCACGACGATCAGGCCGAGGAGGGCGATGGCGATGCCGGCCAGCTTGACCGCGGGCGGCTGCACCAGGTCGGCCGTGTTCACGTGCTCGTAGGCGTCGGGGCACACCCGCGTGTCCACGTCCGTGTCCACCACGTGCTGGAGCCGTGCTGAGATTTGCATCATCTTCTGGCGCAGGTATTGGGGCTGGCCGGCGTAGAAGCCGGTGAAGCCGAGGCCGATGCAGGTGTAGAAGACCGCGAGGCGCTCGGTGGCCTCGGGCGTGCTCTCCGCGAGGGTCTCGTCGAGGAGCTCCCAGAAGCGGTCGTCGCCGGCCAGTTCGTCGAGCTCGAATGCCTTGCGGTTCCTGTGCCACTCGCGGGCGAAGGGCAGCCGGCTCTCGGAGATGATGGAGTCCACGAAGAAGATGAGCACCCTCTCGATCCTGGGGTACTGGCCGACGAGGCGCGGCTCGGTGGCGGCCCTGGCGCGCATCTGCTCGAAGATGGCGTTGACCTCGGCGCGCACGCGGTTGTAGTCGTGGGTGCCGCCCTTGCGCGCCGAGCGGTTGAGGCGGCACACATAGAGGAAGAGGGGCTCGCACAGCTCCAGAAGGGTCATCCTGCGGTCTCCTGATTGCGGATTGCGGATTGCGGATTGCGGATCGCGGATCGGGAAGATTGAAATCCGTAATCCGAAATCCGAAATCCGAACTGGGCGAGGGTCATTTCTTCTTCTCCGGGGCCTCTTCGGTCATGGTCATGAAGAGGGTGATGGTGCAGTCGGAGGTCTCGACGCCGGGGAAGCGGATGGCCATGGCCTTCTCCTGGCCGATGCGCTCCCACATGCGGCGGCTCTCGCCGCGGAGGAGGCGGAAGTAGTGGAGGCCGCGCTCGACGGGGAGGCCGAAGGGGGGGAAGCGCTCCTCCTTGAGGAGGATGCCCCAGATCGCCCTGTCGGCCAGGGTGCGGGCCATGAGCTTGAACTCGTCGCGGTTCTCGACGAGCTTGACGAGCTCCACGGGGTCCTGCTTGGTGCGGATGCCGAGGAAGTACTCGGTGGGGCGGGTGAGGTGCTCGTCGGTGAGGGGCGCCACGAGGGTGGTGCCCTCGAGCTTGAAGACGACCTTGAGGACGGGGATGGGGGCCTTGCCGCGCACGAGGCGCCGCACCTTGGCGCAGAGGTCCTGGAAGCAGACGGCCGGGTTGTCGTGGTCGTAGTCGGCCACCTCGTACTGGTCGTCCTCGGGGTAGAGGGCGGCCAGGTGGCCGAGGAGGGCTCGGAGCGCGAGGTAGACCTCGAAGGGGGTGACGCAGGGTGCCTGGACGAGCTGGCGGAGGTGGCCGGCGAAGCTGTTGAGGGTGCCGAGCCGCAGGATGCCCTCGATCTGGTCGCTGCGCGCGGTGTCCCAGGCGAAGCCGCGCCGCATGATCTGGTTGATCAGCTCGCCGCGCGTGGCCTCCACCTGGTGGGCGAGGTCGCGCACGAGGTCGCGGAGCACGGGGGAGCCATTCAGATGGAAGCAGGGCGGGATGAAGGTGGCGTCCTGCCTCGGCACGCCCGCCTCCTCCTCGGTGGCGTGGACGATGCGGACGAGGGGGAGCACCTCCATGTCCGTGCGGTCCTCGTCCTCGAACATCAGCCGGGCGTTTACGCGGCGGACCAGGAGCGGCTGGGGGTTCTCGCCGCTGTTCTCGTCGAACCACTGGACGTCCTGGACGCGGAAGAGGCGCTTCACGCGGGGGTCGGGCGCGGCGCCGCGCTCGATGGCGTTGGCGCGCGAGGAGTACCAGAGGGGGACGCCCAGGTAGATCGTGAAGGGAGCGCTGCTCGACTCGTAGACGTCCTTGATGTCGAGCGCGGGGAGCTCGGCGCTCTCCGGCACGTCCACGATCAGGCCGCTGGGCATGAGGACGCGGAGGCGGTCGAACTGGACCAGGTTGTCCTCGAGGGCGTCGGAGGAGAGCCGGTAGTCCACCATCCCATAGGGATAGGGCAGGACGAGCCGGCGTTCGGCGCCGAACTGGTCGAGCACCTGGTGCTGCATCAACTGGAGGTGGTGGGGCTGAAGGAAGAGCCCTTCGTGCCAGTGGACTTGGCCGAGTTTTGCCATAATATCCCCTAATGCGGCCCCTGGCCGCAACCAAGGGGGCAAGACCCAAGCTGGGCGCACTGGAAAACAAAGCCAGGCCGCCTGGGTCTGTTTTCTCTTTCCCCGGCGCCCCGGCTGAGCAACCTGCCAGGGACCCTGCGCCTGTTGAATCGAGCGCAGAGCCGCTCGATTCAATAAGGTGTGCCCAACCTGGGTCTTGCCCCCAGCAACACGAACGCTAAGCGCGCACGTGTTACGACGGAAGAGTCTACCGCGTGATGGGCGGCGGGCCGGGGGCTCGCCGCTTCATGAGCTCCTCGACGAACCGCTGGATCTTCTCCTTGATCGCCCCCTCCACGGCCACGTCGGTGATCTTGCCGGAGAGCTCCTTGTACTTCCGCCAGCAGCGCACCTCCTCGGCGACGAAGATGCTGCCGCGCTCGAACTTCACCAGGTCCTGAATCTTCGCCGGGGCCAGCGGGGCCACCAGGGCCGTCACCACGTCCGTGGCCGCGATCCGGCCGGCCTGGCTCAGCGCGACGACGAACGAGGCGATCAGGTGGCGCAGCTTCAGCAGGTCCTCCTCCGCCTGGGCGTCGGTCACTGCCGTGTCGCCCAGCGCGTAGCGGCTCAGGACGTGCTTGAGCGCCGCGATGCTCTGGAGCCTTGCGGCGGGGGCGAGCGCCCCCCACGTGCGCCAGACCAGTGGGTCGAGCGCGCACACGAACTCCACGAGCGTGCCCAACAGGTTGAGGAGGCGCAGAGCGTCGAGTGGCGCGTTTGGGTCCAACTCCAGCGCCCGCCGCACCCGCACGAGGGCCTCGTCCGGCAGCGCGCCCTGCTGCTGCGGGGCCAGGCCGGCGTCGCGCAACTGGGCGATGGTCCGCTGCCGGTCCTCGTCGGCCAGTTGCGGCGCCAGGCCGGCCAGCCTCTCCACGAGGAAGCTGGGGTCCTGGAGCTCGCGCTCGTCGAGCCGCGATTGCACGCCCGGCTCCTCTTGCGGAGCCGTCACCACCACGTTGGGGTCCCAGGTCGGGAACCTGTCCATCAGCTCGCGCAGGAACGTCTCGCGTTGGTCGGGGAGGACGTCGGCGAGTGCTCCCTCGACGGCCTCGGCGAGGTAGCCGCGGCGCACGTCGGGACGCTCGTCGGCGAAGTCGATCTGGATGAGCCGCAGCCGGTTCGCCGTCGAGGCCACCAGCCGCGACCTGTCCTCGGTTTGCCTGCCCACGGTTCCACCCTCATTTCCGATTTCTGATTTCTGATTGCTGATTTCAGAAATCACACGCGGCCTGGAATGTGCCGCATATTATATCCCTCCGCGTCCCGGCCCGCAATCAGAAATCAGGAATCAGAAATCAGCAATCCCCCCTCACCTGGCCTTCCCGAGATACCCATGCTCCTTGAGCACCATGGCCAGGCGCATGGCCGGCGGGTCCACCGGCGCGGTGAACGCGAGGCGGAAGCCGACGTCGGAGAAGCCCCACGGGGCGTCCTTCAGCTCCGCGGGGTAGGCGGTGTCGAAGGGCTTCGCCTTGCCGTCCCAGAGCTCGGGCGGCGAGAGTGCCGAGCCGCCAACCACCTTGACGCGGCCGGCGCCTTTGGCGGCCAGGCCACGGACCGCGTTGGCCGACGCCCCGCCGGGGTCCTTGAGCAACTGGTCGCCGAGGGCGGAATCGTCGAAGACGAACTCCGCCACGTTCCCCACGAGGTGCTGCAACTGGGGGCTGGGGTCGGCCGGGGCGAACCAGAGAAACTCGTCCTTGTCGTCCCGCACGAGCCCCTCGCCGCCCTTCTGCCCCGCGGCCCTGAAGATGCCGGCGTCGGGGCGGTCAATGCGTCCCCCCTTCGTGGCGTGGTTGAGTTCGGCCCTCCACATCTGGTCGCGCAGGTTAGTCCCCTTGTTGCCCAGGGCGAGGGCGGCGCCGGACCACTCGGCAGAGGTGGGCAGGCGGCAGAAGAGGAGGCGCGCCAGGTAGGCCGCGGACTCGAAGTTGACGTACTGGATCGGGTGCTCCTGCTTCGGTGGGTCTACCTTCAGGCCCTCCGGGTAGGGCGGCTGGGCTGGGTCCTCCTTCAGCCACTCCGCGCGCGGCCGGATGATCTGGAGCGTTCCCTTCCGCCTCGGCTCCCACGACAGGGGGCCTTGGCGCGCGTCGTTGTCCTTGAGCTTCTCCGTGCCCAACAGGTCGTTGGCTTCCGGCCACTTCTCGCCCGCTGTCACCACATCTATGAAGAGGCCGAGGGACGCCTCAGTTGTGCACAGGTAGGCGGCCCGCCCGCCGCCGCGAGGGTCCACCCTCAGGAACGTCAGGCTCTTGCCCTTCTCCGTCCAGGTGTACTCCACGGACTTCCCGTCGGGCGCGGGCTTAGCGGCCCACCTGGCGAGGGCAGGCCCCGCCTTGTCGAGGCCGCTGGCCCCGCCGCCCTCCTCGGAGCGCTCGAGGGTGTCGCGCAGCCTCTTGAGGAGATCGGCCACGGCCGCCTGCTTGCCGTAGCCGTCGGGCAGGGCGGCGGCCTCCTTCTCGAAGTCGGCCAGCCACTTGAGGAGTTCGTCCTTCTTCGTGGTCTCCGGGGCAATGAAGACCTTCTGGCGGAACTCACACAGGAGCCAGCGGAACTGCGCCATCCCCTTGAGAGCGCTCCGAGCCACCGGGAAGGTCTTGGCGATCTCGATCGCCGCGAGAAGCTCCTTGTCGTCGGCACCCTTCGGGTCGAGCCGCTCCACCAGCGCGTTGAAGCACCTCTCCCAACGCGGCGGGCCTTCCTTGTCGAGCTCGGGCTTCACCCAGCTCACGGGGTGAGGGCCCTTCGCCTCGATCTTGGCGGCGATGGCAGCCACCTGCCCGCGCAGGGCCGCCTCAGTCTTGAGCTCCACCATGGTGGCGGGCCAGTCGTTCTGCTTCCCAAGCCCCTTCCAGACTTGGAATGGCACTTGCGGCGGATCGTCCTTCCCTGGCGCGTTCGCCATATCCACCAGTTGCTTGCGGTCCAGTCCCTCCAGCTTCACTATCCGCTGCGCGATTGCCTCCACGGGGGCTGCGAGTTGCCTCCGAGGGGCCGGCACCTTGGCAGCGTCCCAGCCGCTCAGCACCTCGCGAACGGTCTTCGGCTCCTTGTCCGGCTTGTCGTCGGGAAGGTAGCCGGCATCGAGCAACCGACGGAGCACTGCCGCCTCACGTTGGACCCGCGCGATCAGTGCAAGAGAATCAGAGTACCCCGCAACGGCATCGAGCCAGCCCTTGCTCTTCTTGAATTCGTCGGCTGTTCCCCTGGGGAAGACGAGGGGGGGTGAAATGGCGGCCATGGCGGTCGCGAGGGCTGCCTCTCGGGCTTTGGCGCCCTCGGCGAGGAACCCGCCCTCGAGTTCAGCAGGAGGCGGCGGGAACGCCTTCTGGTCGTCCATCTGCTTGAAGAAGGCCTCCATCTCCTCGAACCCCTTCCGGCCCTGGGGGTAGAGCACGTGCTTGTCGGCCATGTCGGCTTCCAGGAGTGGGACCGTGTAGACTTTGTCGAGCAGATGATTGCGTCGTTTACACCATTCGGCGTTGACAGCCTCAGAGGCGACGAGCTTGTCGACCTTCCTCACCCGGTCGTGCCAGACCTTCGGCGCCTCGGGTGGCCGGATGAGCTTCTCGGCTTTCGAGAGCTCATCTCTCGCCTCGCCAACAATGCGCTGGCGCTCGGGGGCGTTCTTGCGGATCGCAGGCAGCTTCGCGGAGGCAAGTCTCCCGAGGTGCTGCGAGGCAACCTTGGCTAGCGCGTCGTCCAGCTTCCTGGCGTCCTCTGGCGTGGCGAACTTGTTCTGCACCCTGTCGTCCATCGTCTTCCTGAGCTGCGCAATCCGACTGGTCAGAGCCTCCGGCGTCTCGTCCGCCGGAATGACGACTACGCGATAGGCCTCTGCCTCGGTGCGCCAGTCGTCGAAGGTCTTGCGGTTGGCTTTCGCAGGGTCGAGCGTGGTGTAGACTTTGCCCTCCTGTGCGAAGAGCTCGCGGTCTATCTTGCCGGGTGCCCAGTCCGCTTTCACGAAGTCCGCCAGCGGACTCGCAAACTCCAGGATCGCCATGAGGCGCTTGAGGCGGTCGTCGGGCGGGGCAGAGGCCGGCCCCTTCTCGGTCTCGACGGCGCGGTCAATCGTGTCGAGCACCTTGTCCTTGCCCCCGTCCGTCTTGATTGCGGCCGCGAGCGCGACGGCCTGGTTCTGGGCGATGATGATTTCGCCGTAGACCTTGACCTTGCCGCGAAGGGTGACAAGGGTCTTGTCAGCCGCCTCCAGCCGCGCCTGAAGCGCAGCCCTGTTCTTGCTGATGGGCGGGAGCGCTCTGTACGGCGCGACATCGCTCTTGAGCTGCGCCACGAGCTCGGCGGCCATCTGCTTCTCATCCTGGCCGCCTCGCTTCTCGAGGTCCTCGACCACCGCCTCGATGTCCTTCTCGCGCGCCGCGATGTCCTGGTGCTGCCTCATGACCGGGTCGTCGGCTGGGATGCGGTAGTAGTCGCTCACTTCTTTGAGCCAGCGGTCGTAGGTCTTCGGCTCCCCCGCGGGGGCCTTGCCGCCCGTGTAATCCCTGTGGATCGAGCTCTCCTTGGCGAAGAGGGGGTAGTCAACCTTCTTCTGCCAGTCTGGGCCTACGACGCCGCTGATCTGCTCCGCCAGAGGCTTGAGCTTGCGAAGCTCGGCCAGGAGCTCGTCCGGGGACTTCTTGGCTGCCGCGGTGCGCTGGCCCAACACGTACTTGCTGAACTGCTCAACGACGGCGTCCCCTGCCGAATCAGTCTTCTTGCAGAGCGCGTCGAGGTGGCCATTCAGCCAGCGGGTCTCGCGCTCCACCCCGCCGCGGACCACGTCGGCCCGGAGCTTCTCTCTTCTTGCCGCGTCGCTGATGCCGCGCAACTGGGAGGCCACGTGCTGGCGCACCGTGTCCTCGACGCGCATCTCATCGGCGGACGCCGGCCAGGCGGGTTCCGTAGGGGCAGGTCCCTGTGCCTGCCCCAACTGGCCCAGCGCGAGCCAGGCGGCGTATGCAGCTTCGCGGGTGTTGGACGCCAGAGCGAAGTCGGCGATCCGCTGCCGCTCCTTGACGTCCGCCAAGTCGCGGAGCCGGTTCACCCTGTCGTTGACCGGCTTGAGCGCCTCCGAGAGCTCGCGCTCGGACTGTAGGAGGGGCGCTTGGCTCAACTGCTGGCAGGCCGCGCCAAGCGGGGCGCTCGCCCCAGGCAGCGTATCGTCCAGGAGATAGCACGCATTCAAGGCATCCTCGATGGCGCCCGCCTCCACCACCATCTTGCCGACGCCCTCGCGCCACTTGGCGAAGTCCTGTTGCGCCTCGTCCCAGGCCTTCCCGACCTCGGACCCGCTGAGGTCCGGCGCATCCTCCACGGCCGGGATCCGCTCGGCGACCTTCCCCAACGCCTGCTCACGCCTCCCGGTAAGCCGCGTGAGGAAGGGGTTGTACCACGGCCGGGAGCTCAGCGCCTGGGCATCCTTGGGCAGGTCCCTGGCCAGCCCCTTGTCGCCATCGAGGAGCTCGAAGAGCTCCTGCCAGTGCTCCACCTTCGTACGGATGGCCGAGTACTTGGCACCATCCTTCGCGAGCTCCTCGGGCTTCAGCTTGTCGAGGATGGTGCCCTTCGGCGAACGGACCCAGGCCTTGCCGAGCGAAGGAGACCGAAAACCGAGGCCGAATCGGATGATCCCATCGTACCATTCCTTCGGACTGACGAAGAACTCGAACTTGTCGCGCTCGATGCGCCTGGCAAGCTCGCGGAGGGCATCTCTGAGTTGCGTCACGGCTTGGACGACGAGGTGCCTGTCGCGCTCGATGCCCACGATCTTCCGCATGGCATCGTGCTTGTCCTTGATCTCGCCCTTCAGGACGCTGCGGTGTGCCTCGGCCTTTGCTTTGGCCTTCGGGGTCTCCTTCTCCAGGCTCGCGATCTCGCCCTCGATCTTCTTGAACTGGTCTTCCCATTTCTCTTGCTCGCGGGGGTCGGGGCTGAGGAAGTAGTAGAGCTTGGCCTCCTCCAGCCAGCGGCCCGCAAACGTCTGCTTGGTGGGGGCCGCATCAGGCAATCGCTCGACTTCGCTCTCAGCAAGAAAGCGGGACCAGTCCAGCTTCTTCTTATCTCCGTCATCCACCGCGCGCGCAAGGTTGTCCCCAAGGTCAGAGGCTTCCTTGAGGGCAGTGCTGAGCTCCTGGACATCCGCCGGGCCGGGCCCCTTCGCTTCGCTCAGAACATCCTTCGGCAGCTCGGACCGCCCCTGCCCCTGCGCCCAGGCGAGGAACTTCGGCAGCACCTTGCTCCCAGAAGCGCTGAACTTCTTGTGAAGCTCTTCCAGGGAGTGCCGCGTCTTCTCAACCCCGGTGAGGATGGGGGCATTCGCCAGTTGGAGGAAGGCATCGGTGGACGAGGACAGGTACTTGTCCAGCTTGACTGCGTCAGCCGTCTCCTTCACGTAGGCGGCCGGCTTCCTCCAGCCGAGGTTGCTCCACTGGGCTGCCATCGCCCTGCACTCGCGCAGCGCGGCCCACCCCTGCTCTGCCGATGGCTCGATCGGGTACCGCGCGAGTTCCTCTTTGATCCTCTCGCACTCGCTGCGATTGCCTCGCGCCTCCGCCGCCGATAGCTCCTTCGAGAGCTCCTCGAGCCTCTTCTCCATCGCCTGGAATTCGCCCAGCGCGCGCCACCCGTCCGGGGAGAGGCTTCCCGCGACGCTCAGGATTAGCCCGGCCAACCGGCCGACGCGTTCGTTGAATCGCCTGACTTTCCCCTGCTGCTCTCGCCATGTCCCGCTCTCAATCCAGTCGCGTAGCCACTGAGTGTACTGTTCGGGCCTCGTCACCTCCTTGTACTCTGCCCCCGCCTCAATGGCGATGTTGCGCGGGTCGAGGATGTACTCCTTCTCATCCGGCCTGTTCAGCGCCGCCTTGAGCAGGCCGGCAACGGTGCTCAGAGGGGCCGACTTCTTCAGCCACTCCTCCGCGCGCTCTCCGCTGGCACGGGTCATGTCGTCCCGCAACGCGGCAAACCATCTGGGGTACGCGCTCATGACCACATCCAGACCCGTCGAGTCCGGCTGCACGGGCTCGACAGGCGGCCGTGGCCGTGTCAACAAGTAGATGACGACGGCGGCAGCAACGGCCGCGGCGATGCCGCCGGCGATGAGAACGATGCGCCCGCGGCGGACCGGGGCCTCGTAGAGCTTGGCGAGCTCGGCACTCAACGCCTCGAGGCTGACGGCCTGGGGGGTCATCAGGAGTTGCGTGCAGAGCTGCTTCCATGCCTGCCCCTTGCGCCCGAGGCGCTCCCAGCCCTCTGCCGCGGGCACGAGCTGGGCGCCCGCCGCGCCCGCCGCCGTGGGCGGCCTCTGGACCGCGAGCCGGTGGAGGATGATGCCGAGGTTGCGGACGTCGCCCACCGCCGCGGCCTGGATATCCCCAATCCTCGCGCCGGGCAAGGGGTCGGTCAGGAGGCCCTGCGTTTGGCTCTGGTCGGCGCTCCTGGTGATGAGGACGTTGGTGGCCTTGAGGTTGCCGTGGGGGCGCTGGGCCACGTCCCGCAGGTCAATCAGCCCCTGGACCACTGAGGCCATGACGCCGTGGAGGGTGCGGGTGTCGAGCTGTGCCCTGGCGAGGTCCTCAGCCGAGCGGCCGTAGTATGTGGTAACGTGGAATGCTTCTTCGCCGGCCACGCCCGCCCCGAAGACGGGCGCCCAGCGGCCAGGCCTCGCCTGGGCCACCTGGGCCTGGACCTGCGCGGCGCCCAGGAACTCCTGGTGCAGCCCCGCGAGCCGGGCCGCGTTCACTTCGTCTGACTCGAAGGGGTCTCTGGTGGGATGGTAGGCCTTGACGACGAAGTGTTCGAGGGCGTCCGCCTCCCCTCCCACGGGCCGCGCGGTCCACGCTTCCGCCTCCGGGCTGTGCCCGATCCGACTGACGGTCTCATAGCCACCATAGGACGGCATGAAGGCTCCGGGAAAACTCAGCGCGGGCTAGAGCCGCAACCGAAGGGGATCGAGAAGTCCAATACTCAATATCCAACTCTCAATACTCAATGTGCAAGTAAGTCAAGCGTGCGCGGGCTTTCTGTCACTTGGTCATTGAGGGTTGGGTGTTGAGTATTGGATATTGGACTTTGGGTGTTCCGGTCATTCGGGCTTGGGCGGCGTGTGGACGATGAGGCCGCTGGGCGTGACCTCGATCCAGATCACGCGCTTGCCCCAGAAGTAGTTCTTCCAGCGCCTCCGCTCGAGGGGGAGGATTTTGCGCCGCACGTCGGCGTCGCCCTCCTTGTCCTCCACCTTGCCCCTGGGATAGTTCACCAGGACGAAGAGGAAGCGCGAGCCCTTGGCCTCCCAGTCGTTCCAGACGTGGTGGCGCCGGTAGAGCACCTGGCGGGTCGGCTGCTCCTCGCCGAAGGTCTTCACGTGGGCGTAGCCCTTGCGCTCCCAGGTCATCCGCACGGGCGAGTCCACGGCCCAGAACTCGTTGAGGCCCATCGAGGATGCCTGCCTGTATTCCGCATCGTTGATGCCCACAAGGTCCACCTGGATCGAGGGCACGGTCTTCTCGATGCGCCGGAAGCCCTCGCGTTCGAGGGTGATGATGACGTCGAAGCGCCCGATGCCGCCGCAGCCGGCGATGGCCAGCAGGAGAGTGAGAGTGAGAGTGAGAGTGAGAGTGAGGGGGAAAGCGGCAGAGCCACTGCCCCCAATCCCCACGTCCCTTTCACTTTTCACTTTCACTTTCCCCTTTCCGCCCCACGCCTTGCCCCTTGCCGTGTTCATGGCACCTTCCTTTCCAGTAACGTCGTTGAATGTTGAACGTCGTTCAACGTCGTTGAACGTTGAACGACGTTGGGAACGTCCCAAGTTCTTGAGCTTGCCCCGGAGACCGTCGGCGCCCCGAACGGGCGCGCGGCACCCACACCTCTCTGGGGGACCCGTCCCCCAGACCCCCTGGGATTTACCGCATTCGGCCACCGGCACACCTCTAGAACCTTCCGTCGTGACTCGTGCGCGTCTTGCGCACATGTTGGCGAGGCACGACGTTGAACGCCTCTTCCTCGGGTCGGCTGGCGCGACGCGATTACGAGGACGAGGAGGAGGACGAGGACGATTGGTATGCCCCGCCTCCGCCGAGTTGGGACCGTATGACCGAGAAGACCTCGCGGTTGAAGCGCCAGTCAATGACGATCAGGCTCCTGGTGCGCAGGAGCAGGGCGTTGAAGTCCTCGAGGGCGCGGTCGAAGACCTTGTGGAGGCCGCCCACTGGGGCGTCGCCGAGGTCGCGGCACGCGCTGTCCGGCCCGATGCCGGGGAACATGCGCACCACCGCCGCCAACGTGTCCCACCAGAGCTCCGTCGGCACCAGGTCGAAGGCGTCCTCGGGGGCCACCTCGTCGTAGCTGAGGCCCTGCGGGCCGAGGGAGACCACCCAGCGCCTGTCGGCGTCGAAGAGCCGCCGGATGCGCTCGCCGAGGCTCAGCGACGCGTCGTACTCCACGGCCACCTGGCGGGCCAGGCTCAGCACCTCGTCGAGCGCGACGGGCAGGGTCGTGCGCGGACTCACCAGGAGGGTGCGGACGGCGAGGACGCCCAGGCTGTAGAGGTCGCAGGGGGTGCTCAGGAGCGGCACGACCTCGAAG
>VGYW01000242.1 GCA_016872875.1 Planctomycetota bacterium | reverse complement strand
AGCGTGGCTGGGGTCAGGCCCCGCCGCGGCTTGTTCTCGCAGGCCACGGCCCGCCCCTCGCGGTCCATGAGCGCCACCCGCGGGCAGTAGGTGGTGTCCCACCAGGAGAACCTTGCGTTGTGGGCTCGCAGCCGCTGCGCGGCGGCCACCCGCGCAACATCCTCTGCCAAAGCCGTGTCGTTCAGCACCGCCGCCCGCAGGCAGCCGGGCACGTGCTGTGCCCACGGGCTCCGGCAGACGAGCCGCACGGCCAGCTCGGAGCCTGCCGGGACCGGCTCCGCCAGGGTCAGGATGAGGGTGCGGCGCTGGTGCAGGTGGGCGTGCGCGTTCCAGCCGTTGTCGCCCCGGTCGCTGATGCCATCGGCCGTCTGCCATGCCCTTTCTCCGGCATTGGCCCAGGCGGCTTCCAGCTTGAGCCGCGGTTCGCCGCGGAATGCCTCGGCCTCGGACACGGCGAAGTTGCCGTTGCTGGCTCGGCCCGGCCCGTTGCCCGGCAGGCTGGGGTCGGTGGGAAAGTCCAGCCGGACCACCCGGCCCCCACCCGCGGTGCGGAGTTTCAGTGTCAGGGTCTCCGAAGCCGGGTTGGCGCCTTCGGCCAGCCAGGCACCGTCGGCGCGCGGCTTGAAGACGGAGCCTTCCTTCGCCTCCACCGCCGTCACTTCGCTGGCCGGCAGCGTGGCGGCGTCGCTCGCCCGTTCCGCGAGGCGCCGCGGGGGCGTGTCGCCGCCCCGCGCGTTGGGGCGGCCGGCCGCGGCCGGCACATACGGGCCGGACAAGGCGGGCGCACCCTCCGCCTCGGGCAGGTCCACGGCCACCAGGATGAACCCCTCGCCCAGGTCGCGGGCGAACTCGTCCTTGAGCCAGACCTCGTTGTACAGCATCTCGCCCAGCCGGTTCCAGTCGCTGCCGCGCTGGAAGACCACGATGTCCGCCCCGGAAGCCTTCGCGCGGGCCAGGGCCTCCTCGTAGTGGGCCGCGCGCTCGACGGCCAGGGCAGGAAACGCGAAACACACTGCCGCCAGGCCGGAATGGAGGAACCTGTCCATGCTGGATTATCTCACCCTTCTCACGTTGGTCATCGTGGGAGCAAACATTGTACTGGTTCAGCGTGAACTGGACAAGCGGCGTCCTGGCGAAACAGCGGATTGGCCGGATGCTCCTTGATGCTGCCGAGGCCATGTTCTACGGTTTCACCCGCTCCAGGACCAGCACCCAGTCCTGCGGCGAAGGCACGGGTGGCGCTTTGTCTTCGTCAGACGACAACAGCAAGTGCGCTTGTCCCTTGGCCCCGTGCTTCACGGGCGCGAACTTGGCCCTCGACACCTCGAAGTTGCCGTAATGCTGGCGCTCGCCAATCTGGAAGAGCCACACGCCGACTTTTCCGCTCGTGACGTTGTTGACCTTGACCGTCGGGGTGCTGAAGGCCCTCTTTCCGTCGGTCAACACCATGGCCGCGTATTCCCCGCAGGCCGCCGCAGTCAGCCGGATTTCCGGCCCAATCTCGGGCACGGCGACTCTTCCGAGCGGCTCACCCCACTGCCCGTTCCTTCGGTCGTGCAGGTAGATCGCCTTCAGCGACGGAGTGTAGAGGGCAACGAGATAGTTGTCGGCGTCGTGGAACCGCAGGATGATGCCGGCCTCGGCATCGCTCTTGGCGTCGGCACTGGCCATAAGGTCGGCTTCGGCGACCTTCTCGAGAATGGTCACCATGCCTTTGGTGCCGACTAGGCGGCCGCCCTTGCGCTGGCTGGGCGAGCCGTGGTCCTTCCAGGCCGAGGCATCGGCCCCGTCGAAGCGATCCTCAAAGAGCCTGGGCTGCGAATGGCCCTCAAAGGGCTTGGGGGGCGGGCCGGCGTTGAGGATCGTCCCCAGCTTGTGCTCCTTCCCGCTGGCTGGGTTGAAGTAGAAGGCGGAGTACGGCACGTCGCGCTCGAGGTTCCTTAGGCGGGGGCCGTTCCAGTTGTAGACGCCCCGCTTGGGGAGGTAGATGACGCGCACCTCCCCCGGGATTCCTGCAGCGAAGCAGCCTTCTTCAGCCCATTCGGGATGAGGCTCGAAGCGCCACCACTGATACCGCTCGAGCAGCTTCTTGCCCAGCCCAAGCTGAATGCAGCCAGGATAGCTCATCCCCTCCTTCCAGGTCGTCCAATCGTAGACGGGCGTTATGCCGGGCTCGCCTTCCACGCTCGCGTGCCAGACCCCCGCCGCGCCATAGGTGTGCCCCGCGGCGCCGCTGAGCATGCACCCCCAGAACATGTAGCGTTGCGCATCCTGGAATGCGGTCTGCATGTGGGCCTCATAGCAACACTCGCCGACCAGAACGGGCATGACCGGCGTCCTTGAGTAGGCGGCCTTCAGTTTCGGCACGGCCCCCACGGCAACTCCCCAATCGCCGTGTCCCGTTTGGAGCATATCGAAGGCAATCACGGTTTCGTCGGTGACGGCCTGGCGGGCCGACTGGAAAGGGTGCATCGTCGCCGGGCGGCGATACGGGTCGGTCTGTTGGACGTATCGCGCAACTTCGGTCCACTGCTTGCCGCCGGCTTCGCCCCCGATGATCCAGACGATGGGGTAGGCGCCATACCGCGCGACCAGGTTTCGCCAATGCCTCTTGTAGCCCGCCAGCCCAACCGCCTCGAGGCTGCCACCTCGTCCCCATCCGCCGACGACCGCTGGAACCAGCCCTGAGTCCACGAGATGCCGGATGCGACGGTCCGCGTGGCCGAAGTACGCGGGATTGGCCACGCTGAAGTCCCTCGCTCCATAGGGCTTTCCGCCTTCGTTCTCCCATCGTGGCTCAAACAAGCCTTCGTCGGGGTATGGGCCGCACACGACCTGGACCAGCGTGAAGCCCTTTGTCCTGCGGTCGGCCGTGAGTTCCTGGAATCCCTCCCAGGTCAGCCGTTTGCACAATCCCTTCCACCAGGCGTCCCCGAGCCAGAAGAACGGAGTGCCATCGGCATGCTCGAAGTGCCGTCGGTCCGCGGCTACGCGGATCGGGCCGTGGCGGTAGAGCGCGTTGCTGCCGGCGTACGCGGCCACCTCGATCTTCCCCTCAACGCCGTGGAGCTTCGGATTGCCCCTGTCAGAGCATTCCGTCCGCCATGCCACCCGGCCCGTCTTGCTTGATGCGTAGCGGAAACACCACCGGCTCCCGCCCGCCCAGAACGCCGGCACCCGCAGTTGGCTGCCATCCGGCTGCGTGAGGAGGGCGTGGAGCTCTACCTCCATGAACGGGCTGTGGTAGGTCTTGTCGGAGAGGAGCGCGATTTCGGCGACGACGTTCGCCTCTACCTTCTGCGGCCACGGAGGTGCGGCATCGGCTGCGCGAACCGCGGCGGGCGGCGCCAGCAACAGGGCGGCAAGGAGCGCAATCGTGCGGTTCATCTGCCAGTCTCCATCTTCATCGCCAGAGTCAACGAGTCGCGGGGTTCGTCTCGTTCAGGTACTCCTCGAGGTTGGTATAGCCGTCGCCGTCGGCATCCTTGCTGCCGTCCGACGGGCCTTTGGGGTCGAGGCCGCGCTGGGTCTCCCAGGCGTCGGGCATGCCGTCACCATCGGTGTCCTGGGGGGCGGAGCGGACTTCAACTCGGGGTAGCCGCCGACGAGCTTGGCGTGGGATGCCCCGGCCGAGTCGGAGGCATCGCGCGCGAAGTCGCAGCGGGCGACCAGGCCACCCGCGGCGGCGCTGGCCGCTGCGCCCAGCATCACGACGCCTGCGAGACCCAAGTGCCTGACATCCATAGCTCGCTTCCTTTCCGCTGTTCGCGGCAGCACGCAGCATACCCCGCCGGGAGCTGTCCCGCAAGCCTCAAGCTGGGGTTTGGGCCGTGGACAGAGGCGTGCTTGAGCAGAATGGGCTTGTATGGTAGCTATGGTGGCGCCCAAGGGGTGGAAAAGGCGAGGCCGGTCTGCTCCGTGCCGCCGCTGGCGGCGTTGTAGAAGCTGAAGAAGCGGCCGCGATGCTCGACGAGCCAGGGCTGGTAGATGCAGCTCTTCTCCCAGTCGCCGCAATCGGGGTCCTGGACGGCGAGGATGGGCGAGTCCTTCGCCCGCCGCCAGGCCAGGCCGTCGTCGCTGCACGCGACGCCCTCGTAGCCTGGCCGCAGCTCGTAGCCGCCCTGGCGCGGGTAGCAGCCGTAGAGGGACCAGAACCGGCCATCGCGCTTCTTGAGCACGCGGGGGGCCTTGATGTCGTAGGACTCGTAGAGGTAGGCGCCGAGGACGCAGCCGCCGTGGTCGAACTCGCCTTTCGGGCCAAAGCCCATCGCGAGCTGCATGTTCTTCCAGTGCACCAGGTCGTCGCTCTCGGCGACGAACGAGTTGTAGCCCTTGCCATCGAAGGCGATGAAACTCATGTGCCACGCCTTGGAGCCAGGGAGCTGAAAGACCGTCGGGCAGTCGGTGTTGCCGAACGCCTCGTGGCCCGGGATTTGCGGCTTGGCGGGGATGACGTGGTCGGGCCAGTAGTGCCAGCCGCGATAGGGCGCCGACCAGCGGTCGAGCGTCTCAGCGTCAATGGCATCGCCTGCCGCAGAAGCCCCAGCCGCGCAGGCGGCGAGCAAGATCACAGAGAACGCACTGCCCATTGTCCGAACTCCTATCGGGGTTGACGCATGCAGCCCCATGTGCTTCACTCAAGAGACTATCAGAACGACTCGGCGGATTCTAGGCAGAGTCGGCTTCTGGTTCATTGCCCCGCCTTCTTGGGGGCATCGGCACCTGCCGGTGGTTTCGGAGGATCGGTGCTCCTGCGCAACAAGGCCATCCCCCCCCTGCCGCGCGGGTTCCTGGCCCTCATCCTGGACGCCCACGAGTCCGGGGCGAGCTACCTGACCGGCCCTACGACACGACCGAGCAGTTGCTCGTCGGCACCTGGCACACCGACACCATATCCGCGCGTCCCAGCCTATCCGATCTCTTCGCGACCTATCTGCGCGAGTGCGGCTTCAACGCCGTGTTCAACTACGCCCACCGCGATGTGCTCGAGCGGCACAGCTTCCGCCAGTATATGGAGCACCAGGGCACAACGCAGGTGAGAGCGCCCCTTGAGGGGCACTTTGGTCCCCAGTTTTCTGCACCACTGACGATGGATGGCACGCGCGGCGTTGTCTCGAAGGGGCAGTCAAAGGTAAAGGCCTCCACCCTCGCAAACGCTCCCGGTCCACCATAGACTTGCGGACCTTCCAGGAACTCCTGGAAACCGCGATAGGAAGGGAAGCCCTTACATGGCAATGACTTGTGTCCCCCGCAAGGACACACGGATGCCGCAAACTAAGTGGATCAACGAGCGCGCGCAGTTGATCCAGTATGGGAGAAACGGCCCCGGAAGCGTCCGGATCGCCAAAGCGCCCATAGTGGGCCAAAGATCAGGCGCGCAGTTGGCCCACTATGGGGAAGAGGAGAGTTCTACGGGCGTTCCGGTTGCGCCCTCTGGCCGTGGGAGACTGCACGCGCCAGTGCGAAAAAAAGCGCTTGACAAGCCGCCAGGAAGCGCTATAATTACAATGCTCAGGCTGCAAAAGCCAAAGCAGCGCGAGCGCATGGCTCTTTGACAAGTCGGTAGCCCTGTGGCGTGAGGTTGTGGGGCTGACCCTTCGGGGGAAGCTCATCTCTCCGAAAGAACGGCACCGCGATCTCACGTTTCACGTGCTAGAGCGCGTGTGCTGAGCCTTTCTATGGAGGGTATGATACCGGCTCAGAACGAACGCTGGCGGCGTGGATTAGGCATGCAAGTCGCACGAGAAACCCGGTGAAAATCGGGGAGTACAGTGGCGAAAGGGTGAGTAATACCTGGGTAACCTGCCCCTGAGATTGGTATAACCCGCCGAAAGGCGGGCTAATCCCGAATACGTTCCCCGGCCGCCTGGCCGGGGAGGAAAGGTGGGGACCCCGCAAGGGGCCTGCCGCTCGGGGAGGGGCCCAGGCGCTATCAGCTAGTTGGTGAGGTAACGGCTCACCAAGGCTATGACGGCTACGGGGCCTGAGAGGGTGTTCCCGCACACTGGGACTGAGACACTGCCCAGACTCCTACGGGAGGCTGCAGTCGAGGATCTTTGGCAATGGGCGCAAGCCTGACCAAGCGACGCCGCGTGGGGGATGAAGGCCTTCGGGTTGTAAACCCCTGTTGGGGCGCATGATGCGGGGAAGTGCTAACACCATTTTCCCGTGACTTCAAGCCCTGAGGAAGCCACGGCTAACTCTGTGCCAGCAGCCGCGGTAAGACAGAGGTGGCAAGCGTTGTTCGGAATCACTGGGTTTAAAGAGCACGTAGGCGGTCGGGCATGTCCGGTGTGAAAGCCCCCGGCTCAACCGGGGAACTGCGCCGGAAACTATCCGACTCGAGGGCAGGAGAGGAGAGTGGAACTCCTGGTGTAGCGGTGAAATGCGTAGATATCAGGAGGAACGCCGGAGGCGAAAGCGACTCTCTGGACTGTCCCTGACGCTGTGGTGCGAAAGCCAGGGGAGCGAACGGGATTAGATACCCCGGTAGTCCTGGCCGTAAACGATGCGCACTGGGTGGGGTGGGCTCCGATGCTCGCCCTGCCGAAGCAAAAGTGGTTAGTGCGCCACCTGGGAACTACGGCCGCAAGGCTAAAACTCAAGGTAATTGACGGGGGCTCACACAAGCGGTGGAGCATGTTGTTTAATTCGAGGCAACGCGAAGAACCTTACCCGGGCTTGACATGCACGGATTAACCCGGTGAAAGCCGGGCCACACCCGCAAGGGTGGAACGTGCACAGGTGTTGCATGGCTGTCGTCAGCTCGTGCCGTGAGGTGTTGGGTTAAGTCCCGTAACGAGCGAAACCCTTGCCACTAGTTACCATCAGTTCGGCTGGGGACTCTAGTGGGACTGCCGCCGACAAGGCGGAGGAAGGTGGGGATGACGTCAAGTCATCATGGCCCTTATGTCCGGGGCGACTAACGTGCTACAATGGCCGGTACAGAGGGACGCAAGGCCGCAAGGCGGAGCAAATCCCACAAAGCCGGTCCCAGTTCGGATTGGGGGCTGCAATTCGCCCCCATGAAGCCGGAATCGCTAGTAACCGCAGGTCAGCTACACTGCGGTGAATATGTTCCTGAGCCTTGTACACACCGCCCGTCAAGCCACCCGAGTTGGGGGCACCCGAAGCCGCGCCCTTACCAAGCGCGTCTAAGGTGAACCCGGCAAGGGGGACTAAGTCGTAACAAGGTAGCCGTATCGGAAGGTGCGGCTGGATCACCTCCTTTCTAAGGATCATTAGAAGTCGCCTCACGGCGGCCTCTACATCGGCGCAACCGAGCGCCACGGGCTACCACTTGGATATACGAGATGCCGATGGGCGACCCTCCCGGTCGGGGCGAGCCCGGCCCGAGGCCCGCGAGTGCCACGGGTCGCCGCTGCGCCCCTGGGACGGACGCCCATCGGCATTTCCTTTGGGCCTGTAGCTCACTTGGCCAGAGCGTGCCCCTGATAAGGGCAAGGTAGAAGGTTCGACTCCTTCCAGGCCCACCACTTCACGCCTTGTGGCACTTACTGGCACGTGCTGCAAGGCGTTGCTGTTTCCCCCCAATCCGCAAGCACTTACGTCTCTCCCGCCCCTCTTTCCGCCTGTCTGATTTCCTTGACTTGCTGGCATGTCCCGACCTGTCCGGCATAAAACGAGTGGTCAACTGAGTGGTCGACATGCGCCCGTGCCGGTGGCCGCCTTCTTCGCCGCCGGCGTGGTCAACTCGGCAAGGCGTCGGGCAGCGTCCAACCGGTCCGCCGCCTGGACGTGGGCGTAGACCTTCATCGTGGTCCGCGGGTCAACGTGGCGCATCATGGCCTGAGCCGTCCGCACGGACACGCCCGCCCGACAAAGCAGTGTGCAGGCTGTGTGGCGTAGGCTGTGGAAGTCGAGCCGGCCTTCCGGCGTCTCCTCGTCAACGCCCGCATAGGCCAGGTCGTGCCGGAAGGCTTCGAGCAGCCCGTGTGTCACGCCAGGGAACACGGGATCGCCCACCCCCGGCACCCGCCAGTAGAGGCGGGTCCAGGTCTCGCGCCACTCCCGCAGAGCTTGGGCCACGTTCGCGGCCAGGGCCAGGGTGTCTTCCCGCTTCGCCTTTGTGGTCTCTGCCCGGACGCTGACCGTGGGCGACTCGCCGTCAAGGTGAAGGTCTGCCCATCGCAACTGCCGAAGCTCGCCGCGCCGCAGGCCCGTCAACCCTGCCGTCAGGTAGATCGTCGCCCGCTCCTGCCCGTGTAGCTCAAGCTCCATGAGCTTCGCCGCCGGCGCCTCGGGGTGGGCCTCCAGGTACTTCGCCCGCGGCCGCACCCGCGCCGACTCGACCACGGCCAGAAGCTCGTCAACCGTCGCCGGCCGCCGCCGCCGCTTCGGGTCCGCTTCGGCATTGAGGGGCTTGATCGACTCCGCCGGGTTCTCCGGCCAGCGCCCATCCCGAACCCCCCACGCGAAGAACTCGCGGAGGGACGCCAGGACGTGGTTGCGTGTCTTGAAGCCCCTGGGCTTCCCCTCTCTACCGTCGCGCCCCGGCTCGTGTCCACTGAGGAGGCGCAGCAAGTGGCCCTCGATTACCCCCGTGGTCACGTCGGCAACGTGGCTCGCGCCAATGCTCTTGAACGCGCGGTCAAGGTGCTGCCGCACGTGCTTGACGTGGGCCGCGCCCGCACCGTTCGCCGCCAGGTGGGTAACGAACGCCTCGACGTGCTCTGTCAACGGCCGGCTCCGATGCTCGCCGTAGGGATCGCGCCGCCCCACTTCCCCGCGGGCCGCTTGCGTCTCCCGCATCGCCAGGAGCGCCTTGCTCGCCTGAAGGTCCCTGTAGGCCGGCTCCGTCCGGGGCTTGCCGTTCGCGTCAACGTAGCGAATGTAGTAGCGCGGGAGCTTCCGCAGCTTCCCATCCCTGTCACGGTACTTCCGCCGAATGACACAGCCCATGTCACTTCCCCCCTTTCTTCAACGCCGCCAGCGCCTCGTCAACCAGGTGAACGAGGACGTTCGTAACCGTCGTCCCGAAGTGGTCCGCAAGCTCCTGCATCTTCCGCCGCTCCGTCGGCGTCACGCGGATCGTCAGCTTCCCGGAGCGCGCCTCATGGGGCGCCAGGCCCGCCGGGAGCGCCACACCCACGGGCGGCAGCTTCACCCGTCGTTTCACCCTTGCCTTGCCCATCGCTCTGCCCTTTCCTGCTACGGATTGCAACGCACGGTCAGCCGCACAGCCATATTATACCCCAACTTCCCGCCCTGTCAAGTCCCTCTTGTCGAAAATCTCTCTCGGGCCAGCTCAGCATGGCCCAAACGCCTCCTTCTCGGCGCCCCACGAGGCCCAGCCCGTCCGCTCCTGCCGGGCGAACAACTCGACCTTCGGGCCGGGGCAGAGCGCTTCCACGAGGCGGTAGAAGGACTCAGGCTTGCGGCTGTGCTCGCGGCGTTCGCCGTCGAGCGCCGTGGTCTGGTTCGTCAGGGTCACAATGGGCCTGCCACGGACGCACATCAAGCACTGCTCCGTTTGGCCCCGGAGCCAGTCGCCAGCGCCCATGTGGTCCTTGACCCACGTCAGCAGCGTCTTGTACGTGAACCCCCACGCCTCGGCCACGGAGAAGGCCACGGGCAGATGGGCGTTCGTAGTCCAGAGCCACAGGATCGAGTCCTCCGCCGCCAGGCCCTCGACGGGCAGCCGGCGGATTTCCTCAAGGCTCATGTCCGGGTACGGCATAGCCGCGCGATGCGTCGCGTCGGCGGCCCGCGTCTCATAGGGCCACGGCGGGTCGGCCACGATCACGGAGAAGGGGCCGCAGGGTAGTGGTTCGGGCGCGTTACGCAGGACTTCTGCTGCCTCGGCCCGCGCCTCGATCTGCTCGATCCGCTCCCCGTGCCGGATGGTGAGGCGGTCCTTCCAAAGATCGCCCACGCTCTCAATCGCCTCGCGGAACCGCGCCTTGCCCTCGTCACTGAGTCGGCGCATCTGAGCATCGGCGTATGGGATTCCGCTCATGCGGGACGCCATCCGCAGCACGATCCCTTCCGGGATTTCCTCGTACCGCACATTCAGGACGCGCCGCCCCGCCTCCACCGTCGCCAGCATCATCCCCACGGACAGCGCCGTTTTCCCGTTCCGAGTCCGCCCCCCCACCACGAGGGTTGTGCCCGCCGTCAGGCCCCCGATCATGCCGTCCAACAGTGGCATCCCGCTTGACCACAACTCGCCCGTGCCCTCCAGGAGGGCCTTGGCCCGCTCCGCCAGAACGGGCAGCCCGTCCTTGTCCAAGTCGAGTCCCGTGGCCCGCGCCTGCCGCATCGCGCATTCGGCTTCGGCCATCGCTTCCCCAGGGTCCGCGGACAGATCGTGGCTCGCCCGCGCGAGGTCCGTGCCCGCGCGGATCAACTGCCGCCGGACACTCCGATCCGCCACGATCCGGGCGTAGTACTCCGCGTTCGCCGCCGCGGGGGTGTCCTCGAACAGCCCCACCACCACGGGAGCGCCGCCCACCTTGTCCAACGCGCCGCCCCGTTCAAGCTCCGCCGGCAGGGTCACGGTATCAACGGGCGCCCCGCCGTCCGCCAGACGGTAAATTGCCGCACAGAGGGCCTGGTGCCCAGGGGAGTAGAAGTCATCCGGCCGCAGCATGGCGCGAACGCTCGCCACGCATGCGTTGTCCAGGATCATCGCCCCCAGCACGGCCCGCTCCGCACCTTCGTTCTGAGGCGGCAACCGCTCAGTGTCCATGTGCTCATCCTCATCGTGGCTCAGGGGGCAACAACGACACGCTCCCGCGGGCGCCCACGAGGTAGCGATTCACCTGCCCGCAGAAGTTCTTGATGGTGTGCCCCCCATAGTCGCGCGGCCAGGTGTCACCCAGAAACCGCGCCGCAGCGTCATGGAGCGCCGCCACGGGATCGGCCACGAGGCCCGAGGCACCATCCAGCGCGGCCAGGACGCCCTTGAGGGCCTTGCCGTCCGCTCCGAATGCCGGCACATAGGGTGTGCCGAAGCTCTCCGCGTAGCGCGAAGCGAACCACTCCCGAAACTCGCGGATGCGAGGATCGGGCGGCTCAGCCGTCCGCATGATCTTCTTTTCCCTTCCATTCAATTCAGGGCGACGTGTCGCCGACTCGTCGCCGACATGACGCCGACTCTCTGCCGAACCGGCGCCACCAAACAACCCCCGGTGCCGGCACGTGGGCCGGTTGAACGCCTCGCGCCTGCCCTCGACGTAGCCGGGGTGCTTGCCAAGAAGATCGTCTGGCGGCCGCGGGTGTTTGCTGGGCGTCGGACGATCAAGGCTCTGGTGCTTGAAGAACCCAGGCAGCAACGCGAATGACTGGCCGTCAACGTCATAGCGGACGGCCAGGCCAACCGCCAAGACCTCCTCAACGGCTCTGCCGATCCTGCCCTGTGTGGCGCGTAGCGCCAGCGCCGCCCGCAACGCCGGCGGATCAACCTCCACAAGGCCCTCGTCGTCGCTTTGGGAGATCATCCCGACGAAGACGAGTTTCCCGAAATCATCCAGGCGAAGAACCTTACCGTCAACCCACAGCTCAGGCGCGAGAAGCCGCTTACGAGCCATTGCCCACCCCCTTCCCACCAGGCGGGTCGGCCTGCTCACGCGACACGAAGCGGACCCTTTGCTTGTGGGCGTCCTGAAGCCCGCGCAGAGCCTCCGCATCACCCGCTACGGCCAGAGCGCGCAGTTCCAAGTACTGGGGTGATACCCGTCTAAGCGCATCGGCCGCCTGCCGCGAGATAGCCCAGCGGCCCCCCAACTTGTAGGCCCCGGGGAGGCGGCGGGTCCGCGCAAGCACCCGAAGTGTCTCCACGTGCCGCCCAGTCAGTTGGGAAAGCTCTCGGAAAGAAAGGTCTGCCCTCATGTGGCGTCTCCTGTGGGTTCGCGCTATCCTCAGCCGTTACCCATAGGATGCCATGAAAAGGCGGGGCACCCAATACACCCAGGTTCTACCCAGCTTCTACTCAGACGAGATATTTTGGGAGGGCCGCTGTCCAGGGGGCGCGTCGGGTCTGAAGTAGCCTACGCCCCTCTGCCAGGCCACCGCTCTAGAAGTGCGCAGCCGACTTGCCGGCAAGAGAGCCTTTCGGATGGCCTCGTATGACCACTCCTTCCGCTCTCGCTCATCCTTCCACCCGATGCGCGGCCGTGTCTTCGCAGTTCCTTCATCCACCCATCCGGCCAGCGTGTCCAACGTGTAACCCTCATAGCGTAGGGTCGCCAGGATGGCCCGCTCTAGGGACGTCCACTGGTAACCCGCGGGCGGGGGCGGAATGACAGGAGCGCCCTTGCCCCCTTCCCCACCCGCCCCCTGCGCCCGCTTGGCCTCCTCGCGCTGTCTCGCCGCACTCACCAAACCCCACAGCCGGCTTTCCTTCTCCTCAATCCAGCAATACCAAGAGCACGCGACGTGAAACCAGTCCTTCTCGGCAACCTCCCTGTCCGGTGTGGGAATCTCCGGACAGGGGGCACCCTCTTGACCCAGAATCACTGCTGCGCCGGGGTCCCGGTGAAGGTCCGCCATCAAGCCCTGTAACGGGTAGAAACAGGCACGGGGGTCAACGCAAAGCATGCCCCTCACCCTTCCCCAGTCAAGGCGCCGCCGATCCTTCCCGTCTCCCAGCACACCATAGCGTCTAGCCCGCATTTCTCACCACTCCCCTGGGTGCCAGGTCGCCTTTCTGGTATAATCCGTGTGGCAACAACGGCTTATAGCCAAGAGAAAGGACG
>VGYW01000241.1 GCA_016872875.1 Planctomycetota bacterium | reverse complement strand
GCAGAGCTCGGGCCTCCTTTTCCTTGGACCTGCGGCGTCTGCCTTTCTTCGTCACGCATCATTGTATACCATAAGAAAATCCAAGGTCCAAGCCCCCATGGCGCGTTTTTTGCTGGATTTTTTCACCCTCCTATCGGAATCCACTCGTCCGACCCCATCAGCTGCCCTACTTGTGGGCAAAGATCAGGGCTTCGCCCTGGGCTGCTATAGTACGCTCCGTTCGGAGCTTCGGAGCCGAAGAGCACAGCCAGAGCTGGGGGCCATGCTCTTGCTCTGAACTTGCATTCCGGCCCGTGCGGGGTACACTGGATGTGGAAGCCCTTGACCTCTGGAAGAGCAAGGCAGTGAACAGGAGTCGTGAGATGAAGACTGAAACCGTGGATATCGAGCACGCTCAGGCCCATCTGAAAGAGCTGGTCCAGCGGGCCATCTCTGGCGTGCAGGTGGTTCTCAGCGAATACGACAAGCCCGTGGCCCAGATTGTGCCTCTAAGGCGCCGGGTCGCCGGCTTGCACGCTGGCGAGATCTGGACCAGCGACGATTTTGATGACCCGCTTCCTGAGGATATGGGGTCGGAAGGCGAATGAAGCTCCTCCTCGACACCCACGCGTTCATCAGGCGGGACGCCGAGCCGGAGAAGGTCAGGTGGTCAGGCGATCGTCTTCAGCGCGGCTACGATGTCTTCTGGGGCGTAGTTAGCCAGGGCGCTCAGCTCCTCCGTGTGGTCGAGGAACTCCTGTAAGAGTTGCGCCTTCAGGGAGGGAGGCAGGGAGGACTCAATGACCAGCGGTACGGGGTTCAGGCCCCAGGGGAACGAACGCCCGGCGTTGAGGACAAGCCTCTCTGCTCCTTCGTAATCGAAGGGGATCACCTTGCTCTCCATCGGTCGCGCGAACCAGCAATCCCGCTCCTCTTTCTCGCACAGGAGGGAGCGGTAGCACGACATGCCGGGCCGCGGGTAGCCTTCGAGTGGCATCAAGCCAAGGATGATCGGCCGGCCCAGGATGGAGCACGTGGGAATGAGCGCCCATCGCTCATCCGAATGCGGTCCTTCTTGGGATTCCTCGTTCCCCATGTCACTCGCCCCTTTTCACGCGCAGGGCAATGTCTTCGGTGTAAGGCGGGGAGGCGAGGGTGGCCTGGCCGCCGGCGTGCTGGAGGGTTTCGGGCTTCTCGACGGAGCCGGTGCGGGTGTTGAGCCACTCGGCCTTGTAGGTGCCGGCGGGGAGGTCGAGGACCAGGTTGGCCTGGGTGCCGCCGCGGAGGTAGATGGCGTAGGCCCGGCCCTTCTCGACGAGGGCGCGGGCGGTGGCCTTGGGGGGCACTCCGCCCTTGACGACGCCGTTGTCGGGCGTCATCCTCACGAAGTCGAAGCTCTCGATGAAGTCCTTGAGGATGCGGAGCTGCTTGCGGAGCGTCGCCCCTCCGCCGCCCGGGGCATTGGGCTTCGCCGAGCCGTCCTCGGTGTCGGGGGTGAAGGAGTAGTCGAGGTTGGAGTAGATTGCGCCGCCCGCGAGGAGGAAGTCCCAGCCCTCGCCGCGATAGACGGCGTCGCCGCTACCCTTGAAGCCGGTCTCGTCGTCCGCGATCACTTTGTTGAGGCCCCAGTTCATCGCCACGGTGTCGGGCGGGGTGGCGTAGTGGAAGTTGAAGATGCTCACGGCGGGATGGGGCTTCTCGATCTTGGCCTTGCCGTTGGCGATGTTCTGGGCGATGAGGTGCTTGTGGGGGAAGTCCTTCTCGGCGTCCACGATGGCGTCGGCGATGCGGTGCTGCCATTCGAGGGTGCAGCCGCCGAAGTAGGGCTCATTGCAGATTTCGTAGTAGAGGTTCTCGGCGTCGCGGAGCTCCGCCACGGCCTTCCGCACGAATGCCTCTTGCACCGCGAGGAGGTCCTTGTGCTTGAGGGTGTGGACCTCGTTGCGGCCGATGGCCCCGATGCCGTTGACGTTGTTCCGCGCGTTCATCGGGCTCAGGTTCCACATCTCGTCCTCGTAGAAGGGGCAGAAGAGGACGTATTCCACCACGACGCCGCGTTTGGCGGCCTGGGCCACGAAGTCCCGCAGGCGGGCGAAGTAGGCCGGGTCGAACTTCGTCAGGTCGAACTTGTTTCCCCCGTTGGCGTAGCCGGGCGTGTCGGAGCGTGCCCAGGGACAGATGAGGCGGTCCTTCGCGGGCGCGAGCGGGTTGCCCTTGATGTTGAACGACTTTGCCGATTCGCAATAGACCCCGCTGAACGTTCGCGTGAGGTTCAGCCCACAGCGTTGGAGCTCGTCGAGATAGGGCACGTAATCGAAGTCCAGATTCAGCACCGCCCCATAGTGCTCGCCCGACGTGATCAGCACGGTCGGCTTCCCGCGCCAGGACAGGTAGTGCGGGTTGTCGGGGTGGAGCTTGATCGGTTCCGAGGGCGTGGCGGCCATGAGCGAGAGCATGAGGGGGAGCATGGGGTTTGACCTCGTTCTTTTCTTCCAGCGGGATGGCCCTACAGGCCTGCGATCCATGCTGAGAGGTTCGCGCGAATTCGGGCGAGGCGTTCGCGTGCGATCTCACCGATTGCGCCGACAAGAATTTGCCGGTCGGCCACTGCCAGCCGGCAGACGCGGATGACGCTGGGCGTCTTGAAACCTGATGACGCGAAGTCCAGATCGGCCTTTGACATAACCTCGTCCAGCCCTGGCACCGCATGGCTCAGTTGTGAAGATGCCATGCAGATGAGCCAGTCCTCGTAAGGGCCGGGCAGCCTGCGGAGAACGATGGCGGGCCGCAACTTGCCCGGCGCTTGGTCGGTCTGAGGAAACCGGAAAAGGACGACCTGCCCCTCGTGAATCACGAAAAGCGTTCCTTCAGGTCATCCGTAGTGTACGGAGAGGGCTCATTCTCCATACCGCGCATGGCCGCTGAGAGCGAGAACTGCCACCAGCCGGTATCCTGGTCCCCCGTCCGACCGGGCCGAGCCGCTCCATCCAGGCTGTCGACCAAGCGGAGGGCCCCGACGTACCCCGAATGCGGGCACGAATGAAGAGGCGTCCTCGCGCATCGAAGCGCGAGTGCCCCGATGAGAAAAACAAAGGCAAAATACGCCAAGGCCTGCAACACACCGACCATCCTACTTAGCCTCCCGCCCCCGTCCGCCTCGCGAAACCCTGGGCTCCTTGGCTCCTATAGATGATAGCCCTCCGCAAAGCTCAAGTCAAGCGCGGTGGAGGGCTTAGCGAGCATAGGTGGTGCATGAAGTTCTCCTCTCTCGTCTCCACGCTCCGCGTGGGAACGCGCCTTTTGCCGCTCCGCGGCGTTACGTGGGGGTAGCCTAACAGGAACGACGCGGGGCGTCAAGGCGGGGATGGGGGCCTTGCCGCGTTGACTCCGGGAGTCGGGCTTGCTATAATCCGGCCAGGGCCAGGAGGCTGCGATGCCAATCTACGAGTTCCACTGCGAGAAGTGCGATTCGGACTTCGAGCAGCTCTTCCGCTCGATGGAGGCCGAGGCGAAGGCCCGCTGCCCGCGCTGCGGGGCGGCGAGGACGCGGCGGAAGCTGTCGCTCTTCGGGATGTCCGTGGCGAGCAGCCGCGGCGAGGCGTCACGTTCGGCCGGGCGCTCGAGCTGCTCCTCGTGCGCGCGCAGTAGTTGTGCGGGGTGCAGAAGATGAGCGAGTCAAGCTCGGCTCATGGTCTTGACATCCTCTGGGCGCCGTGGCGGATGGGCTACATCCTGGAGCCGCGGAAGGACGGCTGCTTCCTCTGCGAGGCCCTGGCCTCGAAGGAGGATGAACGCAACCTGGTGCTCGAGCGCCGCGAGCGCTGCTTCTCGATCTTCAACCGCTACCCGTACAACAACGGGCACCTTCTCGTCGCGCCCAACGCCCACAAGGGCGACCTCGCGGAGCTCGACGACGCGGACCTGGCCGCCCTGATGCAACTGACGCGCGACTCGCAACAGCTCCTGGCCAAGACGGTGAACCCCCACGGGTTCAACATCGGCATGAACCTCGGCACGTGCGCGGGCGCGGGGGTGCCGGGGCACCTGCACGTCCACATCGTGCCGCGCTGGAACGGCGACACGAATTTCATGCCGGTCATCGGGGGGGCGAAGGTGGTCGTCCAGTCGCTGGAGGCCCTCTATGGGCTGCTGCGAAGACAGATTGCTGATTGCTGATTGCTGATTGCTGATTTCAGACACGCTTGTCGGTAGGAGATTGGTCGCGCGATGGCAGATCAGAAATCAGAAATCAGAAATCAGAAATGGCCCTGCCTCGTGGGGCGCGAGGCGGCAGAGGAGCGCGAGGTGGCGATGCTGGCGCCCTACGCCACGCGGAGCCGCGAGAGCCGCGGACGCCGCCACCCCGAGCCCGAACACCCACTCCGCACGGTCTACCAACGCGACCGCGACCGCGTCGTCCACTCCACAGCCTTCCGCCGACTTGAGTACAAGACCCAGGTGTTCGTGAACCACGAGGGGGACTACTACCGGACGCGGCTGACTCACACGCTGGAGGTTGCCCAGATTTCGCGGACGATAGCGCGGATCATGGGCCTCAACGAGGACCTCGCGGAGGCCATCGCGCTGGCCCACGACCTCGGCCACACCCCCTTCGGCCACTCGGGCGAGGAGGAGCTCCGCGACCAGATGCGCGGCCACGGCGGCTTCGAGCACAACGCCCACGGCCTCCGCGTGGTGGACCACCTGGAGCGCCGCTACCCGGGCTTCACCGGCCTCAACCTCTCCTGGGAGGTCCGCGAGGCCATCGCCAAGCACACCACCCGCCACGACCGCCCAGCCGTCGAGGAGTTCAACGACGGGTCCCAGCCCGTCCTCGAAGCCCAGGCGGTGGAAGTGGCCGACGAGGTGGCCTACAACAACCACGATATAGACGACGGGCTGACCGCCCACCTGATCCGCCGCGACGACCTGGCCGGGGTGGAGGCCTGGGCCGTGGCCGCCGCAGAGGTCGAGAGCCACCAGCACGGCCTCCCCGAACGCCTCCACGACCGCCAGGTGATCATCCGCCTGATCAACGCGCAGGTGACTGACCTCGTGGAGACCACGCTCGCCCGCATCGCAGAGCTGGGCATACAGGATGCCGAGGGCGTCCGCTGTGCCGGGCAGCGCCTCTTCGCCTTCAGCGCGACCATCCAGCGCCAGAAGGCGGACCTGGAGGCCTTCCTCCACGAGAAGCTCTACCGCCATTACCGCGTCGCGCGCATGACCAGCAAGGCCAAGCGCTTCGTCCGCGAGCTCTTCGGCGCCTACCTGGCCGACGAGGCACAGCTCCCCGACGACTTCCGCGCCACCGCCCGCGCCGAGGGACTCCACCGCGCCATCTGCGACTACATCGCAGGCATGACCGACCGCTACGCCCAGGATGAATATAAGAAGCTCTTCTATCCCTATGAGCGCGTCTGAAACGAGAGGGGATGAATGGATGGGTGGATGAATGGATGGATGAAAGAGAGGGTGGATGAGAGAAGCGTTGTTCTCTGACATTCATCCACCCATCCACTCATCCATTCATCCCCTCTGAGGTCCAGCTATGGCCAAACTCATTGTCCAGAGCGGGGCGAACAAGGGGACGATTTACGAGCTCTCGGGCGAGCCGGCGACGGTGGGCCGCGACCTGACCTGCGAGGTGCAGCTCCTCGACGAAAAGGTCTCGCGCCGCCACGCCCGCATCGCCCACGAAGGGGGCGCCTGGACGCTCACCGACCTGGGGAGCCGCAACGGGACCCTCGTCAACGGCGAGCGGGTGCAGACCCGCACCCTCGTGCCCCTCGACGAGATCAAGGTGGGCGACGCCGCCCTGCTCTTCGTGGCCGAGGACGAGGGGCAGGCCGAGCTCCCGCCCGAGGACGCCTCCTGGGTCCGCCCCACCATCGCCGAAACCGTCCTGGGCGACCGCATCAAGCTCCTCACGCGGGGCCAGGTCACGCATTCGCAGGAGGAGCTCACCCGCGCGAACGACGGGCTGATAACGCTGTTCCGCTACTCCACGCTCGCATCGCAGGCGAAGGCGCTCCCGCAGCTCCTCGACGCCCTGGTGGAGGCCGTGAAGGAGGCGGTTGGCCCCGACCGCGTGGTGCCGATCCTGCTCGACCCCGCCGGCGGCGGCTGGAAGCCGTGGCTGCGGAAGGACTCCGCCCTCGACCGCCGACTTGCCGAGGTGCCGGTCAGCCGCTCGATCATCGAGTTCGCCTTCAAGGAGCGCCTCTCCGTCCTCAGCCACGCCCCCGCAGAGGACGAGCGCTTCCGCCACAGCCCGAGCATCCAGCTCAACCGCATCGCGACGGCCATGTGCGTCCCGCTCCGAAGCGGCGACGAGGTCCTCGGCGCCGTCTACACCGACAAGCTCGGCGAGGGCGAACCGTTCACCCGCACCGACCTCGAGCTCCTGACCGCCCTCGCGCAGCCCACCGTCGTGGCGGTCCAGGGCATCCGCAGCGCCGAACGCCTCCGCCGCGAGTGCCAGGCCCTCGAACGCGAGGTGCGCGGCCAGTACCAGATGATCGGCGACAGCCCGAAGCTCCACGCCGTCTTCGACTTCATCGAGCGTGCCGCGCCGCTCGACTCCGCGGTGCTCCTCATCGGGGAGAGCGGCACCGGCAAGGAGCTCGCCGCACGCGCCATCCACTACTCCGGCCCGCGGGCCAGGGGGCCATTCGAGGCACTCAACTGCGCGGCGATGACCGAGACGCTCCTGGAGAGCGAGCTCTTCGGGCACGTGAAGGGCGCCTTCACCGGGGCGCTGGAGGACCGCGCGGGGCGCTTCGAGCTCGCCGACCAGGGGACGCTCTTCCTCGACGAGGTCGCCGAGATGCCGCCCGCGAGCCAGGCCAAGCTGCTGCGCGTCCTGGAGACCGGCGAGTTCCGCCGCGTGGGCGACGTCCGCGACCGCACCTCCCACGCCCGCATCATCGCCGCCACGAACAAGGACCTGCCCGCACTCGCCGAGGCCCGGAAGTTTCGCCAGGACCTCTTCTACCGCCTCAACGTCCTCACCTGCCGGCTCCCCGCGCTCCGCGAGCACGCCGAGGACCTCGACGCCCTCTGCGCCCACTTCGTCGCGCACTACTGCCGCAAGTGCGGCAAGCCGCGTCTTGAGTTCACCGACGCGGCCCGCGCCGCGCTCCGAGCGCACCCCTGGCCGGGGAACGTCCGCGAGCTCCGCAACCTCATCGAGCGCCTCGTCGCGCTCTCCGACAAGGCCCTCATTGACGCCCCCGATCTGCCGTTGATGGCCGTCGGTGGCACAGGCGTCGGTGGCACAGGCGTCCCGCCTGTGACCGCCCCCGGCCCCCTCCCCTCCATCGAGCAGGTCGAGCGCCAGCACATCGAGCGAGTCCTCCGCCACACCGGCGGCAACAAGAAGGAGGCCGCAGGCATCCTCGGCATTGACCGCTCCACCCTCTACGCCAAGCTCAAGAGCTATGGGTTGGAGCTCTGACCTCGTCGTCGTCGTCGTCGTCGTCCTCGTCGTCGAGTCTCTTTGGCTGTAGGGAGGCGGAGATTTCGACGACGACGACGAGGACGACGACGAGAACGATTGAAGAACGGAAGAGGCGGTGAACAGCACAGGGCGGCAGCCCGAGAAGCTCGGCATCTACTACCTCCAGCGCCTCCTGGGCAAGGGGGGCATGGGCGCGGTCTATCTGGCCGTGGACCCCACGCTGCGCCGCCAGGTGGCCCTCAAGGTGCTCGCGCCTGAGCTCGCGGCCGACCACGAATACGTGGCACGCTTCCACCGCGAGGCCACGTCCCTCGCCCGCATCCGCCACCCCAACCTCGTCCACATCTACGCCGTGGGCGAGGACGCCAACCGCCACTTCATCGCGATGGAGTACCTCAAGGGGCAATCGGTCGCCGACCTCCTGCGCCAGCACGGCCCCCTGCCCCACCCCAGCGCCGTCCGCATCCTCGGCCAGGTCCTCTCCGCACTCGACAAGGTCCACGCCGCAGGCATCGTCCACCGCGACCTCAAGCCGGCCAACATCATGATAGACGAGGACCAGCGTGCGATCCTGACCGACTTCGGCCTCGCCAAGCCGCGCCACGACCGCTCCGTGACCACCGGCAACACCCTCCTCGGCACGCCCGAGTACATGGCCCCCGAGCTCGCCGAGGGGCGCGAGGCCGACTTCCGAACCGACATCTACGCCCTCGGCGTCATCCTCTTCGAGCTTGTCACAGGCCGCGTCCCCTTCCAGAGCACCTCGGCCATCGCCACGCTCCGCCAGCACATCGAGACGCCCACCCCTTCGGCCCGCGGCCTCACCCCCGCCCTCCCGCCGCAGCTCGACGCCGTCATTGCCAGGGCGATGGCCAAGAAGCCCGAGGAGCGCTATCAGAGCGTGCGGGCACTCGCCGCCGACCTCGTGGCCGTCACGCGCACCCACGAGCTCGCGGACCTTGCCGCGGGCGGCGGGGCGGCCGCGCAGGAGACGGTGGCCGCCGACTTCGCGGCCGCCGCCGCCACGACCCCCACCATCCCCGCGGAAACCCCTTCGACCGCCACGGTGTCCGAGTTCGCCAAAGGCTCGACCGAGCCGCTGACCTGCCCCACGGTGCCCACTGCTCCGGGGGCCAGGCGCTGGCGCCTGGTGGCCGTCGGGGCCGTGGGCACGCTTGTGCTGCTCCTGGCCGTCGTGGGCGCGCTCGCCCTGGGCCGCAGGCTCCTCGGCCCGCCGGCCCCCAAGGCCTCCCAGAAAGTCTACGTCGTCCACGCGCGCGGCCGCTCGCCGGTCACTGGCCGCCTGCTGCGCGGCGGCGGCGAGAAGGGCTCCTGGGTGGTCAAGACCGAGGGCGGCACCGTGGAGATCCCGTATTCCGAGGTGACGAAGATCGAACCCCAGGTAGGACGGTGAACGCATGGGTCTCTGGGCTCTCCGGGCGTTCTTCCTGCTCGTGTGCGCCGGGGCGGGCTGGCAGGCCGCACGCCTCATCGGGATTGATGACGACCTCGGCCTCGCCGGCGGAGTCGCCATGTTCACCGTCGTCCTCTTGGCCGAGACCCTCCTGAAAGCCAAGGAGTCCGTCGCCGACCTCACCGCCATCGTCTTCGGCATCGCCGTCGGCATCCTCTTCGGAAACCTCGCCTTCTACATCACCATGCTCATCCTGCCCCTCGACTACGCGCAGGACCAGAACATGGTCTCCGCCATCCGCGTCATCCTCACCGTGCCCCTTTGTTACCTCATGACCATGATCGTCTTCCGCACCCGCGACCGCTTCAGGTTCGTCATCCCCTACGTCGAGTTCAAGAAGGACCGGAAGGGGCCGCGCGCCATGCTCCTCGACAGCAGCGTGCTGGTGGACGGCCGCATCGCCGACCTCTGCCACACGGGGGTCTTCGAGAGCCCGCTCTACGTCCCCAGCTTCGTCCTGGAGGAGCTCCAGACCCTGGCCGACTCCGCCGAGCGCCTCAAGCGGGCGCGCGGCCAGCGCGGCCTCGCCGTCGTCAGCCAACTCCAGCGCTCGAGGGACGCCGAGGTCGCGATCCACGAGGTCACTGAGCCCTCCGACGAGCCGGTGGACCGGCGCCTCATCGCGCTGGCGGGCGAGATCGACGCCCACCTTTGCACGACCGACGGGAACCTGAGCCGCGTGGCCCGCGCCCAGGGGGTGAAGGTCCTCAACCTCAACGAGCTGGCCACCGCCCTCCGCCCGGCCGTCGCCCGCGGCGAAGCCATCGCCGTCCAACTCGTCCGCCGCGGCGAGGAGGCCAGGCAAGCCGTCGGCTTCCTCGACGACGGCACCATGGTCGTCGTCGAAAACGCCGAGGACCGCATCGGCTCCGAGGCCAGCGTCGAGGTCGTCCGCTACCTCCAGCGCAGCTCCGGCCGCATCATCTTCGCAAGGCTCCTCCCGCAGCCAAGAGCGCCTCGCGCAGAGGCCGCAGAGCCAGCAGAGAAGAAGAGGCACTAGCCCTCATTCCTTTCGGAATGCGGGAAATCCGAAATCCCAAATCCGAAATCCGAAGGAACGCCAAAGCCCAAACGACCAATTCTTGAAACCCCGCTCCCGACAACACGGCAGGGGGGATCGGCAATCTCAAATCAGCAATCAGAAATCAGGAATCAGAAATCGGCTTTCGCCCTCCTCCTCCCTGCCGCCGGCCTCGGCACCCGCATGGGCGGCCGCAAGGCCCTCCTCCACCTCGCCGGCAAGCCCATCATCCTCCACACCCTCGACTGCTTCCTCCCCTTCCTGTCCGCCAAATCCGAAATCCGAAATCCGAAATCCGAAATCCACCCCCTTTGCCAGACCATCCTCGTCGTCCACCCCGACGACCTCGCCCAGATCGAAGCCCAATGGGGCGCACTGCTCCGCGAGAGCTACGGCGTCACCGACTTCGTCCCCGGCGGCCCCCGCCGCCAGGACTCCGTGCGAGCCGGCCTCGGTTGCCTGCGCCCCGAGGCCGAGCTCGTGGCGATCCACGACGCCGTCCGCCCTTTCGTTACGCCCGACGCCATCGCCGCCGCGCTCGACGCCGCCGACGCCCTCGGCGCCGCAATCGTCGCCATCCCAATGAAACCCACCGTCAAACGGGTCGCCCACGGCCGCATCGTCGAGACCGTCGAGCGCCGCGACCTCTGGTGCGCCCAGACCCCCCAGGTCTTCCGCCGCAAGCTCATCCTGGACGCCTACGCCGCCGCCGGCCCGCAACCCGACGCCACGGACGACGCCCAGCTCGTCGAGCGCCTCGGCCGCCCAGTGGCCGTCGTCCCAGGCTCCGACCTCAACCTCAAGCTCACCACGCCTGAGGACCTCGCCCTCGCCGAAGCCATCCTCGCCCACGGGCTTGTGCCGCCGCCAGCTCCGCAATCCGCAATCCGCAATCCGTAACCAGAGAAGTCCAGCAGGCTGCGCGCCCCCTTTTCTTCTTCCTGTTCCCGTGTCATTCCCGGGTTCGCTCGGTTGCTGGGGGTTCGACGACGAGGACGACGACGACAACGACGACGATGACGACAACGACGACGATTGGGAACCCCAAGACCAGAGGCCAGGTAGGAGTGCAGAATCCGCTTGACATTCGCCCCAGAGAGAGCTATGATGCCGTGAACTGGGGGTGGGGCGCCAGGCGAGGCGGCCGCCCATCGCCCAGGCCACGGGGGGACTGCGGCGTGAAAGGAGCGGGCCGATGAGGATCGCCAGGTCGCCAGGTGTGTGCGCGTTGCTGTTGCTGGGGGCACTTGTCTCGCCCCGCTTGCACGGCGAGGAGGTGGCGCCGGAACTGCCCGTGGCGGGCTGGCAGGCCGGCAGCGTGGGGCTGGAGGACTTCAAGGGGCAGACGACCGCCATCGTGTTCTTCAACGACTCGACGGGGTGACGAGGCCCGTGCTGGGCCGGTGCGGCCCAGGCCATCAGCGACTACCACAAGGCCTCCTCGTTCGCCCTCCTGCCCGTCGCCCTGTTCAGCGATTCCGGCAAGTTCACGGCGTTGGCCTCGAAGATCTGGGGCGACACGACGCTGTGCGCCCTTGACGCCGCCGGCGCCACCTACGCCGCCCTGGGCGACGGCAAGACGCTTCACGCAATCGTCGTCCTCGACCCCGAGGGCAAAATCGTCCACCGCAGCACCGACATCGAGAAGGGCAACTCCTACTACGCCGTCGAGGGCAAGCCCTACGTGCCGTTCGCCGACCTCAAGAGGGCCATCGAGCCCCGCAAGGGCGAGGGCCTGCTGGGCGGCGTGACGGTGCCCGAGCGGCTCGCGCCCATCGCGGCGGCCATCAAGCAGGGCCTGCTCGCCAAGGCCCAGGCCATGCTCGCCAAGGTGCGCGACTCGGGCGAGAGCGGCACGTTCAAGGCGGAGCTCACCAAGCGCCTCGACGACCTGGCCCAGAAGAAGCTGGCCCTCTTCGAGAGCCTGTTGAGCGAGGGGCGGAGCTGGGACGCCTACAAGGTGGGCGCCAGCTACCTGCGCTGCTTCCCCGACGCCAAGGGGGCCTCGGGCGTCAAGGAGAAGATGACGGCGCTGAGGTCGAACGCCGAGGTGAAGCAGCAGGTGGACGCCCGCGAGGCGTTCCGCAAGGCGGCCCTGGCCTGCTGCGGGCCGAAGCCGCTCGTGAAGAACCCCGCCCAGGTGCAGAAGGTCTTCCGCAAGCTCGCAGGCGAGCACGACGGCACCGAGTACGGCAACGCCGCCAAAGCCATCTCCGAGCGCGAGGTCGCGTCCGCAGGCGCTGCTAAGTGACGTGGCAGGGCCACTCAGCCACGGCATTGGTTTCAAGATCCCCAACTCCTCTGGCGCGCATGTCGGGGGATGAGTGGATGAATGGATGGGTGGATGGGTGAAGCCGGTGAAGGGGAGAGTGAAAGTGAAAGTGAGAGTGAAGGTGGTCCTCCTCGGCCTTTCCCCCTCACTTTCCCTTTCCCTACGCGTCCATTCATCCACCCATCCAATCATCCCCTTTGGTTCCGGCCGTCAGCCGCAATAAGGAAGAGCCGCCGCGCATTCGCGGTCGTCGCCTCGGCCACGCGCTCGAAGGGCACCCCGAGCACGTCGGCCAGGCACTCGGCTACCAGGCGAACGTAGGCGGGCTCGTTCCGCCCACGCTTCGGCCGGGGGGTCTGGTAGGGGCAATCGGTCTCGACGAGCAGCCTGTCGAGGGGGAGGGCGGCGACCACGTGACGTAGGGGCTCCTGGCGCGTGAGGCCCCCGCCGATGCCGAGGTGAAGCCCGAGGCCGAGCGCGCCCCGCGCCGCCGCGGCGTCGCCCAGGAAGCAGTGGAGCACGCCGCGAGCCCCCACACCAAGCTCCGCTCGCACGATCTCCAGGCAGTCCGCATAGGCGTCGCGGCAGTGGATGACCGCGGGCAGGCCGAGCTCCTT
>VGYW01000240.1 GCA_016872875.1 Planctomycetota bacterium | reverse complement strand
TTACTCCGTACTCTAGTTATATTACTAGATACCACATTCCACAATGAGAGTCAAGTGCAACTTGCACAAGTCGAGCCATGCTGCTATGTTATGGCGAAGCACTCAAAGACAGGCAGAACCAAACCGCGAAACTCCAGGGCCCTGGACTACGTCCAGGGCTCAGCCGCGGACATCGCGGCGGTCCGCCGCGCGCTCGAAGGCGTCGAGGGCGTCGTCTACATGGCCATGGCCCGAACCAGCGCGGGGGGGTACGACGTGAAGGACATTGATGCGAATTACGACATCCACGTGAAGCACCTCCACCGCGTGCTACAGGCCGCGGCGGAGGCGGGGATCAGGCGGGCCGTCTACACCAGCTCGATGTCCGTCTACGGCTACAGGCCGGCCGGCTTCCCCGAGGGCGAGGACACTCCGGCCGATGCGCCCGACCTCTACGGCTTCACCAAGCGCCTGGGGGAGATCGTGTGCGACTTCTTCGCGAGGGTCCACAAGATGGCGGTCGTCTCCCTGCGCCTCAACGGCCCGATGCCGCTGGAGGACTGGCAGCGGGCGGCCCGGGCCGGCCGCGTGGGCGGGCAGACGGCTGCTCCCGACGTGGCGAGCGCCATCGCCCTCTCCCTCACGGCGCCCTTGGCCGGCGCCCACGTCCTCAACATCGCGGGCGACTACACGGGCAAACACGTCCCCTGCACCCGCGCGAAGGACCTGCTCGGCTGGGAGCCGCTCGCACGGCCGTAGGTCCCACGCTTTGAGGTCGTGAGTTGCGACTCGTCTGCGGTTCGCGCCCAATCTCGCAGGGGATGGGTGGAGGAATGGATGGGTGGATGGGTGTCAGGCAATCATCCATTCATCCAACCATCCAATCATCCCCTGCGAAGGCCGCCTTCAGCGGCTCAGCCCTTCCTTGCGAAGACGCCCACCTTCGGTTGGGCCAGGCGCGCGAAGTCGGCGTAGGCCAGCCGCACCAGTTCCTTGTGCGAGCCGGCGTTGAAGGCGATCTCCAGGTCCTCCGCCAGGCTCTGCTCGGCGAACACCGCCATGCCGTAGAGGTTGCCGAAGGGCGGCATGGCCCCCACCTCGCACTCGGGGAAGAGGTCGGCGAAGTCGGCCTCGGTCGCCAGCTCAGCCCTTCGCGCCCCGGCCAGCGCCGCCAGGGCCTTGAAGTCCACCCCCACGTTCGCCGGCAGCACCGCCATCGCCATCGCTCCGTCAATCTTCACCATCACGGTCTTGGCCAATTGCTTGCCTGGGATGTGCGCGGAGGCGGCGATCTCGGGCGCCGTGAACGCCGGCGAGTGCGTCAGCGTCACGTACCTCACCCCCTGGGCGTCCAGGAACTCCTTCAGTTTCTTGGCCGGCATGGCGGTCCTCCTTTCCACAAGTGAGCCGAACGGCCGAATACTCAATACCCAATCCTCAATGCCCAATGACCAAGTAAGCCTCCAGGCCTCGCCCGCTCTTCCACTTGGTCATTGAAGGTTGAGCATTGAGCATTGAACATTGGACTTGCGGTCTCTCGCGCACGGGGCACGACGAGGTCTGTCACATGCACCTCCCGGCGGGTGCCACGCCCAAACTTGTTTGGGCGTGCCGGGTGCGCACCTCGCGCAATGGGCCCCAGGCACTGCCTCGCAGTGAAGGAGATAGTTTCTAGGATCAGCGCGCGTGCTCTCCTCAGTCCCGAAGGGACAGCAGTGGGTTGCCGGCGGCTTCAGCCGCCGGATCGGGCGCCAACCCCGGGACCAGTCCCGAAGGGACGGCAGAACCCCCGTGGCGAAGCGGTCCGTGAACGTGTTCTGCCGTCCCTTCGGGACTTCGGTGTTTCTAGCTACCGGGTCCGGCGGCTGAAGCCGCCGGCAACCCACTGCGCTCCCTTCGGGAGCAAGACGCCGCGCAACCCACAACCTTGTTCCCTCACTTCTGAGGCGGCGTCCCGAGCATAGACTCCGCCTGGGCGATGGCCTGGGCGAAGGCCTGGCCGAGTGTGCCCCGCGCCGCCGGGTCCTCAAGCTGCTCGATGAGGGCGAGATAGAAGGCTCGGGTCTCGTCGAGCTTCCGCTGGCGCTTCGCGGGGTCGGGGCAGCGCGCGAGGTCGCGCGTGTTGTCGAGCCTATCTGCCAGCTTCACCAGACGGGTCGCAAGGTCGGCCCGCGCGACGCGCGGGAAGTACTCGCGGTTCACCTCCTCGCGCGAGCCCTCGGCCTTCGTGGGCTTGGTGAGCGTGCCGACCATCCGGGCGACTCGTGGCCCAAAGTCGCCGCCGAGGTCCTCCGCTGTCAGGCTCTTGTCGTCTTCGAGGACATCGTGCAGGACTGCGGCGCAGAGGGCGTCGGGCTCGGTCACGCCCAGTTCCTCGGCGAGGACCAGGGCGGTTCGCAAGGGATGAACGATGTAGGGCGCGCCGTCGTCGCGGCTCTGGCCCTCGTGGGCGCGGCGCGCGAGCGCGATGGCGCGCCGGAGCCGCGCCAGCTCGCCCGGCGGCAGCGTGCTGCCGAGGGCCTCCTCGAGCCTGGCCACAACCGCCTCCACGGACCCGTTGCTCTCACTCACCGCTTGCCCCTGGCAGTGGACAGGACCAGGAGGAGAAAGAGTGCGGCGAGGCCGGCCAGGTAGGCCCCGATGGTGAAGGCGATGGCTGGGCCGAAGGCCTCCCAGACCATGCCGAAGGCGAGGCTGGCCGGGAACGCCGCCAAGCCGACCGCGGTGTGGTAGAGGCCGAAGGCGGTGCCGCGGTGCTCGCTGGGGACGAAGTCGGCCACCAGCGCCTTCTCCGCGCCCTCCACCAGCCCGTAGTAGAGGCCGTAGGCCGCGATGAGCGCCCAGAACTGCCACTGCTCGGCCACGAGAGCCATGCCGAAGTACACCAGCGCGTAGACCAGCCAGCCCGCGATGATGACCGGGCGGCGGCCGAGCTTGTCCGAGAGGAATCCGCCCGGGAAGCTGAACAGGGCCTTCGAGACGTGGAGCGCGACCCATAGCCCAATCAGCCCCGGCAGGCTCAGGCCGAACATCGTGCGGCCGTAGAAGACGATGAAGAGGTCCGAGCTGTTGCCCAGGGCGAAGAGCGTGACGGCTCCCACGAAGGCATAGAAGCGGCCTGGCAGCTTCACGGGCGGGTCCGCCGGGTCCTTCGCCGCGGCCTTCGGCGCGATCTCCTTCACCCTGCCCACCAGCGACACCATTGCCGCGATGCCCGGTATGACGGCGAAGGCGAAGAGCCAGCGGAGGGCCTTCATCTCATCGGGCGTTGCCCGGTCGGTGGTGCCCCGCCAGAGGCCGTAGCCCAGGAAGGCATACAGGATAGCGACCGCCACCACCGGCCCCAGGATCGCCCCCGTGTGGTCCATCGCCCTGTGGAAGCTGAAGGCGATGCCGCGGTACTCCTTGCCCACCGAGTCGCTGATCAGCGCGTCGCGGGGCGCCGTGCGGACCCCCTTCCCCACGCGGTCGAGGAACCGCAGGCCCACCACGTGCCAGCCCGCGGCGCACAGGGCCATCAGCGGCCGCACCACCGACGAGATGCCGTAGCCGAGCACCGCCAGGGCCTTGCGCTTGCCGAGGGCGTCGCTGATGCGCCCCGAGAAGAACTTCAGCAGGCTCGCCGTCGTCTCCGCCACCCCCTCCATCAGCCCCAGGTAGAAGGCCACCCAGCCGGCCACCGCCTCGGGCGGCACCCCCGCCTGCACCGCGAGGCCAGAGAAGAAGATGGGCAGGAGCGGGTAGATCATCTCGCTCGAGAAGTCGGTGAACAGGCTCACCAGGCCCATCATCAGCACATTGCCGCGCACCGCCGCCCGCCAGCCCGCGGGCCGGGCGGGGTCCCCTTCAACATGGCTCATCGCGTGCATTCCTCAAAACGTGGCACTCCTCACTTGGTTCACGGCATAATATGCGAGGCAGCGATCAAGGTCAAGCGCCATTCGCGCGCAGGCCAGTTACATGCGACAGCCTGTTGAAGGAGAAAAGCCCATGCCCTTCGAGAAGAACGCCAGTAGCTATCGCAGGGAGGTGGCCGCTCGTCTCAAGAAGCTCGCCGCCTTCGGCCCCATGGTGGACGGCTCCCTGGTGGTGGTCCGCCGGCGGTGCGGGAACCCAGGCTGCCGCTGCACTGCCGACCCGCCTCCTCCCCAGCCCGCCCCGCCCACTGGCCGCCAGACCTCTGGACTCTTCATGTCTGACGGCCACCTTCCTGTCTTGACATGCCGGGGGCGAGGCGCTAGCATCACACCAAACCGGGCCTCTTCGGACCAATCAGCCTTCTCTTGGGGGACATGAGATGCGAAGGATAGCGGTGGCTTGCGTGTTGGCGGCGCTTGCGGCGGGCAGGCTGGCCGGCGCCGGCGAGAAGTGGGCGTACCTCGACCTGATCAGGCGGCTCACCGACCTGGAGGCCCTGGCGGTCCTGCCGCCCGCGGGCGAAAAGTGCCAGCAGGCCTCGAGCTACGACCGCGCGAGCAAGTTCGACGAGGCCGCGGGCAAGTACGTCCGCTGGTTCGCCAACGGCGACGGCAACGGGATCATCCGCCGCGAGGGGGACAAGGAGGTCTTCGCGGAAATGGACGGCCCGGGCGTCATCTGGCGCATCTGGTCGGCCAGGGCCGCCAAAGGCCGCGTCTACGTCTCCCTCGACGGCGCCGAGAAGCCGGCCATTGACCTCCCGTTCCACAGCTACTTCGACGGCAACGAGCCGCCCTTCAAGGGCAAAGCCCTCTGCCACGTCCTGGCGATGGGCTGGAACGCCTACGTGCCCATCCCCTTCCAGAAGTCCTGCAAGATCACCGCCGACAAGGGCTGGGGGGCCTACTACCAGTTCGTCTACACCACCTACCCCAAGGACACCGTGCTGCCAACCTTCCGCCGCGACCTGTCGGCCGAAGAGACCGCCGCGCTCGAGAAGGCCAACGAGTTCCTCGAGGCCAACTGCGGCACCGACCCCGCCGCCCCGCGCCAGGGCGAGATAACGGAGAGCCCCAAGCTGGCCGTCGAGCCCGGCAAGCCGGCCCGCGTCGAGCTCGCCGGCCCGCGCGCCATCACCGCGCTCCGGGCCAAGCTGGAACTCCCGCAGCCGCCCGACGACATCGCGGTGCTCCGTGAGCTATGCCTCCGCATCACCTGGGACGACGACCCCAAGCCCGCCGTCTGGTCGCCCCTCGGCGACTTCTTCGGCTCGGCCCCCGGCTACAAGGAGTACCGCTCGCTGCCCCTCGGCATGGCCAACGGCGAGATGTACGCCCTCTGGTACATGCCCTTCGCAAAGAAGGCACTCATCGAGCTGACCAACGACGGCAAGGACCCCCGCACCGTGAGCCTGAGCGTCACCCACGCCCCCCTCACCAAGCCCATCGAGGGCCTCGGGCGGTTCCACGCCAAGTGGCACCGCGACGTCCACCTGCCCGCCGAGCCGGAACGCATGACCGCCGAGTGCTGGGACTGGCCGATGCTCAAGACCCAGGGCCGCGGCCGCTTCGTCGGCGTCATGCTCCACGTCTGGAACCCGCGCGGCGGCTGGTGGGGCGAAGGCGACGAGAAGTTCTTCATTGACGGCGAGAAGTTCCCCTCCACCATCGGCACGGGGTCCGAGGACTACTTCGGCTACGCCTGGTGCTGCCCCCAGAAGTTCGTCAACGCGTATCATAACCAGCCCCACAACGATGGCGGCAACCGCGGCCACGTCTGCGTCAACCGATGGCACATCACCGACAACGTCCCCTTCCAGACCTCCTTCGAGGCCGCAATCGAGAAGTACTACCCCAACACCAGGCCCACCCTCTACGCCGCCACCGCCTGCTTCTACCTCGCCCCCGGCCAGGCTGATCCCTACGACGAGGTCCCAGTGGCCGACCGCACCGGCTACTACACCCCGCCGCCCTCCACCAAGATCAAGGGCGCAATCGAAGGCGAGGCCATCAAAGTCGCCGAGAGGACCGGCGGCCAGACCTGCCGCCAGGACCTCGACAACTACGGAGCGGGCTGGAGCGACCTGGCCCACCTCTGGTGGACCGGCGCCAAGCCGGGCGACAAGCTCACCCTCGCCTTCCCCGTCCCCGCCGACGGCTCCTACAAGCTCACCGTCCAACTCACCAAGGCCCGCGACTACGGCATCGTCCAGCTCTCCCTCGACGGGCAGAAGCTCGGCGGCCCCATTGACCTCTACAACCCCGAAGTCGTCCCCACCGGCCCCCTCGACCTGGGCACCCACGAGCTCAAGGCCGGCGAGCACCGCCTCACCCTCGAGCTCACCGGCGCCAACGACAAGGCGGTCAAGGCATACATGGCCGGCCTCGACTACATCAAGCTGGAACCGGCCAAGTAGGCCCTATTCGTGGGATGAATGGATGAATGGATGGGTGCCAGACGATCATCCATTCATCCACCCATCCAATCATCCCTGTTGGTTGGCGCCCCCGGCCGGCTCAGGCCCGTCCTGCGGCAGCGGTGCTGCCGCGCCACAGCCCCCCGCCCGTGGCCTGCGTGGGTGGCACCCTCAACGGCTTCCGTTGAGGGTGCGAGAGGGATGGGACGATGGGACGGCTCCCGAAGACACCCTCAAGCGAGGACGCTTGAGGGTGCCACCCATGCTGTCTGACTGTGCGACCGCGAACTTGCGCCCCCGGCGGCAGGCTAGGGAAGGCCGTTGCCTGGCCACTTTGCGGAAGGTGAAATGGAGAGGGGGGCCGCATCGGAAACGCGGCCCCCCTGGTTTGGTTCCTGGCAAGGTTCGGCGATGGGACGCAGGGCGTGGCTCAGGGGGCGCCGCCGGCGAAGAGGACGGTGACGCCGTCGTCGCCGATGACGGTGATGTTGTCGAGCCGTCGGACGGTGATGAGGGAGCCGCCGACGCCTTTCTGGAAGAGGATGTTGCCCTTCTTGTCCCTGAGGGTGAAGTTCTGGAGGTTGGAGTTGATGGTGAGGGCGTCGTTTCCGCCGTCGCTGCCGTCAATGAAGACCTGGTCGGCGCCGGGGCTGGCGTTGTAGGTGATGATGTCGCTTCCGCCGCCGCCGGAGATTTCCACCGAGTCGGTGCCGTCGCCGGCGTCTACGGTGATGACGTCGTCGCCGCCGCCGGCGCTGAGCCAGATGATGTCGTTGCCGTTGCCGCCGGTGACGGTGATGATGTCGTTGCCGGCGCCTGCGGACTGGTCGATCCGGTCGTCGCCGTCGCCGCCGGTGGCGGTGAGGGTGTCGGTGCCCGCGCCGGAGGACTGGACGATGCGGTCGTTTCCTGCGCCGCCGTCGGCGGTGAGGACGTTGTTTCCGGTGGGGGGGCCTTGCTGGTTGAGGCCGATGGTGGGCAGGCCCTTGTCGCCGCCCTTCTGCTCGATTGTGTCGTTCCCGTTCCCGCCGGTGGCGGTCAGGGTGTCGTTGCCGTCGCTGCCGTCCTGTTTGATCCTGTCGTTGCCGTCGCCGCCGTCGGCGGTGAGGGCGTCGTCGCCGGCGCCGCCCTTCTGGTCCACGGAGTCGTTCCCGCCGGCCATGGTGGCGGTCAGGGTGTCGTTGCCCTCATAGCCGATCTGGACGGCGGCCTCGTCAGGCGCGCCGCCCGTGACGGTCAAGGTGTCGGCGTTCACGGTGCCGCGCTGGGTGAAGGGGACGGCTCCTGCGAGGCCATGTTGGGCCATGAGGAGGATGGCGGCGAACGACAGGACGGCTGCGAGCGCTCTCATCTGGGTTCTCCGAGAAGAGGGTTTGCGGACACAGGGCATCGGCGCTGCGCGGCGAGAAGCCGCCGTGCAATTATCTTACGCGCCCCGGACAGGGTTGTCAAGCGCGGAGTCCCGGATTTTGCGCCCGGGCGCCCGGATTTCGAGTAATGCCTCAGTGACGGGTGGCGGCAGCATGTGGCGCATGTTCGTAGTGCGGGCTTCAGCCCGTCTCCTGGGCCTCCAACGGCCTGAAGGCCGCACTACGAACGAAGAAGCCCTCCCGCCGCCACCCGTAACTGAGGCATTACGGCCTCGACCGCGTCGCAATTGAAGTTCTCCCCCGAGCCGACTACAATTGGGGGTCCGCGGGAGGTGCATTCTGAGGTGGCACACCAATGAGGCGGTCGCTTGCGCGTGTTCTGGTTCCGCTCCTCCTCCTCTCCATCAGCCTCCACGCCGCCACGATTGGCGCCACGAACCTCCGCCTCAAGGTCGCCATGGGCAAGACCCCCGCCTGCAAGCTGCCCCCTCGCGCTTTCCGGCTGACGAAAGCGGGTTTTGCCGCCGACCCAGGCGCCAACCAGGGGGGCGAGCATTGACCCAACTGGGCCGCAGGCTGGCGATTCTCGGCATCGTGATGATGGCCGTCACGATGGTGGTGTTCGGCCGGGAGATCGAGCGCGCGCTCCAGGCACGCTGCGTGGCGAGCATCCCATTGGAGGTGGGCAAGGAAGTGACCACCCACCTCCTGGCGGTGGAGCCAGGCCGCGGCTGCCAGGTGGGGGTGGAGCTGGTCGTGACGTCGAAGTCGATCATCGAGGACATCGTGCGCGGCGAGCCGCAATACCTGATGCGCTACGGCTTCGGGCTTCGGCTACGCGCGCTTGACGATGAGGGCAAGGTGGTGCCCGGGGGCCTCGGGGGAGCCTTGTGCTGGGACGATGAGAGACGGTTCGTGCGCGACGAGCGGGCGGACGCCTCGGGCGGGCGGGCGCGAGTGCTCCACGTGTTCCCCAAGTTCGATGCCCCGGCCTCGGGCAAGCTCAGGGTGCGCGCGGTGCTGGAACCCGACGCCGAGTTCGGCGCGACCGCAGAGTCGGCGGCGCTGAAGGTCTACGACAACATCACGCGTCCCGCGAGGGACCTGTGGCTGGCGGGCGCGGCGGTGCTCCTCGGCCCGGCGGTGATGCTGGTCGGGGTGGTGCTGGGCATCGCCGGCTGGCTGCGCGAGCGGCGCGCCGAGGCGGGCGAGCCGGCGCCGCCCTCGGAACCCGATGGCGCCGAACCGGAGGATGCCGAGGAATGAGGCACGCCATTCGCGCCGCGCTGGTGCTCCTGGCGGCCTGGGTGGGCTACCTGGTCGCCGCGAAGGCCTATCGTGCGGTCCGGCGGGCGATGGGCCTGCCGGTCGCCGAGCCGTCGCGCGAGCAGCGCCTCCTGCGGCAGGCGATCATCGGCACGCTGTCAAGCCTGCTGGTGCCCTTCGCCTACCTGCACCTGGACCCCGGCGCGGCCAATCCCTGGATGGTGCTCCTGACGCTCCCGGCCTTCTTCGGGGCGGGGGTGCTCTGGGTGTCGGGGGTGAAGGGGCTTGTGGGGCTGTACCGTATCGAGCCGAGGCTGGTGCTGCACCCCACCGTGTTCCTGTGCTGCGTGGCGGCCTCGTTCTCGGTGGCGCTGGTGGCGATGGTCGCGCTCAACCTCATCCGCCAGGCGATGCCGTGAGAAGAGGGAAGAGCAGGTCCACAGATTGCACAGATTCGCACAGACAGGAGAAGAGGGGATTGGGGTTCAGAGCCGGCCTGGCCCTCCCTCTTATCCGCGCCCATCCGCGCAATCCGCGGTGGCTAGCTCTTTGAGAGCCAAGAAGAGGGATCTGACCGCGGATTACGCAGATGGCCGCGGATAGGCAAGAGGCCCACAGCCGGGTTTCAGACCCAAATGCCTTTCTTCTCTTGTCTGTCCTCATCTGTGCTACAAACATGCAGAATCTTGTTTTCCGGAAAGATTTTTCCTCCGCGTTTGGTTGCGGCTTGCCGCGATGGGCAATCTGTGGACGCGCTCTTATCTTATCTCGGCCTCGTACCAGATGGTCTTGTGCTCGGGGCCGAGCTTGAGGGTGGCCTTGCCGCCGCTCGCGGGGACGGGGATGGCCTCGCGGCGGCTGCCGGCCTCGTCGAGAGCATAGAGCTTCACGCGGTCGGCGGGGACCTGTAGGAGGATTTGGGCGGGGACGCCCTCGCACATGACGGGCTCCTCGCCCCACTGGTTGCTGAGGGTCACGCGGCTGCCGCCGAGGTCGCGGAGCTGGGCGCCCTTGTTGTGGACGTCGCCCGTGGCGGCGATGAGGATGCGGCCCGGCTTGTCGAAGCCGGCGCCGTCAATGCAGGCCATCGTCACCGTGGCCCAGTCGAGCGCGGTCTTGCCGATGGCCAGGCTCACCCCGCCGCCGAGGTCGAAGGTCCGCCCCCGCACGAAGCCGGTGAAGAGCTTGCACCTGGGCGAACTGACCGTGAAGCAGCCTGCGCCTTTCTCCGAAACATCCCATCGCATCTCGCCCGTATCGGATTGGAAGACGAGCGCGTCGTCAGGCGAGACGGCTGTCGCCGGCGCCGTCGGGTTGAGGTCCAGGCTGATGCCGTGCGATAGCGCGAGGCGCTTCAGGAGCCCGAAGCGCTCGGTCGTGAGGTCCCAGGCATTCAGCGCGGCCCGCAGCCGCCTGCTCTCCGCCTCGCGGGCGAGCGGCGCCCGGTAGGCCTTGCGGGCCGGCCGGACGTCGCCCCGCAGGAAGATGGCGGCGCAGGCGACCGAGTGGGCGAGCTTGGCGGGGTCGGCCTTCAGGTCGAAGTAGCTCTCGATCCGCCGCGGCTCCCACCGCTCGTTGTGGTTGTAGGCGAAGGAGTAGATGGCGTCCCAGCCCTGGAAGGCGCCGACGGCGGCGAGCATGGGGAAGCCCTCGGCGGCGAACTGGTTGGGCATGGGGTGGTTATACTCGCTCACGGTGTAGGGCTTGCCGAGGACGCGCCGCGAGGCCAGGTCGCCGAGCGTGCCAGGCGGGCTGTTCACCAGCGCAACGTTGTTCACCGTCCAGTTCGCCGGGTCCCACGGCCTGCCCGGGAAGTGCGGGTGCTGCCAGTAGGAGTGGGCGTCCACGAAATCAAGCCCGGCCTGGATGTGAAGCGGGCTGTAGCCCGCCTGGGTGCCCGCTACGAGGGGCTGGCACTTCAACTCGTCCTTGAGGAAGCGGTGCATGCCCCACCAGTAGTCGCGCTCGGTGTCCCAAAGGAAGTCCACGAAGTCGGCCCGTGCCGCGGCGGTGGCGGTCAGTTGGCCGTGCTTGAGGACTGGCACGGAGTCGTCTTCGAGCTTCTGGCCTGGTTCGAGTCCGACGATTCCGCCTGGGCGGAGGGAGACGGCGGCGAGGTCGAACGTGCCGGGCGCGAGGTTGGTGAAGCTGACGCGGGCGTTCGGCTCGTCGGCGCTCGGGATGAAGGCCAGGCGGAAGGGCTTCCAGTCGGGGCCGGCCTCGACCTCGGCGTGGAAGCCGAGGTGCTTCCACGGCTCGTGGGCCATCATGCAGTTCACGGCCACGCGCCGCCGCTTGTCGCACCGGGCCTGGAAGGTGAAGGTGTAGACCTGGTCCTCCTTGACGTCGAGGCCGGCGTGGGTGAACTGGGGTATCCAGGCCTGGTCGCCCATCTTCTCGATGGCCACGCGGAGAAAGGGCTTGCCGTTCGGGCCGTCGGGCTGGACGGCCCAGGCGGCCTTGGCGGGCGGGCCGGCCTCGAGGTTCCAGGGCGCGCCGATTGGCCGGGCGAAGTCGCCGTTCGTCAGCATCTCCTCGCCGAGCGCCTGGGAGCCGACGTTCCAGGCCTTCGCCAGCGCCTCCGTGTTCGCATACCTCTTGCGGAGCCAGGCGTTCCAGAGGGTGCGGAAGGTTGCGGCGTAGGGGTCGGGCAACCGGTCAATCGCGCCCCAGCCCCACTCCGCGAAGAGGGCGTTCTCGTTGTTGATCTCCACGAACGCAATCGCCGGCTCGGCAACGTAGGCCGTCTTGGTGTAGGGGTTTACGTGGGTGAGGAGGTCGCGGGCGTACTTCCTCTGGAGCTCGATCATCTTCGGCTCGAAGTTGTCGAGGCCCTTGTCGAACTGCGGCCTCTGGGCGCGGTGCGGGAAGCCCTCCTTCTCGTCGAGCCAGCGCGAGACGTGCAGGTTCAGGTTCGTGTAGACCCCGTGGAGCTTGAGCTGGTGGATGAGGTAGTCGAGGCGTTCGAGCTTCTCGGGGTCAATGGTCGTCTTGTCGGGGCTTTTGCCCCAGATCGAGTGCATGTCCATGTGGTGCATTCGGACGCAGTTGATGCCGAGGCGGGCGAGACGGGCGGCGACGCGCTCCGCCGCGTCGTGGGGCGGGAAGCAGGCCTCGAAGCAGAGATTCGTCGCCCAGAAGCGCTGCGGCCCGGCGTCCGTCACGAAATGGCCGTCCTTCGCCCGCACGAAACCGTGCTTCCCCGCGGGCCGCGGCAGCCAGCCGCTCACGTTCGTCACGTTTTCCGGCGCATCATACGAGATCACGAAAGGAAACATGGCTTCCTCCGCAGAAACCGGGGAGAGGGTGAGGAGGCAGAAGACAAGAGGGGTCGGGATGCGTAGAGGCTTCATGCTGAATCCTCCAGGCTTGCGCCGAGACGTGGGAAGAGAAGAGCCGTCCACAGATTCACCCATCGCGGCAAGCCGCAACCAAACGCGGAGGAAAAATCTTTCCGGAAAACAAGATTCTGGATGTTTGTAGCACAGATTGACACAGATAGGAAAGCAGAAAGAAGCGAACCGGGCAAGAGAGGGTCGGAAAACCGGGCACCGGAGAGGAAACCCCCGCTGCCCACGCGTTTGCCTCTTGCTCTGGCTCCTCTTGGCTTCGCCCAGATTACCTTTCCTCGGTTTCATCTGTGTGAATCTGTGCTACAAACATCCAGAATCGTGTTTTTCGGAGAGATTTCAAGCGGCCTTTTTCGAGAGGAGGAGACGGAGGTCGCTCCGACGAAAGAGGAGTGCCGTGGTCATGACGCGGTGGCCCTTAGGTGTGAGGCGGTAGAGGCTGCGGCCAGGGACCTTCCTGATGAGGCGGTGCGCACGAAGCAACCGAAGCCGGCGAGAGAGGAAGGCGGACCGCTTCCTATCACGGGCGGGCTCTGCGCCATCTT
>VGYW01000239.1 GCA_016872875.1 Planctomycetota bacterium | reverse complement strand
TTACTCCGTACTCTAGTTATATTACTAGATACCACATTCCACAATGAGAGTCAAGTGCAACTTGCACAAGTCGAGCCATGCTGCTATGTTATGGCGAAGCACTCAAAGACAGGCAGAACCAAACCGCCAAACTCCAGACGACCTCTCCCTCGGGGAGAGGTCGCCCGCTTGGCGGGCGGGTGAGGGTGCCTTTCACTGCGTCCGCGGCGCGCGAGGCACCCTCACCCCAGCCCTCTCCCCAAGGGAGAGGGGGAGAGGCACCCTCACCCCAGCCCTCTCCCCAAGGGAGAGGGGGCATGGTTCTCCCTGGGGGAGAGGGGGCATGAGATGAGAGGGCCTGCGGTGAAGCGTGCATGGAAGTGGCTCCGGCGGATCGGGATTGTGGCGGCCATCGTCGTGGCCCTGGCCCTCATCGCGTGGGTCGCGGTGGTTCCGGGCCTCGTGCGCCGCATCGCCGTGGGCCAGCTTCGGGGCATGGGGCTGAGGAACGTGGCGCTGGAGATTCGCGGCCTGTCGCTCCGCCACGTGCAGATGGCCAACGTGGCCGCGGGCGAGGGCGAACGGCTGCGGGTCGGAGCGGTCGGAGTCGGCTTCTCGCTCGGCGGCCTCCTCAAGGGACGGCTGTCCACCATCGAGCTGACGGGTCTTGAGGCCGACGTTCGCGTGCGCGACGGCAAGCTGGACCTCGGCCCTCTAGCCGACATGAGCTCCAGCGGCGAGGGCGAGAACCCCTTCCGCCAAATTCTCCTCCGCTCCTCTGCCGTGCTCCTCGACCTCGAGGGCCAGCGCCTGCGCATCCCCGTCGAGGGCACAATCGCGGATGCCGGCGGCGGCAAGCTCTCCCTTGACCTTCGCGCCGAGGCCGAGGGCTGCGGAGCGAAGGTCACAGGGAGCGTGGACACGAACACGTTCGATCTTGACCTCGGCCTCACGGCGCAGGTGCGCGAGGTCGCTGCTCTCATGACCGCCCTGCCGCCGCGATGGGGCAAGCTGCCAGTCAACACCTCTGGCTCCGCCACGTTCGAGGGCACGTGCTCGCGATCACGGGGGGAACTGAGGCTGAGCGGCAAGGTTGAGACGGCAGGTCTGCGGGTAGCGGGCGACCTGATCGGACAGCGCTTCTCCGTCGAGCGCCTGACCCTTACCGCGTCGGCAAGGGCGACCGATGGCAGGCTCGATTCGGCGTCCTGCATCTTCCACGCGAGCGGTGTTGCCCTGGGGGACCTGCGGTTCGACGTCCCGCGCCGGGTCAATGCCTCCCTCCACGGCGACGTGCTCTCCGTGCCCTACGTGGCTGCGCATGGCAACGGCTGGTCCTTGGAGCTTCACATGTGCGTGGCCACGGGCATCCTGAAGGCCATTTCAGGGGAGGGAGGCCCAATCGTCGTCCACCTTCCCTTCTGGCGCTACAGCTTGGGCGCGCAGGAGGCCATCGCAAGCGTCCCCGAGCTCAAGGACTGGCTCAAGGCCGATTCGCGGAAGCCCGTGACCGTGGCGGGTGAGAAGACGGTCCTCACTCTCACGCCGGGCGCAAGGGGCGCGACGGCACGTTGGGCATGGCAGCTTGAGGCACCGGAGGTCGAGGCCGCGTGGGCGGCATGGGGCGTGAGGATTGGCTCGCCGCAAGTGGCGCTCGAGGGCGTGGAGGCGAAGCTGCTGATGGCGGCGCGGGCAAGCCCTGAGAAGGCGACGCTCTCGCTCCGCCACGGCTCTGGCCTCAGCGTGAGCGCGGCTAAGCTCCCCTGGCTCGACGTCCGCAAGACCGCCCAGGGGCCGCTGCTGTCCGTCGAGCTCGGCGAGAAGGGAATGGAGGCCAAGGCCAGGTTCGGCGGCGAGAAGCCCGACTGGTCGCTCGAGGTGCCCGAACTCGTCGTGAAGCAGGCCGAGGCGGACCTCGTGCTGCCCGATGGGCTGGGCAAGGTGGAGGGCCTCCGCGGGGAATTCGCGTTCTGCGTCGGGGCCGACCCGAAGCAGGCATGGCTGGTGCTTCCCAGGCCGTTCGTGGCGTCGTGCAGGTCGGCTCAGGCCAACCTGGGCGGCGAGGCGCTTCGTCTGGGGCCTTTGGACTTGCGTTGCAAGCCGAGGGAACTCGCCCGTGGCGGGGGCGTGGAACTCGACCGCATGGAACCGGTGTGGGGCCAGGCGGACCTCAACATCCAAGTCAGTGGGCCGGCGTCTGCCTCACTCGGGCAGGGGGACAGCTTCACGATTCCAGGTGGCGACATCTGGGTGGCCGCGCACTGGTCGCGGGCGGACGGCGGGTTCCTCTATGCCTCGCTGTTTTCCCACGATTGTGAGGCGAGGGTCGAGCGGAAGCTCGGCGATCACGTGTTCAAGGCTCACTGGCCCGAGGTGGACACGATGGCCTATGTCTTGGCGCCGTTATCTGCCCAGCGCAAGGCGCTGGGAGTCATCCTGGGGGGCTTCCTTCGCACACCACGTGGGGGCGGTCCCGCCACGCTCTCGATCGCGGGGACCGACGCAACGGTGGGGGAGGCCGATGTGAAGGGCAAGGTGATTCTCGGCGGCGGCGCGCCTGAGGTCGAGGCGAAGGTGTCGCTCGACAAGGCGATCGTGACGCACAAGGCGTCGGGGCTGGCGATGGGCGGGCTCTCGGCGGAGGTGCCGGTGTCGTGGAACGCCGAGTGGCCCGAGAGTGGCAAGTTCGCTGTCGAGTCCATTGAGGCAGGCGGGGTGAAGCTGGGGAATGTGAGCGGGACAATCGGCGTGGCGGACATGCGGGCGGAGTTCACGGCCGCGTGCGAGCCGCTGAAGGGGGCGAAGGTGAGCGTGGAGGGGTCGCTCGATGCCTCGCGCGGAACTCCGCGGGGAACCGCCCGCCTGTCGCTGCCGCTGTTCAAGCTGGACGATGAGAACGCCCTGGGCAACCTGGTTCCCCAGTTGAAGGGCCTGGCGGCGAGCGGCACGTTCGGGCTGGAAGGCTTCGCGCGGCTCGCGGACGGCCAGGTGCGGCCAACCCTCACCCTGACCGTGCTCGATGGGGCGTTCAGGAGCAAGCAGTGGGAGGCTGATGCGGAGGGGGCGTTCGCCACGGTGCGGCTCAACAGCCTCACTCCGCCGCTCACGCCGCGCAAGGAGCTCCAGATCGCGCTCGTGAAGCGCGCGAAGATGGGGAAGCTGGAGGTGAAGGACGGCTTCCTGGCCTTCCGCCTGGAGCCGGTGAGGGAGGGCGAGGCTCCAGCCGAGCCGAGGCCCCCGGCGCAGGGCGGCTCCGCAGGAGCGTCGCCCTCCCGCTGGCGGGCCTTCGTGCAGCGGGCCGAGTGGGGCTGGTGCGGCGGACACCTCTACGTGGAGGGCGCCCGCTTCGACCCCGAGGCCGCCGAGCACACGCTTACCGCCCACGCGGAGGACCTCAAGCTGGCCGACCTGTTGGCGCTCGTGGCGGGCGAGCGGGCGACGGGGGTCGGCTCCGTCAGCGGCGCCCTGCCCGTGACCTTCGGCAAATGGCCCGACCTGCGCTTCGGGGACGGCCGCCTCGCCGCGCCGACCGGCCAGACCGGCTGGGTGCGGATCAGGGACGTGGAGCCCCTCAAGCCCTCGGTTGACGCGGCGGCCAGAGCCGTCGCGAGCGGCGTCCCAGGACCCGCCCGTGCCGAGTTCGAGCGGCGGTTCGGCCAGGCCCTCGCCGAGACGGTTCGGGAGTTCGAGTACGACGAGCTGAGGCTGGACTTCCTCAGCGGCGGGGGGGCGGAGAGGCTGCTGGCGCGGGCCTTCGTGAAGGGGCGAGGCCGCCAGGCACCGCGCCTCGAGATCGGGGGGCTGACGTTCAACCTCAACATCGAGCAGGAGGTCCTCAGGCGCGCCCTCGCAGTCCCACGCGGACGCAAGCGCGATTGACACGGCGCGGCGCCGGCGTATACTCGAAGGAGGATAACACTTCAGCCGAATGAAGTGGGAGTTTGTAGTGCGGCCTTCAGGCCGTCTCTTGACGTCCAGCTACGGGCTGAAGCCCGCACCACGAACCCTCTGACGCAAGGAGGCATCGCATGAGACAATGGCTCCTGGCGGGGGCAATGGCGGCGCTCGCGCCCGCCTGCACCCGCCACACGGTGAAGCTCGAGCCCATCGAGATCAAGCCGATCCACATCACGATGGACATCAACATCAAGGTGGACAAGCAGCTCGACAGCTTCTTCGATTTCGAGAAGCAGTCCGAGCCGAAGGCCCCTGACTGGTGGAGGACGAGAATGCCGACCGCAAGGCCCTTTACGAGCTGATCGCCAAGAAGGAGGAGACCACGCCGGAGAAGGTGGCCGAGCGCAACGCCGCGCGCAACTTCGAAAAGGCCAAGCCAGGCGAATGGCTCAAGGGCAAAGATGGGAAGTGGGAGCAGAAGAAGTAGCCATTTGCGATTTTCGATTGCCGATTGCCGATTCCAGAGCCCCCAATGCTGGGGTGGTTGATGCTCTCGATTGGGCGCAAGCCGAAGCCGGACTTGCGGCGGTTCCTCAAGGCCGTGCGGCGGGAGGGGGAGCCGGACAGGGTGCCCTTCGTGGAGCTGGGGGTTGACGCGGAGGTGATGGCAGCGGTGCTGGAGGGGCCGGCGGCCTCGGCGGAGGCCCAGGTGCGCTTCTGGCACGCGCTGGGCTACGACTATGCGTGCATCAAGGCCGCCATCCCCTGGACCCGCCGACGAGATAGGGCACCTGACACGGCCCTCCTCCCTCACGCCCAACGCGAGTGGCTGAATGCCAGTTCGGCGGTGATTGCGTCCCGTGCGGACTTCGGGCGCTTCAGTTGGCCGCGGCCGCAGGACGTTGATTACGGCGACATCGAGGCCGCGGCCCGCGCCGCCCCCGACGGCCTCGGGATCGTGGGGCGCGTGTCGGGCGTCCTCGAAAACGCCATGTTCACCCTCGGCTTCGAGGGCATGTCGTACCTGCTCGCAGACGACCCGCCGCTCGTGCGCGACGTTGTGGACGCCGTGGGCGCGCTCATCCTGAGCGTGGTCGAGACGATGGCTGCGATGGACGGCGTGGGGGCGGTCTTCTTCGGGGAGGACATGGGCTTCAAGACCGCCAGCATGCTCTCGCCCGCGGCGATGCGCGAGCTCATCTTCCCCTGGCACCGCCGCATCGTGGCCGCGGCCCACGCCCGCGGCAAGCCCATCCTCCTCCACTCCTGCGGCAACCTGCGGACGCTGATGGACGACATCCTGGCGACGGGCTGGGACGCGAAGCACTCATTCGAGGACGTGATTCAGCCGATAGCGGAGGCGAAGGCGCTCTACGGCGGCCGCATCGCCGTCCTGGGCGGGATTGACATGGACCTTCTGAGCCGCGGGAGTGAGGCGGACGTGCGGCGCCGCGTGCGCGAGGTGCTCCGCGCCTGCGCCCCGGGCGGCGGCTTCGCACTCGGCTCCGGCAACACCGTGGCCAACTACGTCCCCATCGCCAACTACCTCGCCATGCTCGATGAGTGCTGGCGCCGCGGACGGTATCCGGTCGCGTAATATTCGCCCTACAAACAAGGGGACAAACCTGCGCGCGCTTCCATCCCTTGCTCCCGAAGGGAGCACAGTGGGTAGCCGGCGGCTTCAGCCGCCGGACGCGTGCGCCAGAAGCAAGAAGTCCCGAAGGGACGGCAGAAACACGCGCCGGGCCGCCTCCTCGTGGGCTTCTGCCGTCCCTTCGGGACTGGGCCGTGTGTGCGTCCCTATCCGGCGGCTGAAGCCGCCGGCTACCCACTGCTGTCCCTTCGGGACTGCGGTCTTGTCGCGTCATCTGTCGGGCGGTGTAACGGGGCCACCGCTCATTCCCCCCCGGACCTCAGCCAGCATCTGCTCATCGTCCCAATCAGGGAGCTGCCACCTAACCGCGGACTCGATCCAGATGCGCGCGGTGCGCCAAAGTTCGCCCACCATCTCCATCCGCTCGCCGGGCGTCTTTCGACGCAACACCTCGGCCACCTCTAAGTAGGCACCCCTGCATGGTGTTCCCGGCCCCACCGACCTTGCGTCGGTGGGGCAGGAAACCAAGGGCTTCACGATGAGCTCCCTACGTGTGAGCCGGCGCCGCGGTGGATCAGGGCGCCGGCGGCGAGCGCGGCGTCGCCCAGGGCGGCGGCGGCGCGGAGGGCCGGGTCGCGGCGGAAGGGGGCGGCGAGGAGCTTTGGCCCCGCAAGGAACAGGCGCTTGAGGTGGGCGGGCCAGCCGCGGCGGCCCTCGTGCTTGAGGCGGAAGTGGGCCTCGCCACGCCCACGCTGCCAGCTCTGGCGCAGGAATGGCCCCAGGCGGTAGTCCCGGAGGTGGATGACCGCGACCGGGATGTAGAGGAGGCGCCCGCCCGGCCGCGTGAGACGCAGCTTCAGGTCGGCGTCCTCGCCCCACACGAAGGGGGGAAAGCTCTCGTCGAAGCCGCCGACAGCGAGAAGCGCGTCCCTGCGATACGACATGTTGTTGGTTCCGCCCGCGGGGCACTCGAAGCCGCCGAGGACCTCGGCGTCGCACGCGCCGTAGACGTGGCGCGCCACGTGGTCCTCCAGGCGCGCCACGGCGCGGGTGCGGAGCAGGTCGGGCGGCGCGATGAGGCGGCCGCCCACCCCCACGACCTCGGGGTGCCGCGCGTAGCCGTCGGCAAGGCGCTCAAGCCAGTCAGGGGGCACGAGGCAGTCGTCGTCGGTGAAGGCCACGGCGTCGCCCGCGGCCTCGCGGATGCCGAGGTTGCGTGCGGCGGCGACGCCGCGGTTGGCCTGGCGGAGGCAGCGGACGCCTGGGCGCTTCGCAAGCTCGGCGCAGAGGGCCTCCGTCCCATCGGTCGAGCCGTCGTCCACGATGATCAGCCCGAAGCGTTCGCGGGGCAGGCTCTGGCCCAGGATAGCCTCAGCCACACGCTCGAGGAGCGCTCGGCGGTTGTGGGTGGCGACGACGACGGAGAACTTCACGAGGAAACTCGAAATCCGAAGCACGAAATCCGAAACAAACCGGAAATCCGAAATCACAATGACCGAAAAAAGAGGAAGGTCTCTTGCGGTTCCGGGGTCATTGTTTTGAGTATTGGGATTCTTGGGCTTTGAGATTCCTTCGGATTTCGGTTTTGGGATTTCGGATTTCCCGCATTTCCGTCAGAAATGCGGGCTACTCCTGCACCTCGCCACGAATGGTGACGGCGACCTTGACGATGGCCTGCTTGCCCTGGTCGTAGAGCAGGTAGACCTTGAGCCAGCGGGTGACTAGCGGCGAGTGGGTGGGCAAGGTGTCCGCCGTGCCCTCGAGCACAAGGTGCCCGGCCTCCTTGTGGAGGTAGGCCGGCCTGAAGGCCACCTTGGCAAGGGAGGGGACGCGGCGGTACTCCTGCATCTCTTTCTTCGCCCAGCGGGAGAGCTCGCGGACCTTCTGGGCCGTGACGAGCGGCTCGATGCCGGGGCGCTTCGCCGCCCAGTCGGCCTGGGCTTTCGCAACGTCGGCCGCGAACTCCTCGGGCTTGCACGGCGTCCCGCCGTCAAGGCCCGCGATCGGCTCCATCTCGGGCACCAGCACCACAGGCACGGCCGGCGCCGGCGGCTTCCTGGCCTTGAGGAATCCGCACCCCCCGAGCCCGACGGCCAGGCAAGCCATCGCCCAGGCAATCGGAAATCGGAAATCGGAAATCGGAAATGGCTTCATCTCTCCTTGCCTCCATCGAGTGCGGCGTTCCGGCCGCCGTAGCGGAACTGCACGGCGATGCCACCCGTCACCAGCACGGTCACGCACAGGAGATAGAGCGGCTCGCCCCCGGTCGTCTCCACCGTGCCCGACATCGCGGCGATCGCCTTCGTGAGGCCGCCCGAGCTCGAAAGGGCGAAGACGGCCGCCATAGCCGCCAGCGCGCCGTAGAGCGCCGTGGCCACGATGACCACGGGCCGCCGCAGGATGAGCGCCCCGAACCCCCCGATAAGCCCGGTCAGCACCAGCCACAGCGGCCTCAGCGCCGCGTGCGCCGCCGTGCTCACAAGCGACACCGCCAGCACCGCCCCCAGCCCGAACACGCCGAGGAACGGAAAGAGCACGAAGAGCGTGGCGAGCGCCGCCCCGCCCACCAGCGCCGCGATCACCGTCACCACCGTGCCCCAGTCCTGTTGCATCGCGAGCTGTCCCAGCAGCTCCGCCCCCACGACGAGGCCCACCACCCCGGCGCTGAAGCGGAACAGCCGGGCGCCCGCGAAGCACAGCCCCACCCCGACCCCCAGGAGCACCAGCAGCCCCAGCGCCCCGGGGTCGCCCACACGCCGCAGAATCCCAAGAACCGCACTCTCCATCCGGCTATCTCCGCGCCTCACGGAACGAGCAGGAACCGCAGCGCCCAGAAGCAGGCCACGATCACGTTGAGCACCACCGCCATGCCGAAGAGTCCCGGCCCGCCGCCGCGCGCCGCCACGCACACCACCCCAATCAGCCCCGCCAGCCCCGACGCGGCCAGCGCCAGCACGCGGTAGTTGGCCAGCGGCGCCTCCCACAGCCGAGGCGGACCGTCCTCGGGCTCCTGCATGAGCACGTAGACCGTCGCAATCACCGCCGCGGCCAGGCATGCCCACACCAGCCCCTCCAGAATGGCTGCCCAGCCGAACCCCTCCGAATCTTTCCCTTTGTTCACGGACTCTTCCTTCTCAGCGAGGCCCCCGAACCGCCCCCTATCATAGCGGAACCCCGCCGGCTGTCAAACGTGGAAAGGAAGGGATGAGGGGCGAGTGGCGGGGGGCTAGGACATCATGAGGGTGGCACAGGCGTCCCGCCTGTGGCCTCCCCACAGGCCAGAGGCCTGTGCCACCAAGGAAAAGACGATGGGGACGGGGGACGGGGCACGCGGGACGCTGCCCACTCTGTACCCCAAAACCGAACACCCAACACCGAACACCTATTCTGCCCGCACTCTCTCCGCCGCCTCGATGACGGCTGCGGCGATGTACTCGTTGAGCTCCTCGCTCATCAGGGGGTGGAGCGCGACGCAGAAGAGGCGGCCCCCGAGCTCCTCCGAACGCGGCAGCACCTGGCCCGCCGTCTGCGCGCGGATGAAGGCGTGGCCGGAGTAAGTCGGCGGGTTCGCCACCACGCAGCCCACGCCGTAGTCCTGCTCCATGATGGCCATCAGGCGGTCGCGCTTCGGGCCGGCCCATTCGCGCGGCACGAGGAGGGTGTAGAGGTAGAAGGTGTGGGCGTAGCCCGGCGGCTCGTAGGGCAGGGTGAGCCCGGGCACGCCATCGAGCAGCCGCGAGCGCTGGCGGGCCAGCGCCACGCGGCGGGCGAGCATCTCGTCGAGGCGGCGCAGTTGCACGAGGCCGACGGCGGCCTGGGGCTTGGTGAGCTTGAAGCTCGAGCCCCAGCCATCGCCGCCCCACTGGCGGAGCGCGCGGAGGCGCTCGGCGAGGGCCGCGTCGTCCGTCGTCACCATCCCGCCCTCGCCCAGGGTGGTCATGAGCTTCATCGTGTGGAAGCTGAAGACGGTACACCAGCCCCGCTTGCCGATCCTCGTGCCCTTGTAGCCCCCGCCGCAGGCCCGCGCCGCGTCGCCGATCACCTTCGGCGGGCCGTGCTTTGGGTGCGGGTGCCGCTCCGCCACGGCCAGGAGGGCGTCCACGTCGGCGGACAGCCCGTTCATGTGCGTTGGCACGATGGCGCGGGTCCGCGGCGTCATCCGCCGCTCGACGTCCTCCGGGTCGGCGCAGAAGGTGCGGTCGTCCGCGTCGCAGAAGACCACCCTCCCGCCGCGCCCGAGGACTGCGAGCGCGGACGCCCTGAAGTTCACCGCCGGCACGATCACCTCATCGCCGGGCTCCAGGTCGAGGCATGCCATCGCCAGGTCGAGGCCCACGCTGGCGGTGGAGAGTGAGACGGCGTGGGCGGTGCCGCAATACCGCGCGAAGGCATCCTCGAAGTCCGTGATCTCCTTCGTGATGAACCCGAAGCCCACGTTAGGGTCCATCGAATCGCGGATGGCCTTCACCGTGGCCTCGATCTCCTCCTCCGTGTACCAACCGCCCAGTTGCGGCTCCCCCTTCCAGGCCACAGCCGGCTTCCCCCGGCCCAGCACCTCCTTGCGGCGTGCGGAGTCAATCACGTCCTACTCCTCTCTCTACCAGATGACCTCAACGTCGTACTCGCGGAACAGAGGGTCCGGCGTAACCACCGGGAGGCTGTGAATCTGGGCGGTCGCAATGATCATGCGGTCACAGGGGTCCCGGTGGATGTCCGGCAGTTCGGTGGCCCGGATGCAGATCGCGAGGTCCAGCACGAACACACTGAGGCCGTGGTGCCGGATGACCGCGTCGAGCCAGTCGGCCGGGGTGGCAGGCAGCTCCAGCTTGCCTTGCCGGTGCTTGATGCCGATCTCGAAGCCGGAGATGGCAGAGACGTAGACGACGGGTGCGGCATCAATTCGCCGAGCCGCCGTCTTCGACAGCTTGCCGCCACCCTGGGCCAGCCACAACAAGGCGCAAGTGTCCAGGATCATCGGGCGTCCTCCGGCCACTCATCCGCTGTGAGAGGCTCCGTGGGGTTGTACTTGATGCGGATTCGGCTCATCACGGGATGTGGCTTCAGACGGTCCGCTTTACGGTGCGGGATGAGTTCCGCCACGGGCTTCCCGCGGCGGCACACCAGGTAGCTCTCCCCCGTCGTCTCGATGTCTGCCAGCACTGCGGACAGGCGGGTCTTCGCCTCGTGAACCGTGAGGGTCCTCATTCGTCTCTCCTTTCCCTCATATAAACTTAGTCAACTTAGTTCACTTTGTCAAGTACCCCTTCGCAGACTCCGCTCGGGTCCGCCTTCCGCAACATAAGCTACTTCTCCTCAGGCGGCGCCTTGCCCGCCCGGTCGAGGTCGCGGAAGAGCTTGAGGATGTCCCAGGCCCCGAACGGGATGATGCAGAGGACGAGGACGAAGTAGCTGCCAACTCCGACGATGCAGGCCCACTTCCAGAATGTGATCCAGCCGCTCATGGCCGGGCCTCCTGGGTTGCAGGTTGGGGCTTGTCAGGGATGAGCAACGAGAAGACGATGAAGAGGAGGATGCACAGGGCGTAGTTGGCCAGCCCGCACTGGCCCGTGAGCACGGAGCTTTGCGTGAACCATTTCGGGAGGAAGACGATTGGGACGGATGCCAGGCCGCCGAGGAGCGCGGCCAGGGCGCCCGCCGAGGACGCGCGCTTCCAGTACATGCCGCCCACCAGGATGACGAGCGAGCCGCAGAGGTAGACGCTGCCCGTGGTGGCCATGTAGGTCCACACGCTGGCGGGCAGTTCGTACCAGACGCCCCAGACGAGGAGGAAGATGCCGATGAGGACGATGGCGATGCGGGTGATGCGAATCTGCTCCTTGTCCGCCAGCTCCCGCCCCCGCAGCGGCACGATGATGTCGCGGGTGATCACCGCCGCCCAGCAGAGGAAGTAGCTGTCGTGGGTGGACATCAGGGCCGAGACCATGCCCGCCATCATGAGGCCGAGGAGCCCCGCGGGCACGATCTTGCCGATCATCAGCGGCACAGCCTGGTCGGCACCCGTTCCCTCGTCCCGCAGAACCATACCTCGGAAGTGCTTCGCCAGGTCCGCGTGCTGTGCGACGAAGACGAACGCTGCGATGCCGAAGAGGGCGGGGATCGCCAGCCGGATGAACGCGCCTGGCGAGCCGTAGAGAAACGTCTTGCGGGCCGTCTCGGGGTCCTTCGCCGTCAGGGTCCGAGACGCCTCGGGCGCCCAGCAGAGCGCCGCGGCCCCGAAGTGTATCGCCTGCCAGACCACCCAGAACCAGCCGTAGGAGCCCTCGTGGACGGGGTTGAACGCGGCCTCGCCGCGACGCTTCGACCACGTGGCCACGATCTTGTCCCAGCCCAGCTCCGGGCTGGCGAGGCAGCAGTAGAGGCCAATCCCCAGCCCCAGGGCGAGGAGGACGAACTGGATGTAGTCGGTCACGATCACCGCCACCATCCCCCCCGTCACCGTGTAGACGAGGACGATGGCGATGATGATGGTCATGACGATGTTGACGATGAGTTCCCGCTTCGCGATGGCGGCTTTTCGCGCCGCGTCGGCTTTCGCGGCCTCGGCTTTGGAATCCGCGGCCTCCTTGGCTTTGGAATCCTGCGTCACCACAGCAGCCTCGCCCGTGGCGCCGAGGCCGGTGGAGTAGGTGATGAACGTGGCGCCCATCTTGGGGAAGAGGCCCATGTTCAGGATGCCTGCGAGCGCGCAGATGGTGCCCGCGGCCACACGGACGCGGCGGCTGTAGCGGAGTTGGAAGTATTCGGGGAGCGTGGTGAGCTTGGCCGCGCGCAGCCGCCGCACGACGAAGCCGGTCGAGCCGATGAACAGCCCGATGATCATGGCAATGACCGCCACGATCATGAAGGCGAAGCCCTTGTCGAAGCCGTCAATCGCCGAGTACATGATGGTCACGAGGCACAGGCCCGTGGCCAGGAAGGTGGCCACGTTGAGCGCCGTGCCCGCCGAGCGCCCGGCCACCATGTAGTCGGCCACGTTGTGGATGTACCTGTTCACCCACACGCCGAAGGCGGCGACACCAAGGATGTAGACGCCCACGATCGCCCAGTCCACGCCCGTGAAGTTCGTGGCGAACATGCCCATTCCGTGGTGCTCCTAGTGTGGCGTGCCGTTCCGCGCCCACAGCATTCTGCCACTATCCCGCCCCGCCGTCAAGGGCCGAAGCCGCTTCTGTTCCCTCTCCCGAGGGGAGAGGGAGCGAAGAGAATCGAGGACGACGGACGGGGAGGATTGGAGTATGGCCCCCAATCCTGGCAACCTTCTTGGGTTCCGAAGCTCCGAACGGAGCGTGCTATATCAGCCCAGGGCGAAGCCCTGATCTTTGCCCACATCTCGGGGCCTTGTAGCCCGCCGACGCGGGCGACCCAGCCGTAGCCCAGGGCGACCGAAGGGAGCCCTGGGATCGCGCGTCCCCCCCATCCAAGCCCCCGAAGGGGGC
>VGYW01000238.1 GCA_016872875.1 Planctomycetota bacterium | reverse complement strand
GGCGACGTTCCTCCAGAGGAACTCTCCCCTCTGGCATCATCGCCGATTGCCAGGCGAAAGTCAAGAAGAAAACTCTGTAATGTTGCTACAGTCTCGATTGGCCAATGACTTTTCGGCTGTGACGTCGCGCAGCCGCCGCGCGCAACGCCTCTGACGTTTCGCCCAGGCGCGAGAGGGAGCCGGCGTCGACTGAGCGGCTGGCGCGGCCCTATCACGAACCTCACGAGGTCCGTAACGCGCCACCGGTCGAGGACCTCCTGGCGCCGACGTCGCGGAGCGGGCGCGCGGAAGGGCTGCGACGTGTCGCCCAGGGGCGACAGGAGGCCGGCGCCGACTGAGCGGCTGACGCGGCCCTATTACGGACATCACGAGGTCCGTAACGCGCCACCGGTCGAGGACCTCCTGGCGCCGACGTCGCGGAGCGGGCGCGCGCAACGGCTCCGTCGTGCCGCCTAGGGGCGAGAGTGGGCCGGCGCCGACTGAGCGGCTGGCGGGCCTCATTACGGACCTCACGAGGTCCACAGGAAGCCACTGGCCGGGGACCTTTGGCCTTGACTTGGATGGCTGGATGCGCACAATGGTGGTGACGTGTCGGCCAGAGGCGACAGGGGGACGGGGGGAGCGCTTTGGTGGTGTGAGTTCATTACGGACCTCGCGATGTCCGTAGCAGACAAAGGGGGACCAACGTGCTTGACACTATCGCAGCTACGTGTCGGGCCCTGGCTTCCGACGGGAGCCTGCTGCTTCTGCGCCATCTGGCGGGGCAGAAGGAGCTGCTGTCGAGCGAACTGGCCCGCCGCACGAGGCTCCCGCAGAGCCAGACCTCGACCCACCTCGCTCGGCTCGCACTCGTTGGTGGAGTCCACCGCAGGCGGTCAGGCGGGCGTGTCTACTACGCATTCAGCTCACCATCGAGGGCGACGCTTTCGTTCGAGCCGTGGGGGCTGGTGGAACGCGCGTTCCTCAATGCCTCGGCCGCCTGCCGCGGCTGGCAGGAGGACCGTATCGTGCATCTGGCCCGCCGCACGGTGCAGGCGGTCGAACCGACAATGGCGACCGTGATGGACGTCATCTTCGACGCATGCACGGCCTTCACGAACGTTCGGCGCCTCAGGCTGCTGGAGCTGCTCAAGCGCAACGGCCCGTGCACGCGCGGCTCGATTGTGGCGGAGCTCAAGATGTCTGACGTGGCCTGCGGGCGGCACCTCCACAAGCTGGCGCGCCGCGGGTATGTCAGGATCGTGAACCCGGGTGCCTGGGGGTTTGCCAGGGAGCCGAGGACACGACTCCACGCCAGGTTACTGGAGCTTGTGTTGCCATGGCTTGACGCTTGATTGCGGACCTCGCGAGGCCCGGAACCCATCCTTCGGAACCCGTCGCCCTGTCGGGAAGGTTCGGCTTGGATGGTGATACGGACCTCGCGAGGTCCGTAAGCGGCGCCCGGGGCCAGCCACCGGGTCGTGGACCCTCCGCTGAGCGTGGAGCGCGTTTTCCGAGCGCTCGCGCCCAGACGATCGTGCAGTAGGCCAGCAGAAGGGGAAATGCCAACGATGCGACACTCGATACTCTGGGCGGTGACCGGGCTGGCAGCGGCATTGGCGGGAACGCCCGGGGACGCTGGGACGCCCGCCGAGCACCTGCGGGCCGCGACGAGACCAGGGTTCAGAACTGGCCATACGCTGCCACCACTGACGCGCTGGGGCTGGAGGCTGGCGCTGGACATCCAGCGCGAGCTCGCGGAGCGCTGGGGCTACGCGCTCGAGCTCGGCGAGGCCAACGCCAGCCTGGTTCAGCAGCTCGACGACCCGAACAGCCTGCCGGCGAAGCTCTGCGCCCTGACGGCGTCCGATCCCAAGCGATACCCGCTCTCGGCACTCGCCTACCGCGCCCCGTGCGACGGGAAGTTCATCGAGACGCTTCCCCCCGGGACCTGGTGCCAGGAGGCGAACGGCAAGGCCATCGAGCCGAAGACTTGGAGTCCCGAGGCTCCGCAGGCGGTCTTCGAGCGGGCGGGCGCCCTGGCCGCCGAGCCGCTCAAGCGCGTGCTCGCCAAGGCGCCCCTCGCCATCGTCCTCAACGGCGGCGAATACGCCCTCAGCGTCTATGGCCACAGCGGCAAGGTCTGGTCGCAGGACCCCAGGGTAATGAAGGCCAAGGGGGCGCGGGAGTGGTTCGACTATATCTCCGAGCGCAAGCTCCGCCAGGAGATGCCCATCACGGAGGCGGTCCGAGCGGCCTGCCCGAGCCGCCTCCTCTACCTCTACTACCCCACCGAGGGCTGCCCGCACCGCAACCGCTACGCGGGCTGGCTCGTGTGGGCGATCGACTACAAGTGGCTCAAGCCCATCTCCGACATCCCGAACAGCTCGATCTACTACCTCCACTTCAACTCGGGCTGGACGGGCGCCGACGACATGCTCACCCAGGCCCTCAACGCCACGGCCCAGCACATCGCGGCGGGCGAGGCGCTGTCGTACAACTGGATGAACGCCGGCTGGACCCGCGAGAAGCTGGGCGACAAGGCCTTCGGCGACCTCGCCCGCTACGCCGGCTACCTCAAGTGCTACTACACGGCGGGCATGCTCGGCGGCGTCGCGGGCTACTTCGCCTACCCCAAGGGCGGCTTCGACGGGGACATCCAGCCCGAGCCGCCCCACTGGCTCGCCCAGATGCTCGCTCTCGCCCGCGTCCACGCCCTCTTCTCCCACCTCGAGGAGTTCCTGCGGAAAGGCGACCTGTTGCCCGGCCCCGACAAACACCGCTGGTCGAAGGACCTGCCCGCCTACGAGTTCCCGACTGGGGACGCGACGGCCCGCGTCGTGGCCCGCAAGCACCGCGAGCGCGCCGAATGGCTCATCGCCGCCTGGGCCGCGGGGGGCGCCGACCGAAAGGTCAGCGTGACCATTCCCGGGCTTGGCGCCGCCGAGGTCGAAGCGCGAGCCTGCGGAAGCCTCTACCGCGCCGTCATCAGGGACGGCAAGCCGCTGCTGACGCTCGTTGACCGCGACGGCATGAACCCGTCCCCGGGATTGTAGGCGGGGCGTCTCTGCCCCGCGGAGATGCGACGACGAGGACGACGACGACGAGGACGAGGACGAACAGATGGGGAAGCTGGTTCTTGCCCTTGACCTCGGGACGACGGGGAATCGGGCGATTGCCTTCGACGAGGGCTTTCGGCCCGTGGCGCAGGCATACGCCGAGTTCACCCAGCACTTCCCGCGGCCGGGGTGGGTGGAGCACGACCCCGCCGAGATATGGGACAGCCTGCTGACGTGCGCCCGCCGAGTGGCGCGCGAGGTGGACGTGGCCGACATCGCGGCGGTTGCGGTGACCAATCAGCGCGAGACGACGGTGCTGTGGGACCGCGAGACGGGGCGCCCCGTCCACAACGCCATCGTCTGGCAGTGCCGCCGCACGGCGGAGCGCTGCTCCGAACTCAAGGCGAGACACGCCGACGAGGTTCATCGCAAGACTGGCCTGGTGATAGACGCCTACTTCTCAGCCACCAAGATCGCCTGGATTCTGGAGAACGTGCCTGAGGCGGCCGCCCTCGCCGATCAGGGCCGGCTCCTCTTCGGCACGGTGGACACGTGGGCCATCTGGAACCTCACCGGCGGCCGGGTCCACGCCACCGACCCCTCCAATGCCTCGCGGACGCTCCTCTACAACATCGTCGAGGGGCGATGGGATGAGCAACTGGTTGGCCTCTTCGGCGCGAGAGGAGCCGTGCTGCCAGAGGTCAAGCCGTCGCTCTCCGTCTTCGGCACGACGCGGAAGGACATCCTGGGCCGCGAGGTGCCCATCGCGGCTGACCTGGGCGACCAGCAGGCCGCGCTCTTTGGCCAGGGCGGCTTGTCCCCACAGAACCTCAAGAACACCTATGGCACCGGCCTCTTCCTCCTCGTGAACACTGGCACGCGCCTCGCGCTGCCGGAGAAGCTGCTCACAACCGTCGCCTGGCAGAAGGAGGGGCAGCCGCTCCACTACGCCCTGGAGGGGAGCATCTTCGTCGGCGGCGCCGCCATCCAGTGGCTCCGCGACGGGCTGAAGATCATCGGCAGCGCAGACGAGAGTGAGGCGATGGCGCAATCGCTCCCACACAACGAGGGCGTCTACTTCGTCCCTGCACTCGTCGGCCTCGGCGCGCCGTACTGGGACAGTTCGGCCCGCGGCACCCTCCTCGGCCTCACCCGCGCCACGCGCCGCGAGCACCTCGTGCGGGCAGCACTGGAGGCGATGGCCTACCAGACCCGCGACGTGGTCGAGGCCCTGCCGCCCGAGGTTCGCGGCCAGCTACGCACCCTCCAGGCCGATGGCGGGGCGACGGCCAACAACTGGCTCATGCAGTTCCAGGCCGACATTCTTGGCATGCCCGTCGAGCGGAGCGCCATCGCCGAGACCACCGCCCTGGGCGCCGCTGCCGCCGCCGGCATCGCCATCGGCCTCTGGGACGAAGCCCACTTCCTCGCCCGGCGCCGCGTTGACCGCGTTTTTGTCCCACTCATGCCGCCGGCTGAACGCGAGCGGCTCTACGCCGCCTGGCGCGAGGCCGTCGCGCGCGCACGCGGCTGGGCCGGGCGGGGCCCCTGACACGCGCCGCAACTCGCGCCCCCCTCCCGGGGCATGGGCGAGCCGCCTAAGTCCTTTGGCATCAAGGGGATAGCTGGCCTCGAGCAACTTGCGCCCCTCGTGCGCGCACACTATGGCGCAATGGCCAAACTCCCTAACCTCTGGACTTGCAGGGAGATAAGTGGCCTCCACAGGCTCGCCGGGAGCAACTTGCGCCCCCCTGGGGGCGCAAGTTGCCCGACCGAAGGGTCGTCAATCCCCCCTCTTGGCCGCCCTGGCGCCGTAACGGGGAGCCAGTGAATCACGTCTAGACACGAGGCGCCGTGATGCCTCAGTCACGGGTGGCGGCGGCATGTGGCGCATGCTCCTAGTGCGGGCTTCAGCCCGTCTCCTGGGCCTGCGACGGCCTAAAGGCCGCACTACAAACGAGGAAGCCTCACCGCCGCCACCCGTGAATGAGGCATTACGAGGCGCCGGGGTTTGATCTTGACAATAGCTATTGATTCAGTGTACAATCGTTGAATGACTCTGGGCGACCCGCGGGGGTCCCGAGGGGACAGCAAGGAAAGGCGAGTGGGGATGTTCGACGCGTTACGCGCCGTCTGGACGGCGGTGAAGGAACCCACTACATTCAGCGAGTACGTCACCCGCCAGCTCGGCCGGGGCCTCCTGACCATGCCTCCGCTGCCCGCTCGGGTGCTCCGCCAGGTTCCCCGCTGGCTCTCGCGGCTCGGGCGCTGCGAGCGGGTGCGCGCCGAGGCCATAGGGCGCGGGCTCCACGTCCCTTCGGTCCTCTTCATGGCCATCACCGGGCGGTGCAACTACAGTTGCCCCCACTGCTACACGCAACTGTGTGCCAAGGAGGACATGCCGCCCGCCCTCGCCCGCAGCATCCTCGCCCAGGCCGAGGAGCTCGGCGTCGGCCTCGTCGTCGTCTCCGGCGGCGAGCCGCTCCTCCACCGCGACTTCTTCCAAATCCCCCGCGAGATGCCCGACGTCCCGTTCATCTGCTTCACCAACGGCACCCTCCTGAAGGGCTTCCTGGAGGACGGCCTTGAGAGCCCGAACATGCTCTGGCTGGTGAGCGTGGACGGCCCCCGCGAGCTCAACGACGCCCGCCGCGGCCCAGGGACCTTCGACGTGGCGACGGCGGCCATCGCCCTCCTGCGCGAGCGCGGCCTGCCCTGCGGCTTCTCGGCCACGCTCTCCGGCGACAATGTGGCCGCCGCCACGAGCGTGGAGTTCGTCCAGGACATGTTCGCCCGCGGCTGCCGCAGCGCCTTCTTCCTCGAGCAGATCCCCAGCCCGCCCGTCGAGCCGCCGCTCTCCGACCAGATCGAGGCGGCCCTCAGGCGCTGCCAGGCCGTCTTCGACCAGCCCATCATCGGCTTCCCAGCCGACGAGGTGCGCTTCGGCGGCTGCCAGGCGGGCGGGAACGGCATCGCCCACGTGTCGCCCGACGGCTACCTCGAGCCCTGCCCGGCCGCGCGCCTCGCCGCCGACTCCCTCAAGGAGGTCTCCCTCGCCCAGGCGCTCTCCAGCCCCTTCTTCCGCGAGTTCCGCTCCCTCAAGGACCGCCACGCCCACCAGAGCGAATCGTGCTCCTACTCGGGCCACGAGGAGACCTTCGAGGAGGCCCTCGCCCGCTGCGGCGCACATGCCACCGTGTAGCCCCTCACCCCCGCCGCTCCTTCGCGAATCGTCCTCGTCCCTCGTCCTCGACTCCCCTCCCGAACGATGGGTGTCACACTCGCCACGCGGCGCGAGCGCCCATCACGTGGCCGCGTCTGGGGGACCAGTCCCCCAGACCCCCTGGGATTTACCGCATTGTGCCACCGGCACCCTCTGGGAAGCTATATGGCTATTCGCGATTCTCGCTCAACGTAGCGACAAGCGTCTCGCTTGTCGAATGGGTGCGGATGCCAAGTTGACCGCAAGCGAGACGCTTGCGGCTACAATGACCTGCCAGAGAGTGTGCGGCGGATTGAGCGAGAATCGTGAACAGCCATGTAGGCTCTGTACGACAATTCGTAGCGCCGCCGTCCCGGCGGCCTCGGGCGGCCAGCGAGACGCTGGCGCTACCCACTCCGGCCTATTGTCGTGCAGAGCCCAGCGCGGCCGCCATCCTATGGGGGTGCCGGCGGCCCGAAAGCGGAGAATCCTGGGGGCTCGGGGGCAAAGCCCCCGCATGCCTGCCCGCCGCATCTCGCCCCGAATCTCAAGGACTTGGGAGGTTGCTGAGATTTGAGACCTTGCTTCCTTCTGTACGCCCGCGGTTGGGGTTGAATTCCCTGCCCGCAGGCCATATGATGACGTGAACGTGAGGGCGGCGAGCCTGTCTGCCGGGAAGAAGGCGATTGACGCAGGAGGGTTCAGGCGTGGCACGGTTGCCTCTCGGCCTTCTGGCCGCTTTGCTCGCCTTTACCATCTGCTCGCCTGCTGGCGGCGCCGACGATGCCCGGGCGAGCCAGGAGCTGGCGCCGGCGGAGGCGCTGGTGGCGGCGTGGGACTTCCAGGGCGCGCTGAAGGCCCTCGAGAAGCTGAAGCCCGGCGACGCGGGGCTCGCGGCGAGCGTGGCGGCCAGACGCGACGAGGTGCAGCGCCTTGCGAAGCTCAAGGCGCGCATGATCGCCCGCATCAACGAGGCGCAGCCCCGGCTCCGCAAGAGCTCCCTCCTCATCCGCGGGATCAACGGGGACCTCACCAAGGCCGACGACAGGGCCATCATCGCCTCCTTGCCGAATGGAAAGGACGAGGAGCATCTTTGGGGCAGCCTGGCAGGCCGTTCCGTGGAGCGCCTTGTGGGCTTGGTGGCCAACAAGGACAGCGCAGAGGATTGCGTGGCGGGGGCATTGCTGGCGCTGGTGGCGAAGGACTCTGCCACGGCCGAGGGGCTGCTGGAGAAGGCCAAGTCGCTTGGCGCGCAGATTGACCGCTACCTTGACCCCCTCGCTGCGAGCGCCTTCGACCGAGCGCGCGACCTCATCGCCAACAAGAAGCTGGCGGAGGCCCGCGCCGACCTGGAGGGCATCGAGAAGCGCTACGGGAAGACCGCCTGGTTCGCCGCCCACAAGCAGGACCTCGACGCGGCCAAGGCCCGAGCCGAGGCTACCGCCGCGCAGGAGGAGGCCAAGAAAGGCTCCGAGCAAGCCGAGAAGCTCTACGCCGAGGCCGCGCGGCTTTACAAACGGAAGGAGCTCTTCGACCTCAAGCCCGTGATTGACAAGCTCAAGGCCGACTTCCTCGATACCCCCGCGGTCACTGACGCCGCCCGCTCCCCGTCCTTCGACGAGATGCGCAAGGCCGTCGAGAAGGTCGGCAAGTTCCTCACCGTCCGCAGGGTTGGAAAGGCGGACCACCAGAGGATTCAGGACGCGATCAACGCGGCGCCGCCGTACAGCGTGATCGAAATCCAGGATGACGGGCCGTTCAACGAGAAGCTGGTGGTCCCGCAGGAGAAGGCAGGGCTGACCCTCCGGGGCTGGAAGCACGGCTGGCCAGTCCTCACGTCCGTCGGGAAGACAGGGGCGTTCGACGTCCTGCTCGACATTGCGGCGGCGGACACAACGGTGGAACGCCTGACCCTGGCCCACCAGGCCTGCAACAGCGATTGGGGCTCGGCTCTGCGGGTCGCTCGCGGGCCTTGCCGCATGCGCTCCCTTGTCGTTTGCATGAACGCCACGACCAATTGGTGGACACTCACGCTCGGCGACGGCGCGGGCTACGAGATCGAGAACTGCGCCGTGGCGGGAACTGGCAAGTCGGGCGGCGAAATCGCCTTGAAGGACAGCGTCTGGCTCAACTGCCACGACCACGGCGGCTTGTTCGCCTGGGGCGGCCTGAAGGCCGAGAACTCCATCCTGGTCATACTCCACGTGTCGAAGGCCGCCGACCTGAGGAACTGCACGGTGACGAAGGGCACCACGCTCACGGACCAGCCCTGTGTGGCCGTTGACTGCATTTTCCAAAGGGTGGAATGTGCCAAGCCCGGCGCCCAGATCGACTTCTGCGACGTCTATCCGGGCGGCTACCTCGTGGCCGCCAAGGCGGGGAAGAAGTGCTTCAGCGCCGACCCGCGCTTCGTTGACCCCAAGGGCCTCGACTACCGCCTCGCCCCCGGCAGCCCCTGCCGCAAGAAGGCATCGGACGGCGGCGACATCGGCTGCCGCTACACCCCCGAAATGGTCGAACTCGTGAAGAAGTGCCTCGACCTCCGCAAGCGCGGCACCATCGCCTTCTAAGGCTCGGCACGGTTCTCGCCCAGGACGATGGGCGTCAAGTGTCCGGATGCCCAGTGGCATGCGACAGCCTGTCGGAGTGCGGCGGCTCGACGCCGCTGTGAACTTCGCCGGCGCGTGCCAGGCGCCCCCACAGGCTATACTCGGACCAGAGGCCGTGCTGGAAATCGGGGTGCCGGTCTGGTACGATAGGAAGCGGTCGGTTGTCGGCCATCCCCCAAGGCCACTGCGGCTCCGCGATGACAGGTCGGGTCTTCAACATCCAGCGCTTCTCGATCCACGACGGCCCAGGCATCCGGACCACCGTGTTCCTCAAGGGCTGCACGCTCCGGTGCCTCTGGTGCCACAATCCGGAGTCGATCGCCCTCGCCCCCGAGCTGGCCTTTTTCCCACAGAAGTGCATCCGCTGCGGCCACTGCTTCGAGGCGTGCCCAACAGGGGCGCTCCGGCTGGTTCCTGCGCGGGCATCGGTGGCACAGGCGTCCCGCCTGTGGGAGACACAGGCCGGAGGCCTGTGCCACCAAGATGGGGGGGAGCGTCGCTACGAGAAGACGCTGTGCAAGATGTGTGGCAAGTGCGCGGAGGTCTGCTACGCCGAGGCCATCGTGATGGAGGGGCGCGACGTGGCCGCCGAGGAGGTGGTGGCCGAGGTGCTCAAGGACAAGCCCTTCTACGACAACTCGGGCGGCGGCGCAACCCTCTCCGGCGGCGAGCCGCTCCTCCAGGCCGACTTCTGCGCCGAGGTCCTCGCCCGCTGCCACGCCAGCGGCGTCCACACCGCGCTCGACACCGCGGCGAGCGTGCCCTGGGCCGCCTTCGAGAAGGCGCTCCCGCACACCGACCTCGTCCTGCTCGACCTGAAGCTGATGGACTCGGCCCGGCACCGCGAGGCGACTGGAGCGGGCAACGAGCTGATCCTGGACAACGCGCGCCGCCTTGCAGCGGCGGCGAGGCCCCTCGTCGTCCGTGTGCCCATCATTCCCGGCTGCACGGACGACGCGGCGAACGTGGCGGCGATAGCGGACTTCGTGCGCGGCTTCCCACGGCTCGAATACCTGGAGCTTCTGCCGTACCACCGCTTCGCCGAGGGGAAGTACCGGCGGCTGGGACGCGAGTATCGCCTCGAGGGCGCTGAGGCGCCCCTGGCCGGCCACCTCGACGCCCTCGCCGCGCTCGTGGCCGCACGGGGCGTGAGGGTGAAGGTCGCCCCCGGCGCGCGCAAGGCGCCCGCTTGACGCCGCGGCCCGGAATGGCGATACTGGATGGCGGACCGGATGGGCCCGACGAAGGGGCGCTGCCAGCCCGCAGGGCGGCAGAAGGTAGCCACGGGCGTAAGCCCGTGGAAGCGGGCGAGCGCCTTGGCCCCAGCCCCCGCAGGGGGCGGCAGAGACCTGGCTCTGCGGGAATCGGGGCATCTGCCGCCCCCTGCGGGGGCTTGGCAGGGGAGTAACGCCGTGTTCCACGGGCTTACGCCCGTGGCTACCGTCTGCCGCCCGCCGGAGCGGGCTGGGCCGCTGCCGACCCCCTTAAGCCTGCGCGATCCGGTGGTGAACGGCAGGCGCGAAGGGCCACCAGAGGAGAAGAGACGTGAGGCCTGAGCGACGGGTTGCCTACGGGCTGGCGTTGGGAACGGCCTGTTTATTGTTGTTCGGCTGCGCGCAGCCGCCCAGGGGCTATCTCGCGAGGCGGGGGGCCGATCTGGCCGACTGCTTCCAGTTCTCGATCGGGGGCGGGCTGATGACCTATGCGAGGGCCAGGTTCACCGACTGGGCGGTGGTGGGCGCGGGCATCGCGCACCGCGAACGCTGGGGCTGGCGCGGCCGCTATGGCGACCGCGGCTGGGAGAAGGGGCGGGGCGGCGATGTTTATATCGGCGACATCGGCTTCGAGGCCGGCTTCCCACTCGTGGGCAACGAGGAGGGCAGCGACGGCGAGGGGAACCGCGTGAGCACCCTCGGCCCCTTCATCACAATCCGCCGCTATGCCAGGGACCTCGAACCGACCACAGGGGGCAAGTTCGCCGAGAGGTTCTGGATCGGTTTCGCGGGCACCGCCGCCCTCTCCATCGAGGCCGGCCTGAACCCGGTCGAGCTGCTCGACCTCATCCTCGGGCTGAGCACGCTCGACATCACTGGCGACGACACCTGGGCGCCGAAGCCCCGCCAGGCCGAGCCCGCGGCCAAGCCCTGACCCCCCGCCGGATGCCACTCCGGGCGCGGGAGACAGTCTGCACAAGTTCGTAGTGCGGGCTTCAGCCCGTCCCGCCAGGAAACGGCCTGAAGGCCGCACTACAAACCGGGAACTCTCCAGAGCAAAGACGGCTCACCGCAAGGCCACCCTGGCGCAGACGAGCGCGTGGGGCGGAATGGTGGCGCGGAGGGTGCTGCCCTTCGCGCCCAGCTCGAACCGCCTGGGGCGCACCTTGTGCGGGGCTTCGGGGCCGTTGTGGTCGCGGACGTCTTTCGCCGTGAGGACCTTGGCGGCAGCCTTCAGTGCTGCGCCGTCGCGCAGCCGAATCGCCACGTCGCACGGCTCGGTGAGGTGGGAGTTCTGAAGGGTGAGGATGAGCGTCTTGCCCTCGGGACTGACGGAGGCCGAGGCGCTGAGGACGGGGAGTTGGACCGCCGCGCCATCGCCCTTTCTGGCCTCCACGGTCGGCACGTCCGCCATCTCCACCCGCACGCTCGCGTTGCCCATGTGCTCCTTGTAGAGGTCGAAGGCGTGGTAGGTCGGTGTGAGCCACATCTTCTCCTCCTGCGTCTGGGCGACGCATTGGAGGACGTTGATGGTCTGGGCGATGTTGGCCATCGTCAGGGCGTCGGCGTGGCGGTTGAAGGCGTCGAAGACCGCGGCGGCCACGAGGGCGTCTCGGAGGGTGTTGCGCTGGTAGAGTCCGGTGGCGTTGCCGGCCTCGGGGTGCCAGACGCCCCACTCGTCCACGATGACGCCGATCTTGCGTCCCGTGCGGTTGTAGAGGGCGATGGCCGTGGCTGCCTCGGTGATGTCCTGCTCCACCTGGAGGGCGCGGGGGTAGAGGTTGTAGCACTCGGTGTCGGTGAACTCGGTCGCGTGGCCGCAGTTGTAGTAGCGGTGGACCGAGAGGTGGTCGAGCATGCGCATGTCGCCGGGGGTTTCGAGGAAGCGGCGGTTCCAGTCGGGCGTGTTGTGGCCGCAGGCGATGAGCTCGATGGGCGAGGATGAGCGGCCGCGCAGGTAGCAGGCGAAGCGGCGGTACTCGCGGGCGTAGTCGTCGGGGTAGAAGCGTCCGCCGCAGCCCCAGTTCTCGTTGCCAACGCCCCAGTATTTCACGGCGAAGGGCTCGGGGCTGCCGTTGGCGGCCCGCTCGGCGGAGCGGGCGGTGTTGCCCGCCCAGTTGCAGTATTCCACCCAGGCGGCGGCCTCCTCGGGGGTGCCTGAGCCGACGTTGAGGCAGATGTAGGGGGCCGCTCCGGCCTGGCGGCAGAGGTCAATGAACTCGTGGGTGCCGAAGTGGTTCGCCTCCTCGGCGTGCCACCAGAGGTTCACGCGGCGTGGGCGGGCGTCGCGCGGGCCGAGGCCGTCGCGCCAGTGGTAGTCGTCCGCGAAGCAGCCGCCGGGCCAGCGGAGCACGGGCGCGCGGAGCCGCCGCAGGGCGGCCGCCGTGTCGTTACGGATGCCGCGGGTGTTCGGGATGGGCGAGCCCTCCCCCACCCAGAAGCCCTCGTAGATGCAGCGGCCCAGGTGCTCGGCGAAATGCCCGTAGAGCATCGGGCTGATCGTCCCGAGCCTGTCCTCCAGCCGAATCGTCAGCTTCGCCATGCGGGTCCTCCTCAAGGGTAGCTGGTGCAACTATAGGCTTAGAGTGGGACAGTGTCAAGAGGTGGCTGCCTGATCGTCCTCGTCCCTCGTCCTCGATTCTCTTCATCTGGGGGAGCAGCGATTCAGACGTAAGACGCGAGCCGGCAACCTCTCTGCCCGGGGCGGCTTCCTGGGGTCGGGGACAGTGGCACAGGGCATCCTCTTCTTCGACCGCTCCGCTGGGAACAAAAGCGGTGACACGTCACCGCACTCCATAGTCCCCCACGCCCAGTTGGGGGAGGATTGTGGAGTGCGGCATCGCAGATGCCGCTTTCGATGGCAGCGGAGCGGAACCCCGAGCGTGCTTACGTCTGAATCGCAG